>NZ_JBEYIL010000002.1:0-294629 GCF_040635845.1 Streptomyces sp. NPDC006872
CGACGCCTGCCGGGTCGTGGCCGCCCGGGGCCGGCTCATGCAGGCCCTTCCCCCCGGCGGCGCGATGATCGCCGTCCAGGCCACCGAAGTTGAGGTCGAGGAACTCCTGCACGGACACGAGACCCTCGCCGGGATCGCCGCGGTGAACGGGCCCTCCTCGGTGGTGATCTCCGGCGTCGAGGAGGTCGTCACCCGGATCGCAGAGGAACTGCGCGGCCAGGGACGCAAGACCAACCGCCTCACCGTCAGCCACGCCTTCCACTCCCCCCTGATGGACCCCGTGCTGGAGGAGTTCACCGCGGTGGTGGAGGCGGTGGAGCTGTCGGAGCCGGTGATCGCGATGGCGGCGGGCAACGAGGACGTGCGTTCGGCCGGGTACTGGGTCGATCACATCCGTCGGCCGGTGCGGTTCGCCGACCATGTCGTACGGCTCCGTGAACTGGGCGCGACGAGGTTCCTGGAGATCGGCCCCGACGGCGTGCTCAGCGCGATGGGTCCGCAGAGCGTCGACGCGACCTTCACCGCACTGCAACGCCGGGACCAGCCCCAGGTCCGAACCGCCCTCACCGCGCTCGCCCGGCTCCACGCGGACGGGCACACCGTCGACTGGAAGCAGTTGCTCACGGGCGCCGGGGCGGCCCTGGTGGACCTGCCGACCTACCCCTTCCAGCACCAGCACTACTGGCTGGAGGAGGCGTCGGCCGGTGGCGTCGTCTCGGCGGGGCAGGCGGCCGCGAGCCATCCGATGCTGGACGCGGTGGTGCGGGTGGCCGGCGCCGACGAGGTGGTGTTCACCGGCAGGCTCTCCGCACGCACGCACGCGTGGATCGCCGAGCACGAGTTGGGCGGCCGGGCGCTGGTGCCCGGGACCGCGCTGATCGACATGGCGATCTGGGCCGGCGACGAGGCGGGCTGCGCCGGCGTGGACGAGATGGTGGTGACCGCGCCGCTCGTCATCCCCGAGACGGGTGGGGTGCGGGTCCAGGTCGTGGTGAAGGAGCCGCAGGACGGCGGGCACCGGCCGTTCGCGATCCACTCCTGCCGTGAGACCGATCAGGAGTGGACCTGTCACGCCACCGGTCTGCTCGCCCCCTCGGCGCCCGAGCCGCGCTTCGAGCTGAGCGAATGGCCGCCGGAAGGCGCCGAGCCGATGCAGACGGACGGGTTCTACGACCGGCTCGCCGAACACGGCTACGTCTACGGCCCGGTGTTCCGCGGGCTGCACACGCTGTGGCGCCGCGACAGCGCCGCCGGCACCGAGTTCTTCGCCGAGGTCACGCTGCCGGAGCACACCGACACGGCGCGGTTCGGCATCCATCCCGCCCTGTTCGACGCGGCCATCCACCCTCGGGTCGTCGCCGCGATCGCCGACGCGGGCGAGGACTTCACGCTCCAGCTCCCGTTCGTGTGGAACGGCATCAGCCTCTACGCGACCGGCGCGACCGCGCTGCGGGTGCGGCTGGTCGTCGAAGGCGAGACCGAGGGCAGGACCTCCTGCCGGGTGCAGCTCGCCGACGCGTCGGGACAGCCGGTCGCCGAGGTGCGGTCGGTGGAGGCGCGCCCGGTGTCGACCGCACTGCCGGCCGCGCGGAACGAGACGGCCGGCTCGCTGCTCGGCGTGGACTGGGTCCCGGCCGAGCTGAGCCCGACCGAGCCGACCGGGCGCTGGACCCTGCTCGGCGCCCCCGGCCGGGACGTCGACGCGACGCTGTCCGTCGACCGTTGCGCGACGCTGTCGGAGGCGGCCGGAGCCGATGTGCTGGTGGTCCGCTACGCCGGACAGCCGGACGGCGAGGTCGTCGCGTCCGTGCACGACACGGCCGTCGAGGCGCTGGACCTGGTGCGGGAGTGGCTGACCGACGACCGTTTCCTGGCCGGCCGCCTCCTCGTGCTGACCCGGGGCGCGGTGGCGACCGGCCAGGACGACGACATCGCACCCGACCTGGTGGGCGCCGCGGTGTGGGGTCTGCTGCGGTCCGCGCAGTCGGAGCATCCCGAGCGGATCGTGCTGGCCGACGTCGACGACGACCCGGCCTCGCTCGTGATCCTCCCCGCCGTGCTGGCGGCCGGCCACGATCAGGTCGCGGTGCGCGCCGGCACGGTGACCGTGCCGCGGCTGGCTCCGCAGCCCGCGACGGACGCCGTCGGGCCGAAGACGCAGCCGGAGGGCACGGTCCTGGTCACCGGCGGCACCGGCGCGCTGGGCGCCCTCTTCGCCCGACACCTGGTCACCGACCACGGCGTCACCCACCTGCTCCTGACCGGCCGACGAGGCCCCGACGCCCCCGGAGCGGGCGAACTCGCCGACGAGCTCACCGCCCTCGGCGCCACGGTACGGATCGCGGCATGTGACGCGGCCGACCGCTCGGCACTGGCCGCCGTGCTCGACTCGATCCCCGCGGAACACCCGCTCACCGGCGTCGTGCACACCGCCGGCGTCATCGACGACGGCGTCCTCACCGCGCTCACCCCCGACCGTATGACGTCCGTGCTGCGACCCAAGGTGGACGCCGCCTGGCATCTGCACGAACTCACCCGCGATCGACCGCTCGCGCTGTTCGTGCTGTTCTCCTCGCTCGCCGGCACGCTGGGCAACGCGGGACAGGCCAACTACTCGGCGGCCAACCACTTCCTCGACGCACTCGCGCTGTACCGCCGCGCCCACGACCTTCCCGCCGTCTCGCTCGGCTGGGGTCTGTGGGCCGCGGAGGGCGGCCTGCAGGCCGGGGTCGCCGCCGACGACCGACTGCGCCACACCGGCATGCGGCCCCTCTCCCCGGAGGCCGGGACCGCGCTGTTCGATCGCGCGCTGGCGGCGGACCGCCCGGTGAGCCTGCCGGTGCGGCTCGACACGCGGACGCTGCGGGGCGGGGCGGCTTCCGTCCCGCCGATGCTGCGCGGTCTGGTCGGCGGCCCGGCCCGCCGGGTGGTCCGGCGGGGCGCGGGCGATCAGCGGTCCCTTGCCGACCGGCTGGCCGTGCTGCCCGAGCACGAGCGGCAGGAGCAGATCGCCGACCTGGTGCGGTCCGAGGTGGCCGCGGTGCTCCAGTTCGGCGCGGGCGAACGGGTCGGCGAGACCGTGCCGTTCCGCGAGCTGGGCTTCGACTCCCTGACCGCGGTCGAGCTGCGCAACCGGCTGTCCACGGCCAGCGGACTGCGGCTGTCGCCCAGCGTGGTCTTCGACTATCCGACGACCTCGGCGCTCGCCCAGTACCTGCTCGCCGAGCTGAGCGGCGACCTGCGGGCGCCGGCGGCGGCCGTCGCCGCGGCCGTCCCGGGTTCCGGCGGCGAGAACGAGCCCATCGCGATCGTCGGGATGGCGTGCCGCTTCCCCGGCGGGGCCACCACCCCCGAGGAGCTGTGGCGGCTGGTCGCCGACGAGGTGGACGCGATGTCGGACATGCCGGCCGACCGCGGCTGGGACATCGAGCGGCTCTGGGACCCGGACCCCGACAAGCCGGGCACGTTCTATCCCCGGGTCGGCGGATTCGTCTACGACGCGGCCGAGTTCGACGCGGGCTTCTTCGGCATCTCGCCGCGCGAGGCGCTGGCCATGGACCCGCAGCAGCGGCTGCTCCTGGAGACCTCGTGGGAGGCGCTGGAGAGCGGCGAGATCGACCCGCTGTCGCTGCGCGGCAGCGACACGGGCGTCTACACCGGGTTGACCGCGCAGGAGTACGGGGCGGGCGCCGACGCGGCCGAGGGAGGCGCCGAGGGCTATCTGCTGACCGGCTCCACGACGTCCTTCGGTTCCGGCCGGATCTCCTACGCCCTCGGGCTGGAGGGCCCGACGATGTCCATCGACACGGCCTGCTCGTCGGTGCTGGTGTCGGTGCACCTGGCCGCCAACGCGCTGCGCAGCGGCGAGTGCGGTCTGGCGCTCGCGGGCGGCGCGACGGTGATGGCGCAGCCCATCGGGTTCGTCGAGTTCTCCCGGCAGCGCACGCTGTCGCCCGACGGCCGGTCCAAGGCGTTCGCCGAGTCCGCGGACGGCACCGGCTGGTCGGAGGGCGTGGGCCTGTTCGTCCTGGAACGGCTCTCCGACGCCCGGCGCAACGGGCATCCGGTGCTCGCGGTCATCCGGGGCAGCGCGGTGAACTCCGACGGCGCGTCCAACGGCCTGACCGCGCCCAACGGCCCCTCGCAGCAGCGCGTGATCCGCCAGGCGCTGGCCAACGCCGGGGTGGCGCCCGCCGAGGTGGACCTCCTGGAGGCGCACGGCACCGGCACCCGGCTCGGCGACCCCATCGAGGCCGAGGCGCTGATGGCGACCTACGGCCGGGACCGGGCGGCGGACCGTCCGATCTGGCTGGGATCGGTGAAGTCGAACATCGGGCACACCCAGCACGCCGCCGGGGCCGGCGGGCTGATCAAGGCGGTCATGGCCATGCGGCACGGCCTGATGCCGAAGACCCTGCACGTCGAGCAGCCGACGTCCGCGGTGGACTGGTCGTCGGGCGCGGTGCAGTTGCTGACCGAGTCCCGTCCGTGGCCGGAGCTGGACCGGCCGCGCCGGGCCGCGGTCTCCGCCTTCGGGATGAGCGGCACCAACGCGCACATCATCCTGGAACAGGCGCCCGAGGAGCCGGTCCGGGCTCCGGTGGGGGCCGAGACGTCCCTGCCGGTGGCGCCGTGGGCGCTGTCGGCCAAGTCGCCGCAGGCGCTGCGCGCCCAGGCCGCCCGTCTGCTGTCCCTGCTGGACTCCGACAGCGCGCCGGACCCGCTCGACATCGGGCTCTCGCTGGCGACCCGGTCGGTGTTCGACCACCGCGCCGTGCTCGTCACCGGGGGCGGTGCGCAGGCGCTGGCCGGGCTGCGGGCGATCGCCGAGGGCGACGCGCCCGTCGTCGGGGACGGCCGGACCGCCTTCCTGTTCACCGGCCGGCCCGCCGACCGCCCGGAACGCGCCCTGTACGAGACGTTCCCGGCCTATGCCGAGGCCTTCGACCAGACCCTGTCCGGGCTCGGGCTCGACGGGCCGGGGGACGACGCGATCCTGTTCGCCGCCGAGGTGGCGCTGTTCCGGCTGCTGGAGTCCTGGGGCGTCACGTTCGGCTGCGTGGCCGGCGCCGGGGTCGGCGAGCTGGCCGCCGCGTTCGTCGCCGGGGCGCTCCCGGCGGACGCCGTCGGCCGGCTCCTGACGTCCGGGGACCGGGCCGCGGTGACTCTCGCCGAACCGCGGTTCCCGGTGGTGTCGCTGCGGACCGGCCGGCCGACGACCGACGACGACCCGCTGGGCCTGGACGGCTCCGAGGGCGTCGCCGCCGCCGAGCGGTGGATGGCCGAGCAGCGCATGACCCGGTTCGCCGAGTCGGGTCCCGGGCAGCTGCTCGAAGGGTCGGTGCCGCTGCTCCAGGACGGCCGGCCGTCGGTGCGCCGGCTGTTCGAGGCCGTGGGCGAACTGTTCGTCGCCGGGGCGGCGGTCGACTGGACGGCCGTGTTCGCCGGCACCGGGGCCCGTCGCACGAGCCTGCCCACCTATCCGTTCCAGCGTGAGCGGTACTGGTCGGCCGAGTCCGGAGACATCGCGGGCCTCGACGCCGACTCCGCGCAGCACGCCCTGCTCGGCACGGCCGTCGAGGTCGCGGGCCGGGACGAGCTGGTGTTCACCAGCCGGCTGTCCCTCACCACCCATCCCTGGCTGGCCGATCACCGCGTCGCCGACCTGCCCGTACTGCCCGGTTCGGCCCTGGTGGACCTGGCGATCCGGGCCGGCGACGCGACCGACTGCCCCGAACTGGCCGAACTCACGGTCACCGAACCGCTCGTGCTGCCCGAGCAGGGCGGTGTGCAGGTGCAGGTCGTCACCGGCGCCCCCGGCGAGGCCGGACGGCGGACGGTGGGCGTCTACAGCCGGCCCGCCGACGGCCCGGGCGGCGACGGCGCCGCGCGGGACCGGACCTGGACCTGCCACGCCACCGGCGTCCTGGCCCCCGCCGGCGACCGGCCGCAGACCGAGCCGACCGCCTGGCCGCCGGCCAAGGCCACGGCGGTGGACTGGGCGTACGAGGACCTCGCCGACGCGGGCCACCGTTACGGCGCGGTGTTCCAGGGCCTGGAGTCCGTGTCCCGCCGCGGGGACGAGCTGTTCGCCGAGGTCCGTCTGCCCGAACCGGCCCTCGCCGGCCTCGGCGGGTTCGGCGTCCACCCCGCCCTGCTGGAGGCCGCCGTCCAGCCGCTGCTCCTCGGCGATGCACGGATCGACGGTGCGCAGAGCGATCCGCAGAGCGCGCCGGACGGCACGCCCCGGCTGCCGCTCGCCTGGGAGGGCGTCGTCCTGCACGCCACCGAGGCGACGGCCCTGCGCGTGCACCTGGCCCCCGCCGGACCGGACGCGTTCCGCCTGGCGGCGGTCGACGAGGCCGGACTGCCGGTGCTGACGGCCGAGTCGGTACGCCTGACTCCCGTCGCCCTGACGCCGAGGGAAGACGTGGCGCCGGCGCCGTCCGGCACGGCCTCGCTGTTCGAACTGCGCTGGACCACGGTCGAGACGACGACGGACGACGACGAGCCGGACACCCTGCTCGCCCTGCTGGGCGACGGCACCGGCGACGGCACCGGTGACGGCTCCCTCGACGGCTTCGGCGACTTGACCGCGGTGGCGCCGCTGAGGTTCGCCGACGTCAAGGAGGCGGCGGCCGCCTACACCCCGTGGGACGCCCTGCTGGTCCAGCCGTCACGGCCGGACCCGGCCGGTGACCAGGTCGCCGCGGTGCACCGGGCCGTGGAACGCGCGCTCGACGTGGCGCAGTCCTGGCTGACCCAGGAGGACCTGCCGGACAACCGCCTGGTCGTGGTGACCCGGGGAGCGATGGCCGTCGAGGCGGAGGACGACGTCCGGGACCCGGCCGGCGCCGCCGTCTGGGGCCTGCTGCGATCGGCCCAGGCCGAGCACCCCGACCGGATCGTGCTGGTCGACCTGGACGACGACCCGGCCGCCACCGAGCTGCTGTTCACGGCGGCCCTCGCGGGCGAGCCCCAACTGGCCGTCCGCACCGGGCGGTTGCTCGCGCCGAGGCTCGTGCCGTCGACCGCGCGGGGCACTTCGCCTGCGCCTGTGCCGGAGGCCGGCGGGACCGTGCTGGTCACCGGCGCGGACGGGCCGCTGGGCGCGCTGTTCGCCCGGCACCTGGTCACCGCGCACGGCGTGCGGCGCCTGCTGCTCGCCGACCCGCACGGGCGGCCGGACTCGTCCGCCGGGCGGCTGCGCGACGACCTGGCCGCGCTCGGCGCGACGGCCACGGTGGCGGTGTGCGACCTGGCCGACCGGGAGGCCGTGCGCGGGATGCTCGCGGGCATCCCCGCCGAGCATCCGCTGACCGGGATCGTGCACACCGAGAACGTCCTGGACGACGGGGTGTTCACCGCGCTCACCGCGGAGCGCGTCGCGCAGGTGCTGCGGCCCAAGGTGGACGGGGCGTGGCATCTGCACGAGCTGACCATGGACGCGCCGCCCGCACTGTTCGTGCTGTTCTCCTCGGTGGTCGGCGTCCTCGGCAGCCCGGGTCAGGCCAACTTCGCCTCGGCGAACGCGTATCTGGACGCGCTGGCCACGCAGCGCCGGGCCGGTGGACTGCCCGCGGTGTCGCTGGCCTGGGGCCGGATGGTCGCCGGCGGACAGTCCGGGCTGCGGGTGATCGCCGAGGACGAGGCGTGCGAGCTGTTCGACGCCGCGCTCGCCACCGGCCACGCCGTGGTCGCGCCGGCCCCGCTCGATCTCGCCGCGCTGCAACGCGACACCGCGCAGATCCCGGCGGTGCTGCGCGGGCTGGTGCCGCGCGGGGTGCGCCGGAAGGCGAGCGCCGACCTGCCGGCCGACCGCTTCGCGGACCTGACCAGGACCGAGGTCGAGGCGTATCTGCGGGACCTGGTGCGCGCCGAGGCGGCCGGGGTGCTCGGCCACGCGACCCCGGAGAACCTGCGCTGGGAGGTGTCGTTCCGGGACTCCGGATTCGACTCCCTGTCCGCCGTGCAGTTCCGCAACCGGCTGGCCGAGCAGACCGGTCTGTCGCTGCCGACCACGCTGGTCTTCGACTACGCCTCTCCCGGCGTGCTGGTGGACCACCTGCTCGAACGGCTCGCCACCGCCGACGGGGTCAGCCGCCGCTCCGCACTGGCCGAGCTGGACAAGCTGGAGGCCGTCCTGATGGCCGTCCCGGTCGACGTCGGACCGGCGGACGACACGGGGTCCGGGCAGTCCGAGATCGCCGACCGGCTGACCGCCATCCTCACCCGCTGGAACAAGGCATGGACCGACGCGCGGCCCGACACGGTCCACGGCCCCGGCGAGAGCACCGACCTGGCCGACGCGACCGAGAACGAGGTCCTCGACTTCATCGACAGGGAACTGGGCCGCTCCTCCTCCGCACACCCGAACCGCTGAACACCAGGAGACATGGTGAACGCACCGACCCGATACGCCGAAGCCCTACTGACCGGAATGCTCGGCACCTTCGGCCTGGACATCGAGTACGTCCGGGCGGAGAAGAACAGCCTGTACTACCTGGACGACACCGGTGCGGAGGTGCCGGTGCTCGACCTGATCGGCGGCTGGGGCTCGCTGATGCTCGGGCACAACCACCCGGAGATCGTGGCCTACGCGAAGGAACTGCTGGACGCGGGCTGGCCGGTGCACTCGCAGCACTCCGCGCACCCGGTCGCCGACCAGGTCGGCGCGGTGCTGAACGGGGTGCTCGGCCGGGAGTTCCCCGGCGCCGAGCCGTACGCCATCACCTTCGCCAACAGCGGCGCGGAGGCGGTCGAGGCGGCGGTCAAGCACTGCGAGTTCGACCGTGTGCTGCGGATGAAGGCCCTGTTCGAAGAGATCGAGTGGAACGTCGACGTCGCGCTGCGGGCGGTGGGCGAGGGGACCGCGGCGCTGCCGGACGACGTCTCCCTGCTGCCCGGCGATGTGCCCGTGCCGACGAACGCCGAGGAGTTCGGGGCGCTGCTCGGCGCGGTGGCCGCGCACAACATGGCGCGGGCGGGGACCGGTCCGGTGTTCTTCGCGCTGGAGCGGGCCTTCCACGGAAAGCTCGTCGGCAGCCTGCAGTTCACCTTCAACCCGCTCTTCCGGGCGGCCTTCGCCTCGCTCGGGCAGCCGGTGAGATTCGTGCCGCCGAACGACGCCGAGGCGTTCGAGAGCGCGGTCGCCGAGCAGCGGGTCAGCGTGCTCGACGTCCAGGTCCTGGACGGCCGGGTCACGCTCGTCGAGCGGGACTTCCCGGTGGTCGCCGGACTGATCGTCGAGCCGATCCAGGGCGAGGGCGGGATCCACGAGCTGACCGCCGAGTACGCCGCCCGCATCAGGGAGATCTGCGCCGAGGTCGAGTGCCCGGTCGTCGTCGACGAGATCCAGAGCGGGATGGGGCGCACCGGGAAGTTCTTCGCCAGCTCCCATATCGGGCTGCTCGCCGACTACTTCGTGCTGGGCAAGTCGCTCGGCGGCGGCATCGGCAAGACCTCCGCCCTGCTCGTCCGGCAGTCGCGCTACCGCCCCGAGTTCGAGCTGGTGCACAGCTCGACCTTCGCCAAGGACGGGTTCTCCACGGCCATCGCCCTGCGCACGCTGGAACTCCTCGAGGCCCACGACGGCGCCGCCTACGAACGTGCCGCCGAACGCGGCGAACGCATCCTGGGCATGTTGCGCGAACTGGCCGCCGCATTCCCCGACGTGGTGGCCGACGTCCGCGGCAAGGGCCTGCTCATCGGGCTGGAGTTCGCCGACCAGAGCCAGGCCTCGTCCCCGGTCATCCGGGAGAAGGCACTGGCCGGCCTGCTCGTCTTCCAGCTGGGCAGCTATCTCCAGGCCGCCCACCAGATCCGCACCGGCCCGACCGCGAGCGTGCCGAACATGCTGCGGATCGAGCCGTCGATCTACATCAGCGACGAGCAGATCGAGCAGCTGCGGGGCGGTCTCACCGAGGTCTGCACGATTCTGCGCAACCAGGACGCGCTGCCGTTGGTCCAGGTGCTGACCGGGGCCGCGGAGGACGCTCCGCGCGCGGACATCAGGGACTTCCGGCCGGCCGCGGCCGAGGAGAGCGCACCGGCCGAGCCGGCTGCCGCGAAGGTCGGGTTCGTCGGCTACCCGCTGACCCCGGACATGCTGCGGGAGTTCGACCCGTCGCTCGCCGACCTGGACGACGAGCGCCTGTTCGCCTACGCCCGGCGGTCCGAACTGCTCAAGGACCTGCCGGCGTTCGCGCCGGTCCGGTTCGACTCGCCGCAGGGGACGTCGGTGGACCTCACCGTCTACCCGCTGCTGGTGACCCAGGCGCAGCTGCGCGAGTACCAGGTCTCCGGGCAGACCTTCCTGATCGGCCTGGACCTCGACCGCCGGGTGCGCGCGGCGAAGGCCGACGGCTGCGACACCGTCGGCCTCGGGTTCGGACTCGGCGCGGTGAGCGGACACGGCGGCGCGCTGCGGGTTCCCGGGATCACGGTGACCACGGGCGGCGCGCTCACGGTCGGCTCGGCCCTGGCCGCCGTCCGGCCCGCCGCGGCCGAGCGGTTCGGCGGGCTCGACGGGACGACGGTGGCGGTCGTCGGCGGTGGCGGGCACCTCGGATCGGCCCTCGGCGCGATCAGCGCGCTGGAGGCCGCCAAGATCGTGCTGGTGGGCAGCGGCCGGTCGGGTTCGGCCGAGCGGCTGCGGGCCGCGGAGCGCCGGATCTACCAGGAGGCGTGGGAGCGGATCGCGGCCGGCGGTGCGCTCACCGGCATCCCGGCGGCGCTGTCCGTCGAGCCGCTCATCGTCCGGTGGCTGGCCGAGGGGCGGGGCGGCGACGAGCCGAGCGGCGCGCAGATCGCCGCTTATCTCGACGACGCCTACGACATCAACCCGTTCGTCGTGGTGACCGACGATCTTTTGTCGGTGCGGAATGCTCAGGTGGTGTTCTCGGCCCATTCGAGCCCGGTTTCCGTGCTCGACGAAAAACATCTCGGAGACGGTGCCGTGATCGCCGATCTGTCCTTTTTCGGGACCGGTTCCGAGGCTTCTTCGGTGGCTTCTCGTGGCGATCTACGCTACGTGCGCGGTGGTATACTTTCTGCGTCCAACCGCGGTATTCTGCCGCGTGGCCTCGGTGCCTCACAGGGTGCGGGTGAATTGTTGGCTGGGGTGGCGGAAGCAGTCACTCTCGGGTTGTCCGGCAAGAGTGGATCGATGGGCAACGGCCTCATTACCCGTGAACGGGTACACGCCATTGTCGACCTCGCGAAGCAGCACGGATTCGAGACAATTTCCACCTGATTTCCGCCAAACGCCAGTTTGCCGGCCATCGGCCGATGGTCCGGCCTGATCAATAGAGGGTAAGTGGAATGTCAGAGTCAGCAGATTCCGAGTCGAGGGTGGCGGCGAAAGGTGCGCCCGACCCCCACTACGCCAACCGTTGGTTGATCCTGGCGGTCATCGGCGTCGCGCAGTTAACGATCTTCCTGGACACGACGGTCGTCAACATCGCGCTGCCGTCTGCACAGGCGGATCTCGGGTTCGGCGACGGCGACCGGCAGTGGGTCGTCACCGCCTATGCGCTGGCCTTCGGCAGCTTGCTGCTGCTGGGCGGCAGGATCGTCGACCTCATCGGCGCCAAGCGATCGCTGATGATCTCGATCGTCGGGTTCGGCGCCATGTCGGTGCTGGCCGGCGCGGCCAACGGCTTCGCCATGCTGATCACGGCCCGCGCACTCCAGGGCGGGTTCGCCGCGCTCGTCGCACCGGCGGCGCTGTCGTTTCTGCTGACCGTGTTCAAGGACCCGAAGGAGCGGGTCAAGGCCTTCGGCGTCTACGGCGCGCTGGGCAGCGGCGGCCTCGCGCTCGGTCTGGTCCTCGGCGGCGCGCTGACCGACTGGCTGGACTGGCGCTGGTGCCTGTACGTCAACGTGATCTTCACGGCGGCCGTCTTCGTCGGCGCGCTGCTCACGATGCACAACCGGCAGGCCGAACACCGCGCGGAGCGGCTCGACCTGCCCGGCACGGTGACGGCCTCGGTCGGCCTGTTCTGCCTCGCCTACGGTCTCTCCAACGCCGACGACGGCGACTGGGGGAAGACCGACGTCTGGGGCTTCCTCGTCGCCAGCGCCGTCCTGCTGGTCGCGTTCGTGCTGTTCGAGCTCCGCTCGCGGACGCCGCTGCTGCCCATCCGGATCGTGCTGCACCGCAACCGGGGCAGCGCCTACCTGGCGATGTTCCTGCTGGGCATCGGGCTGTTCGTGCAGTTCCTGTTCCTCACCTACTACCTCCAGCTGATCCTGGAGTTCTCCGCGATCGAGAGCGGTCTGGCCTTCCTGCCGATGATCGTCGGCATCGGCATCGGCGCGACCACCATCCCGCCGGTGCTGGAGCCGAAGCTCGGGACCCGGGTGCTGATCCCGGCCGGCCTCGTCCTGGCCGCGGTGGGCTCGTTCTGGCTCAGCCGGCTCACCGTCGACAGCTCCTACCTCGGCGGTGTGATGGTCCCGTCGCTCATCGCCGGCGTCGGCTTCGGCCTCGTCGTCTCGCTGGGCGCAGCGGTGGCCACCGTCGGGGTCGAACCGCAGGACGCCGGCGCGGCGTCGGCGCTGGTCAACACCGTGCAGCAGGTGGGCGGCTCGATCGGCACCGCGCTGCTCAGCACCCTGGCCATCACCGCGGCGGACTCGTTCGTCGAGGGCAAGAAGCCGACCCCGCAGCTGATCTCGGAAGCCGCCGTGGAGAGTTACACGACGGCGTTCTTCTGGGGTGCCGTGGTCTTCCTCGGCGGGGCGATCCTCTGCGGCCTGATGTTCGACCGTCATGTGACGTCGCAGGCGGACCCGGAGGTCGGCCAACCGGCCGCCGTGCCCACCGTCTGATCCGCCTCAGCAGCTGATCGGTCCGGCCCGACGGCGGATCGTTCGGCGGCGTTCGACCGGAAACCGGTCGTCGGCCGGCACTTGGTTCCCAGTGCCAGCCCGGCGGCCGGTTTTTGGGTGCCCGGCGCTGGGACCGCAGGCCCGAAGCCGATTGACTCGTCCGTGAGACGCGGTGCGATGAGCCTCCCCGATCCGGGCCGGCCCACGACGCGCAATCCAAGGAGGACTTCGTGACAGCAGTGGCCGGTGAGCTGGCGGACGAGACGACCGTGTCCACGGTCGACGTGGCGAAGATCGTGGCGCGTACCCGCGAGCTTGTGCCGCTGATCCGCGAGCACGCGGTGAAGACCGAACAGGACCGCAGGCTCGCCGAGGAGGTCGTCGTCGCGCTGCGCGACGCCGGGCTGTTCCGCCTCACGACGCCGACCCGCTACGGCGGCTACGAGCTTCGGATGCCGGATCTTCTGTCGATCATCGCGGAGGTCGGCAAGGGCTGCGGGTCGGCCGCCTGGAACCTGGCCATCGACACCGCGTCGACCCGGTTCGCGCTGACCGGGATGCCCGAGAGCGCGCTGTCGGACATGTTCGCGGACAACCCCGACGCGTACGTCATCTCCACCGCCCACCTGACCACGACGAAGGCCTCGCGCGTCGACGGCGGATACCAGGTGACGGGCACGTTCCCGTGGAGCTCGGGCTGTGAGATCGCGGACTGGGCCTACATCCCCGTCGTGCCCATCTTCGACGGCGAGGAGCCGACCACGGACCTCGTGGGCGTCGTCGTCCCCATGAACGAGGTGAAGATCGAGCGGACCTGGCACTCGGCCGGTCTGGCCGGTTCCGGCACCCACACGGTCGTCGCCGAGGAACTGTTCGTCCCGGAGCGCCGGGCGAAGGAGTTCAGCCTCACGGATCTGCCGGGCGAGGACGACCGGGACACCATGCTCGTCCAGGGCAGCACCCAGTCGCTCGCCGCGATCGTCGGCGCGGCGCAGGGCGCGCTGGAGGTCACCCGGCAGCTGCTGGACAAGAAGCGGCCGATCACCTACGTCAACTACGAGGCCGCCGCCGACGCGCCCTCGGTGCAGATCTGGTTCGCCGAGGCCACGCACCTCGTCGAGACCGCCCAGATGCATCTGCGCGAGATCGGCGACACCTTCGACGGAGTGCCGGAGATCGACCCGATGCCGTGGGTCGACCGGGCCCGGGCCCGTATGCACCAGCGGTCCGCCCAGGAGAAGTCGCGGGAGGCCGTGGAGAAGCTGCTCGACATCGTCGGCGGCAGCGCGTTCGCCCTGTCCAACCCGCTGCAGCGGCTGTGGCGCGATATATCGGTGATGAGCCGCCACACCGCGCTCAACGCACCGATCATCCTGGAGGACTACAGCCGCGCACTGCTGGAAGTCCGCCCGTCGGTGACCCTGCTGTACTGAGACGTTCATCCGGGGTTTTCCCCCTGACGTCGATGTGAATGCATCGGCATTGTGCCGCGGTCGAAACAATTCGATGTCCGCGGCCCAATGCCGATGCATCTTTTTGTGCGCAGCTCAATGTCGATCAGTCCAGACTGTTATCGGCCACCAGATTTACACCGGCATTTTGGGTCGGTGAAACAAGCCATATCGGCGACCCCCATTGTTGACTGTGGACATGAGACGGATCGCCATGGTGGGATTGGCTTGTCGGTTGCCCGGGGCCGGCGACGGCCACGCGTTCTGGCGGTTGTTGCGGGACGGGACCGACGCCGTACGCGAGGCTCCCCGAGGGCGCTGGCCCGGGGCCGCACTGCCGCACCGCCTCGGCGGATTCCTCGACGGGATCGACGGCTTCGACGCGGGATTCTTCGGGATCTCACCGCGCGAGGCGGCCGCCATGGACCCACAGCAGCGCCTCATGCTGGAGCTCGCCTGGGAGGCGCTGGAGGACGCGCGGATCGTCCCCGCCGAACTCGGCGGCGGCGACACCGGGGTGTTCGTCGGCGCCATGTGGGACGACTACGCGGCACTCCAGGACCGGCTCGGCGACGCGGGCATCGGCCGGCACACCATGACCGGTACCCGCCGCGGGATCATCGCCAACCGGATCTCCCACCACCTCGGCCTGCGCGGACCGAGCCTGACGGTCGACACCGCGCAGTCCTCCTCGCTGGTCGCCGTCCAACTGGCGTGCGAGAGCCTGCGCCGCGGCGACTGCGCGGTCGCCGTCGCCGGGGGCGTGAACCTGAACATCCTGGCCGAGACGACCCTCGGCGCCGTGCGGTTCGGCGGCCTGTCACCGGACGGCCGGTGCTTCACCTTCGACGCGCGGGCCAACGGGTTCGTGCGCGGCGAGGGCGGCGGGGCCGTCGTCCTCAAACCGCTGGACGCCGCGCTCGCCGACGGCGACGACGTCTACTGCGTCCTCACCGGCGGCGCCGTGAACAACGACGGCGCGGGGGAGGGCGAGCACACCGGCCTCACCGTGCCGAGCAGGTCCGCGCAGGAGGACGTCGTCCGGCAGGCGTACCGGCGGGCCGGCGTCGCACGGCGGGACGTGCAGTACGTGGAGCTGCACGGCAGCGGCACCAAGGTGGGCGACCCGATCGAGGCCGCCGCGCTCGGCGCCGCACTGGGGCGCGCGCGGCAGCCGGACGCACCGCTGCGGGTGGGCTCGGTCAAGACCAACATCGGGCATCTGGAGGGCGCCGGCGGCATCGCCGGGCTGCTCAAGGTGGCGCTCGGCATCCGGCACCGGATGCTGCCGCCGAGCCTGAACTTCGCAACCCCGCACCCGGACATCCCCCTCGACGACCTCGGGCTGACGGTGCAGACCGAGCTGACGCCGTGGCCGGAACCGGACCGGCCGCTGGTGGCCGGCGTGAGCTCGTGGGGCATGGGCGGCACGAACTGCCACCTGGTGGTCGCCGAACCCCCTTCGACCGGCCCGTCGACCGGCCCCGCGACCCGTACGCCCGAGGCGGCCGGCGCGCTGGCGTGGCCGCTCTCCGGCCGCACCGACGCGGCGCTCCGCGCCCAGGCCGCCCGGCTGCTGTCCTTCGTCGAGGACCGGACCGAGCCCGCCGCGGACATCGGCCTCTCCCTCGCCACCACCAGGACCGCCTTCCGCCACCGTGCCGTCGTCGTCGGCGACGACCGCGCCGAACTGCTGCACCGGCTCGCCGCGTTCGCCGACGGCAGGGCCGTCGCCGGCGTCGTCGAGGGACAGACCACGGCGGCCGGGAAGGTGGTCTTCGCCTTCCCCGGGCAGGGAGCGCAGTGGGCGGGCATGGCGGTCGGACTGCTGGACGACGTACCGGAGTTCGCCGAGTCGATACGCGCCTGCGAGGAGGCGTTCGCACCCCATGTCGACTGGTCGCTGAGCGAGGTGCTGCGCGACGCCGACGCACTGGAGCGGGTGGACGTCGTCCAGCCCGCGCTGTTCGCGGTGATGGTGTCGCTGGCCGCCCTCTGGCGCTCCTGCGGGGTCGAGCCGGCGGCGGTGGTCGGGCACAGCCAGGGCGAGATCGCCGCCGCGTGCGTGGCGGGCGCCCTGTCGCTGCAGGACGCCGCGCGGGTGGTGACCTTGCGCAGCCAGGCCCTCTCCGCGCTGTCCGGGCAGGGCGCGATGGTGTCGGTGCTGCTGTCGGCCGACGACGTCCGCGACCGGCTCGCCGAGGGAGACGGCGCGGTCTCGGTCGCGGCCGCCAACGGCCCCTCGTCGGTGGTGCTCTCCGGCGACCCCGAGGCGCTGGACGCACTGGTCGAGCGGTGGACCGCGGAAGGCGTCGAGACCCGACGGATCGCCGTCGACTACGCCTCCCACTCACCCCAGGTGGAACAGATCCGCGAGCGCCTGCTCACCGTGCTGGACGGCATCCGGCCGATGTCGTCGCCCGTGCCGTTCTACTCCACGGTCACCGGCGCGCCGATGGACACCGCCGGGCTGGACGCCGCGTACTGGTACCGGAACCTGCGGCAGACCGTCGAGCTGGAGCGGGCCACCGAGGCGCTGGTGCGCGACGGCCACACGGTGTTCGTCGAGTGCAGCCCGCATCCGGTGCTCCTGCCGGCCCTGCGGGACACGACGGAGCAGGCCGGGCTGGAGTCCGGCGTGGTCACCGGCTCGCTGCGGCGGCGCGAGGGCGGCCCGAGACGCTTCCTCGCGTCGCTCGCCGAACTGCATGTGCGCGGTGTCGAAGTGGACTGGTCCCGGGTGTTCGCTCTGCGCGGCGCCCGCACCGTCGGCCTGCCCGCCTACGCCTTCCAGCGCGAGCGCCACTGGCTCACCGAGCCCGCCGAAGGGGCGGCCGTGCGGACCGCCGACCGGACCGCCGATCGGGCCGCCGACCGGGTCGCGGCCGCCGAGCCGGGACCCGCGGCGACGGCCGCCGCGGCTCCTGCCCGGCCCGAGATGCTCGGGCTGGTCCGGTCGACCCTCGCGGTCGTGCTCGGCTACTCGGGCGGCGACGCGGTGGACGCCGGCACGACCTTCAAGGAACTCGGCGTCGACTCGCTGTCCTCCGTGGAGCTGCGGGACCGGCTCAGCGCGGCGATCGGACGCACCCTGCCCACGGGCGTGCTGTTCGGCCACCCGACCCCGGCCGAACTCGCCGACCACCTGCGGACGTCGACCTCGGGCGACGAGCAGACCACCGCCGCCGATCCCGCCGTCCCCGCCGCCCTCGCCGTCCGCGCCGGTGCCGACGATCCGATCGCGATCGTCGGGATGGCCTGCCGGCTCCCCGGCGGCGTCGCCTCCCCGGACGACCTGTGGCGGCTGGTCATGGACGGGACCGACGCGATCTCGGAGTTCCCCGCCAACCGCGGCTGGGACACCGACCGGCTCCACGACCCCGACCCGGACCGGGCGGGCACGTCCTACACCCGGCACGGCGGCTTCCTGCACGACGCCGACGAGTTCGACCCCGAGTTCTTCGGCATCTCGCCGCGGGAGGCGCTCGCCATGGACCCCCAGCAGCGGCTGCTGCTGGAGACGTCCTGGGAGGCGCTGGAACGGGCCGGCATCGACCCCGGCGGCCAACGCGGCACGCCCGTGGGCGTCTTCGTCGGGGCCATGGCACAGGACTACGGCCCCCGGCTGGACGCCGCGCACGCCGAGTCCGACGGCTACCGGCTGACCGGCAGCACGATCAGCGTCGCGTCCGGCCGGATCGCCTACACGCTCGGGCTCCAGGGTCCCGCGGTCACCGTGGACACCGCCTGCTCCTCGTCGCTCGTCGCGCTGCATCTCGCCGCGCAGGCCCTGCGCGCCGGGGAGTGCTCGCTGGCCCTCGCCGGCGGCGTGGCGGTGATGTCCACGCCCGGGATGTTCGTGGAGTTCAGCCGGCAGCGCGGACTGGCCGAGGACGGCCGCTGCAAGGCGTTCTCCGCCGCCGCCGACGGCACCGGATGGTCCGAGGGCGCGGGGATCGTCGTCCTCGAACGGCTGTCGGACGCGCGCCGCGAGGGCCACCGGGTGCTGGCCCTGGTGCGGGGCAGCGCGACCAACCAGGACGGGGCGTCGAACGGGCTCACCGCGCCCAACGGGGTCGCCCAGGAACGGGTGATCCGGCAGGCGCTCGCCGGCGCCGGGATGTCCACGGCGGACGTGGACGTCGTCGAGGCGCACGGCACCGGGACGACGCTCGGCGACCCGATCGAGGCCGAGGCGCTCGCCGCCACCTACGGCCGCGACCGGGAGCCGGGCCGCCCGCTGCTGCTGGGGTCGCTGAAGTCCAACATCGGCCACACCCAGGCCGCCGCCGGGGTGGCCGGAGTCATCAAGACCGTGCAGGCGCTGCGGCACGGGGTGGTGCCGAGGACCCTGCACGTCGACGAGCCGACCCCGCACGTCGACTGGTCCGCCGGCGCGCTGGAGCTGGTGACCGAGGCGCGGGAGTGGCCGCGGACCGGCCGGGCCCGCCGGGCCGCGGTGTCCTCCTTCGGCATCAGCGGCACCAACGCCCACGTGATCATCGAACAGGCCCCGCCGGAGCCGCAGTCGGAGCCCGTCGCGTCCGTCGTGCCCGCCGCGCCCGGTGCTCCCGTGCTGCCGTGGGCGTTCTCCGCCACCGGCGAGGACGCGGTGGCGGCCCAGGCCGCCGCCCTGCTGTCCTTCGTGGACGCCAATCCCGGGCTGGACCCGGCGGACACCGGGTTCTCGCTGGCCGCCGCCCGCGCCGGCCTGCCGCACCGCGCCGCCGTCGTCGCCGCGGACCTGCCCGCGCTGCGCCGCGGCCTGACCGCGCTCGCCGCCGGCGCCGAGGCGCCCGGAGTGGTGCGCGGCACCGCGCGGGAGGCGGGCGGGGTGGTGTTCGTCTTCCCCGGCCAGGGTGCGCAGTGGACCGGGATGGCGGCCGAACTGCTGGACTGCGCACCGGTGTTCGCCGAGTCGATGAAGGCCTGCGCGGACGCCCTCGCTCCCTACGTCGACTGGAACCTGTTCGAGGTGCTGCGCGACGCCGACGCACTGGAGCGGGTGGACGTCGTCCAGCCCGCGCTGTTCGCGGTGATGGTGTCGCTGGCCGCCCTCTGGCGCTCCTACGGTGTGCGGCCCGCCGCGGTGGTGGGTCATTCGCAGGGCGAGATCGCGGCCGCCTGCGTCGCCGGGGCGCTCGACCTCGCGGACGCGGCGAAGGTCGTCGCCCTGCGCAGCAGGGCCATCCTGGCGCTGTCCGGCGCCGGCGGGATGGTCTCGGTCGCCCAGTCCGAGGACGAGGCCGCCGAACGCCTTGCCCGGTGGGACGGCCGGATCTCGGTGGCCGTGGTCAACGCCCCGGGATCCGTCGTCGTCGCAGGCGACCTGGACGCACTGGACGAACTCGTCGCCGAGTGCGAGGCCGCCGAGGTGCGGGTCAAGCGGCTACCGGTGGACTACGCCTCGCACTCGGCGCAGGTGGAGCGGATCGCGGACGAACTGGCCACCGTCCTGGCCGGGCTGACCCCCCGTCCGTCGACGATCCCGTTCTACTCGACGGTGACCGCCGGCCTGCTGGACACCACCGGCCTGGACGGCGGCTACTGGTATCGCAACCTGCGCCGCCAGGTCCGCTTCGCCGAGACGGTCGGAGTGCTCGCCGAGCAGGGGCACTCGGTGTTCGTCGAGGTCAGCCCGCATCCGGTGCTGACGGCGGCGGTCGAGGACGTGACGGAGCACGCGGTCGCCGTCGGCTCCCTGCGCCGCGACGACGGCGGCCTGGAGCGGTTCCTGACCTCGCTGGCCGGCGCCTACACACGTGGCGTGAACCCCGACTGGCGGGCCGTCTTCCCCGGCGCCCGGCAGATCGACGTGCCCACCTCCGTGTTCCGGCGGCGGCGCTTCTGGCTCGAACCGACGCCGGCCGGCGACACGGCGGACGTGGCGGCGGCGGGACTGGTCGCGGCGGACCACCCGCTGCTCGGCGCCGTCGTCGAACTCCCCGGTTCCGGAGGCCTCGTCCTGACCGGCCGGCTGTCCCTGCGGGCCCAGCCGTGGCTGGGCGACCACGGGCTCGGCGAGTCGGTGCTGCTTCCCGGCGCCGCCTTCGTCGAGCTGGCCGTCCGCGCGGGCGACGAGGCAGGCTGCGCCGAGGTGGCGGAGCTGACCTGCGAGACGCCGCTGGTCCTGCCGCCGCACGGCGCGGTCGACATCCGGGTCACGGTCGGCGAGCAGGACGCGTCCGGCCGTCGTGAACTGGCCGTCCACGCCCGCCCGGCCGACGGCTCCGGCGAGTGGCGCAGGCACGCGAGCGGGCTGCTCGCCGACGGAACCGTCCACCGGGCCGAGGAGTTCGATCTGACCTCCTGGCCGCCGCCGGGCGCGGTCGCGGTGGAGTGGGACGGCGGGTACGAGCGCTGGACCGAACTCGGCTACCGCTACGGCCCCTCGTTCCGGGGCCTGCGCTCCTGGTGGCGGCGGGGCACGGAGATCTTCGCCGAGGTGGCGCTGCCGAAGGAGATCGAGGCGGACGCCGGCCGGTTCGGGCTGCACCCGGCACTGCTGGACGCCGCGCTGCACGCCGCCGTCGCGGACGGCTCGGACTGCCGGCTGCCGTTCTCCTGGCAGGGCGTGTCGCTGCGGGCCACCGGCGCGTCCGCACTGCGCGTGCGGATCTCGCCGGACGGCCCGGACACGGTCTCGCTGCGGCTCGCCGACGCGACCGGGGCGCCGGTGGCGTCCGTGGAGTCGCTGGCGCTGCGACCGCTCCCGGCCGGCGCGCCCGCCGCCGGAGCCCCGGACGCGTTGTTCCGGGTGGACTGGGCCGAGACACAGGCGCCCGAGACCTCCTTCGACCCCCGGCCCTGGGCGGTCGTCGGCGCCGACGAACTCGGGGTCGCCCGCGGGGGAGCGCCCTCCCACGCCGATCTCGGCGCGCTCGCCGACCACGGACCGGTACCGGAGACGGTGTTCGCCGCGCTGACCGGGGAGCCCACCGCGGGCGGCGCCCACGCCGTGGCCGGCCGGGCGCTGCGACTGATCCAGGAGTGGCTCGCCGACGAGCGGTTCGCCGGCGCACGGCTGGTGCTGCTCACCCGGAACGCGGTGGTCGTGGAGCCGGCCGAGACGGACGCCCTCGGCGCGGCGGGCGCCACGGTGTGGGGCATGGTCCGCTCGGCACAGCGGGAGCACCCGGACCGGTTCGTCGTCGTCGACCTGGACGGTCACGAGGCGTCGGTCGCGGCGCTGCCGGCCGCCCTGGCCACCGGCGAGCCGCAGCTCGCCGTCCGCAAGGGACGGCCCGTCGTGCCCCGGCTGGCCAGGATCACCGGCGCGCCCGCGACCCGGCGGGACCTCACGGCGGGCACGGTGCTGCTCACCGGCGCGAGCGGCACCCTGGGCGGCCTGTTCGCCCGGCACCTGGTCTCCCGCTACGGAGTGACCCGCCTGCTGCTCACCAGCAGACGCGGGCCGGACGCCCCCGGCACCGCGGAACTCGCCGCGGAGCTGACCGAGTCGGGCGTGACGGTCACCGTGGCCGCCTGCGACACGGCCGACCGGGAGGCGCTGGCCGCGCTGCTGGCGTCGATCCCCGCCGAACACCCGCTGACCGGTGTGGTGCACGCCGCCGGGCTCCTCGACGACAGCGTCGTCGACGCGATGCGGCCGGAGCAGCTCGAACGCGTCCTGCGGCCCAAGGTCGACGCCGCCCTGAACCTGCACGAGCTGACCCAAGGGCTCGACCTGTCGATGTTCGTGCTCTTCTCCTCGGTCGCCGGGATCCTCGGCCTGCCCGGCCAGGCCAACTACGCCGCCGCCAACGCCTACCTGGACACCCTGGCCCAACACCGCGCCGCGCGGGGCCTGCCGGCCGTGTCGCTCGCCTGGGGCCTGTGGGCCGAGGCCAGCGGCATGACCGGCCACCTCGCGGACGCCGACCTGAGCCGGATGCGCCGGGCGGGCCTCGCCCCGCTGTCCACGGCGGACGGACTGGCCCTGTTCGACGCCGCGTTCGCCTCCGGCGAGGCGCTGCTCGTCCCGGCCCGGCTCGAACCGGCCGCGGTGCGCGCCCAGGGCGTCGTGCCGGCGCTGCTGCGCGGGGTGGTCCGCGACCGGGTCCGGCGGGCGGAGGCCGCCGCCGCGGGCGGGCCGGGCGGCGCCGCGCCGCTCGGCGACAGCCTGGCCCGGATGTCCGAGGCCGACCGGGCGGAGGCCCTGCTCGGCCTGGTGCGCGAGCACACGGCCGGCGTACTGGCCCATGGCACACCCGGCGCGGTCGACCCCGGCCGTACCTTCAAGGAACTCGGGTTCGACTCGCTGACGGCGGTGGACCTGCGCAACCGGCTGGGGGCGGCGACCGGCCTGCGCCTGCGCGCCACCCTGGTGTTCGACTACCCGACGCCGACGGCCCTCGCCGCCCATCTCGGCGCCGCCCTCGGCCCGACCGATCCGACCGGCGCCACCCGGCAGACCTCTCCGACCGACCCGACCGCGAAGCCCGCGCGGCCGGCCCGTGAGCTGGACGGGCTGGAGCTCGACGAGCTCTTCGACCTCATCGACGGCGAACTTGGCATGCCCTGACGGAGGACCCGTGAGCAACGAAGAGAAGCTGGTCGAGTACCTCAAGCGGGTCACGGCCGAGCTGCAGCAGACCAGACAGCAACTGCGGGACGCCGAGCAGTCCGGCTCGGAACCGGTCGCCGTCATCGGCATGGCGTGCCGGTTCCCCGGCGACGTCGACTCGCCCGAGGACCTGTGGCGACTGCTGGACGCAGGCGAGGACGCCATCACCGAGTTCCCCGCCGACCGGGGCTGGGACCTGGAGGCGCTCTACGACCCGGACCCCGACACCCCGGGCCGCACCTACACCCGGCGCGGCGGATTCCTGCGCCGGGCCACGGAGTTCGACCCGGAGTTCTTCGGGATCTCGCCCCGCGAGGCGGTGGCGATGGACCCGCAGCAGCGGCTGCTGCTGGAGACCTCGTGGGAGGCGCTGGAGCGGGCCGAGCTGCGCCCCGCGGCACTGCGCGGCGCCAGGGTCGGGGTGTTCGCGGGGGCCATGGCCGCGGACTACGGCCCACGGCTGCACCAGGCCGTCGGCGGCGCGGAGGCGCACCTGCTCACCGGCACCACGAACAGCGCCGCCTCCGGACGGATCGCGTACACCTTCGGCTTCGAGGGGCCCGCCGTCACCGTCGACACGGCCTGCTCGTCGTCGCTGGTCGCGCTGCACCTGGCGGTCCAGTCGCTGCGCCGCGGGGAGTGCACGCTGGCGCTGGCCGGCGGCGCCACGGTGATGTCCACCCCGGGCATGCTCGTCGCGTTCAGCCGCCAGCGCGGGCTGTCCCCGGACGGGCGCTGCAAGTCCTTCTCCGACGCCGCCGACGGCACCGGCTGGGGCGAGGGCGTCGGCATGCTCCTGGTGGAGCGGCTCTCGGACGCACGGCGGCTCGGGCACCCGGTGCTCGCCGTGGTGCGCGGCAGCGCGGTCAACCAGGACGGCGCGTCGAACGGCTTCACCGCCCCGAACGGACCGTCCCAGCAGCGCGTCATCCGCCAGGCGCTGGAGGACGCCGGGCTGTCCCCGTCGGACGTGGACGCGGTCGAGGCGCACGGCACCGGCACCAGCCTCGGCGACCCCATCGAGGCGCAGGCCGTCCTGGACGCCTATGGCGTCGACCGCGAACGTCCGCTGTGGCTCGGGTCGTTGAAGTCCAACATCGGACACACCCAGGCGGCGGCCGGGGTCGGCGGCGTCATCAAGACGGTGCTGGCGCTCCGCCACGGCGTGCTGCCGAAGACCCTGCACGTGGACACCCCGTCCTCGCACGTGGACTGGTCGGCGGGGACGGTCGACCTGCTGACCGAGCGGCGCGAGTGGCCGGTGACGGACGGGCCGAGACGGGCCGCCGTGTCGTCGTTCGGCATCAGCGGCACCAACGCGCACGTGATCCTGGAACAGGCGCCGGACCCCGAGCGGGCCGAGCCGACCGAGCACGCCGAGCAGGCCGAGCCGGCGGCGGCCCGTATGCCGCAGCCGCTCATGCCGCTGGTGCTGTCCGGCAGGACGCCCGAAGCACTGGCCGGCCAGGCCGAACGGCTGCTGCCCGCCGCGGACGCCCTGGACCCGCTCGACGTCGCGTTCACGCTGGCCACGACCCGGACGGTGTTCGAACAGCGCGCCGCGGTCGTGGCGGCGGACCGGGACGGGCTGCTCGCCGCCCTGCGGGCCGTCGCCCACGGCGACACGGCCTCCGGTGTGGTGCGGGGCGTCGCCCGCCCCGGCCGCACCGCCTTCCTGTTCGCCGGACAGGGCACCCAGCGACTCGGCATGGGCCGCGAACTGCACGCGGCGTTCCCGGTGTTCGCCGCGGCCCTGGACGAGGTGTGCGCCGGCTTCGACGGCCTCCTGGACCGCCCGCTGCGCGAGGTACTGCTCGGGGAGACGGAGACGGACTCGGACTCGGACTCGGACTCGGGCGGGGCGGAACTGCTGGACCGCACCGGCTGGGCGCAGCCCGCGCTGTTCGCGGTCGAGGTCGCGCTGACCCGGTTGCTCGGCTCGTGGGGCGTACGGCCGGACGCGCTGGCCGGGCACTCCATCGGCGAGCTGTCGGCGGCGTTCGTCGCCGGGCTGTGGACGCTGCCGGACGCCTGCCGGGTGGTGGCCGCGCGCGGCCGGCTGATGGAGCGACTGCCCGAGGGCGGCGCGATGGCGTCGATCCAGGCGACCGCGGACGAGGTCGCGTCGGCGCTGACAGGCGACGACACGGGCGGGATCGGCGCGGCCGGTATCGCCGCCGTGAACGGCCCGCGGTCGGTGGTCGTGTCGGGCGAGGAGGACGCGGTGCTGCGCTGCGCCGAGCACTTCGCGTCCCTGAGCCGACGGACCAAGCGCCTACGGGTCAGCCACGCGTTCCACTCGCCCCTGATGGACCCGATGCTGGAGCCCTACCGCGCGCTGCTCGCCGACGTGACCTTCCACGAGCCGGTGCTGCCGATCGTGTCCACGCTCACCGGCGAGCCGGCGTCGGCCGAGGAACTGCGCTCACCGGAGTACTGGGTGCGCCAGGTCCGCGAGCCGGTGCGGTTCGCCGACGCGGTGCGCCGACTGCGCGAGGACGGCGTCACCCGGTTCGTCGGCGTCGGGCCGGACGCCGCGGTGACCACCATGGCCGAGGGCTGCTTCACCGAGAGCGACGCGCTGCCGGTCGCGGTGCCGGTGCTGCGCGCCGACCGCCCGGAACCGGCCACCGCGCTCGCCGCGCTGGCCGCGGCGCACGTCCACGGCATGGAGGTGGACTGGCCCCAGGCGTTCGCCGGCACGGGTGCGACCGCCGTGGACCTGCCGACCTACGCCTTCCAGCGCGACCGGTACTGGATGGACGTCGCTACGCAGCCGGGCGACCTGCGGGCCGCAGGTCTGGCCGCCGGGGAGCACCCGCTGCTCGGCGCCGTGCTGACCCTGCCGGAGTCCGGCGCGACGGTGCTGACCGGCAGGCTCTCGCTGGAGACCCAGCCCTGGCTGGCCGACCACGCGGTGCTGGGCCGGGTGATCGTGCCGGGCGCGGCGTTCGTGGAGATGGCGCTGCGGGCCGGCCGCGAACTCGGCTGCCACCTGCTCGACGAACTGACCGTGCACACACCGCTGGTGCTGGGAGAGCGCACCGGCGCCCGGATCCAGGTCATGGTCGGCGACGCCGACGAGTCGGGCCACCGGACGGTGTCGGTGCACGCCCAGCCGGACGGCGGCGAGTGGATCCGGCACGCCGACGGCTCGCTGGCCGACGCGCCCCGACCGACGGAGTTCGAGGCCGCCCACTGGCCACCGGAAGGCGCGGACGAGATCGCCGTCGGCGATGTGTACGCCGACCTCGGCGCCCGTGGCTACGACTACGGCCCGGCCTTCCAGGGCCTGACGGGACTGTGGCGGCGCGGCGACGAGGTGTTCGCCGAGGTCGCCCTGCCGCCGGAGCCGGCGGCCGACGCGGACCGCTTCGGCCTGCACCCGGCGCTGCTGGACGCTGCGCTGCACACGGTCTGGTACGGCGGCTTCCTCGACGGGATGGACGGCGCCGTCCTGCCGTTCGCCTGGTCCGGGGTGTCCCTGTCGGCGGTCGGGGCGTCCGTGCTGCGGGTGCGGATGGCGCCCGCCGGCGAGGACGCGGTGACGATACAGCTCGCCGACGCGGCCGGTGCGCCGGTGGCGTCGGTCGAAGCACTGCGGTTCCGTCAACTGCCGACGACCGGTTCGGGCGGGCCCGCGGAGTCGATGTTCCGGGTGGACTGGTCGGCGGTGCCCGCCGAGCCGGCCGAGCGCGTCCGCTGGACGCTCGCGAACGGCACGCCGGACCTCCCCGCCGACCCCGAGGTGGTGTTCCTGCGCTGCCCGGCCGGCCCGGACGCCCGGCAGGTCACCGGCGCGGTGCTCGCCGTCATGCAGGAGTGGCTCGCCGACGAGCGGTTCGCCTCCGGCACGCTCGTGCTGGTCACCGAGGGCGCGGTCGGCGCCGAGCCGGGGGAGCGGGTCGGCGGGCTCGCCCAGGCCGGCGTGTGGGGTCTCGTGCGGTCGGCGCAGACCGAGAGCCCCGGCCGGTTCGGGCTGATCGACGTGGACGCCGAGCCGGTGCCGTGGGACGCGGTGGCGGCGCTGGTCGCCCTGGAGCCGCAGTTGGCGGTCCGCAAGGGCCGGGTGCTGGTGCCCCGACTGGTCCGGGCCGAGGTCGGCAGCGGCGCCGCCCCACCGGCGGCGTTCGGCACCGGCACGGTGCTCGTCACCGGCGGCACCGGCATGCTCGGCGGTGTCGTGGCACGGCACCTGGTGAGCGCCCACGGCGTGCGGCGGCTGCTGCTCGTCAGCCGCGCCGGGGCCGGTTCCCCCCGGGGCGTGGACCTGGCGGCCGAGCTGACCGGGCTGGGCGCCGAGGTCGTCCTGGCCGCCTGCGACACGGCCGACCGGGCCGCGCTGTCCCGGCTGCTCGCCGACATCCCGGCCGAGACCCCGCTGACCGGCGTCGTGCACGCGGCGGGCGTGGTCGACGACGGCGTCCTGACCGACCTGACCCCGCAGCGCCTCGACACCGTGCTGGGCCCCAAGATGGTCGCCGCCTGGAACCTGCACGAGCTGACCCGCGACCTCGACCTGTCGGCGTTCGTGCTGTTCTCCTCGATGTCCGGCCTGATCGGCCCGGCGGGCCAGGCCAACTACGCCGCGGGCAACGCCTACCTGGACTCCCTCGCACAGTACCGGCGGGCCCAGGGGCTGGCCGGGGTCTCGCTGGCCTGGGGCATGTGGGCCGAACGCAGCACGATGACCGAGCAGCTCTCCGACGTGGACCTGGCCCGGCTGGGCCGGCTCGGGGTGAGTCTGTTCTCGTCGGAACAGGGCCTCGCCCTGCTGGACGCCGCGCTGGGCCTCGAAGAGCCGGTGCTCGTCCCGGTCACCCTGGACCTCGCCTCGACCCGCGCCCAGTCGGACGTGCCCCCGATCCTGCGCCGACTCGCCGGCCGCGGAGTCGTACGCCGCACCCCGCGCTCGGCGTCCACCCGCTCGGGCCCGGTCCTCGACCGACTGGCCGGCCTGCCGGAGGACCGGCGCTTCGACGTGCTGCTCGACCTGGTGAGCACCCAGATGGCAGAGGTCCTGGACTACCCGACGGGACGCGCGATCGAACCCGACCGCGCGTTCTCCGAGCTGGGGGTCGACTCGGTGTCCGCCGTGGAGTTCCGCAACCGCCTCAGCGCCGAGACCGGCCTCAGACTCGCCCAGACGCTGGTCTTCGACCACCCGACGGCGTCCGCCGTCACCCGCGAGCTGATCCGGGAACTCGGGGCCCGAGCCCCGGCCCCGACCGGCTCGGTGCTCGCCGAACTCGCCCGCGTCGAGTCCGCCCTGACCCTGTCCGCGGTCACCGGCCCGGACGGCGACGAGGTCACCGACCGCATCGAGAGCCTCCTGGCGAAGGTACGCGCGTACCGCGACTCCACCGACCACCCCGAGCCGAGACTCGACGTCACGGCGGCGACCGACGAGGAGCTCTTCCGGTTCCTGGACGGCAGCTGACGTGGCACGGGCCACAGTGCCCGGAGCGGACAGCTGCGTACGCTGGTCGGCGTCGCCGTCACACGCTGACGTCGACGCCCGTTCCGGCGGGCAGCCAGCGGAAGCGGTCCCGGATGTCGGCGGGGGCCGAGGCCAGGTGCCGTTCGATGGCATCGCGGTTCTCGCGGAAGTGGTGCCAGCCCTCGTAGTGGATGGGGAAGACGGTTCGCGGGGTGAGCAGACGGCACAGCTCCACAGCCTGAGCGGCCGTCATCGTGTACCGGATCGGGCCCGTCAGCGGGAAGCGCACGCCGCCCATGTGCAACAGGGCGGTCCCCACGTCAAGGCGGCGGGCAACGTGTCGTACGCCGTCGTGAAGGACGGTGTCTCCGGAGATCCAGAGCACACCGTGCTGTTGTCCCTTCCAACGGAGCGCGAAGCCGATGACGTCCCCGGTGATCGGCCGGGACAGCGGCGGTCCGTGGCGGGCGGGGGTCGCGGTGACCTCGATCGTCGTGCGACCAGGGGCCTGAAGGCGCGTGGCCGTCCAGGGCGCCAGGCCACGAGCGTTGCCGCCCAGTCGTCGTGCTCCGGACGACGTGGTGAGTACGGCACCTGCGGTCGGCAGCAGGGCGCGCCCGGCCGTGTCGAGGTTGTCGCCGTGGTGGTCGTGGCTGAGCAGGACGGCGTCGACCGGCGGCACGTCCGCGACGGCGAGGGCGGGGCCGGACGCCTTGCGGGAGGACGTGCCCCAGCCGAACGAGTAGCGGCGCCCCGGCGGATCGAACGTCGGGTCGGTCAGCAGTCGCCAGCCGCCTACCTCGATCAGTGTGGTCGGGCCGCCGATGTGGGTGACGCGGACGTCGGTCATGCCGTGATCCCTTCCGGTGGCCCGGGACGGCGGGTATGACCGTCCCGGGCGTGGTGGTTCGGCTAGCGGGCGTGCGACAAGGCCCACGACAGTGCGTAGTCCGCGATCTCTTCCCAGCCTGGGGAGGCCGGCATCAGGTGCGGCTGCCCCGGATACACCTTGACCTCGGTGACGGTGTTCGACTTGTAGTGCTGGGCGTTGGACTGCTGGACCTTGGGCGGCATGAGGTGGTCCAGCTCGCCGGAGAGGAACAGCAGCGGTGCACGGTCGTCGTTGTGGTAGTTCACCCAGATGTCCTGGTGGCCGGGCTGGAGGTTGGCCAGCACGCTGTTCCACAGGATGCGGCCCGACGCGGGAATCGCGTAACGCTCGTAGAGCGCCCGGGACTCGTCCTCGGGAAATGTGTTGGTGAAGGCGTAATGCCACTGCTCAGGGGTGAGGCCGACCGCCTTGTGGTGGTTGGCGGGGTTCTTGAGCACGGGGAAGGTCGCTTTCACCTGGCTCAGCGGGGTCACCTTCACGCCTTCGGTGGGCGCGGAGTTGATGGCCACTCCGGCCGCGCCGAAGCCGTGGTCGAGCAGGACCTGGGTGAACGCGCCGCCCGCGGAGTGGCCGATCAGGACGGGCGGTCTGTCGAGTCCGCGGATCACGTTCGCCAGGCTCTCCATGATCTGCGGGGCAGTCACTTTCTCGATCGGGGTCGGGTCGGCGTTCAGGGACTCGACCTCCACCTCGAAGCCGGGGTAGGCGGGCGCGAGCACGCGGTAGCCCTGCTTCTCGTAGCGGTCGATCCAGTGCTCCCAGCTGCGCGGCGTCACCCAGAAGCCGTGGATCAGGACGATGGTGTCCGGTGCGCTCATCGATGTTCCTTCCAGGACGTCAACGGGTGGCGCGGTGGGCGGCCAGGATCTGGCGGACCACGATGTCGGGGTGCGACATCATCACGACGTGGGAGGAGCCCTTCACCTCGACGGTCGTGCTCCCGGCGCGCTCGGCCATGAAGCGCTGCACCGCGGCCGGGATGACGTTGTCGGCGGTCGGGATCACGTACCAGGACGGCAGGCTCCGCCAGGCCGGTACGCCGCTGCCGGAAGCCAACCCGCCCACGCTGCCGGGGCGCTGGGTGGCCGCCATGAGCCGCGTCACGGAGGTCGGCAGATCCTGGGCGAAGACCTCGTGGAACTTCGCCTGGTCGATGTAGCCGTCGGTGCCGGTCGTGCCGTCGGGCAGCGGGAACGGGCGGGTCACCAGCGCGTCCTTCAGCTTGCTGCCCGGGAACATGTCGGCGAGCTGCAACGCGCTCTCGCCCTCGTCGGGCGCGAAGGCCCCGACGTACACCAGCGCCTTGACATGGGAGCGATCGCGTCCGGCGTTGGTGATGACCTCGCCGCCGTAGGAGTGACCGACCAGAATGACCGGGCCGGGGACGGTGTCGACGACGCCGGCGACGTACGCCGAGTCGCCCGCCAGGTCGCGCAGCGGGTTGGCCGGGGCGATGACCGGGAATCCGGCCTTCAGCAGCCGGGCGATGACGTCGTTCCAGCCGGAGGAGTCGGCGAACACGCCGTGCACGAGCACGACGGTCGGTTTCGTGCCGCCGCCCGAGCGGGCGGAAGCGGGGGCGGGGGCGGGGGCGGCGCCGAGCGTGACCGCTCCCGCCGCGAGCAGCCCGCCGAGAACTCGGCGGCGGGGCTGACCTTCGGGAATCATGCGGTGGTTCCTTCTGTGGTCATGAGTTGAGGAAGTCCAGCAGGTCGGTGCCGAGCTGTTCCTTGTGCGTGTCCGTGATCCCGTGCGGCGCGCCCGGGTAGACCTTCAGCGTCGCGTTCTTGATGCGGGCCGCCGACGCCTTGCCGCCCACATCGAAGGGCACGACCTGGTCGTCGTCGCCGTGGACGACCAGCGTGGGCACGTCGAAGGCGTCCAGGTCGGCGCGGAAGTCGGTGGCCGAGAAGGCCGCGATGCACTCGTAGGCGCCTCGGTGTCCGGCCTGCAGGCTCTGGCGCCAGAAAGCGTCCCGGATGCCCTGGGACACGTCGGCGCCGGGCCGGTTGTTGCCGAAGAACGGGCCGTCGGCCAGATCGCGGTACAGCTGTGAGCGGTCGGCGAGCGACCCGGCGCGGATCGCGTCGAACGCCTCGACGGGTACACCACCGGGATTGTCGTCGGTCTTGAGCATGAACGGCGGTACGGCGGAGACCAGCACGAGCTGCGCGATGCGGGCGGTGCCGTGCCGCCCGATGTAGCGGGCGACTTCCCCGCCGCCCGTGGAGAAGCCGACGAGCGTCGCGTCGCGCAGGTCGAGCGTGTCGATGAGGGTGGCGAGGTCGTCGGCGTAGGTGTTCATCTCGTTGCCGTGCCACGTCTGGTCGGAACGGCCGTGCCCACGACGGTCGTGGGCGATGGCGCGGAAGCCGTTCGCCGCGAGGAACAGCTGCTGCGCCTCCCAGCTGTCCGAGTTCAGCGGCCAGCCGTGGCTGAGCACGACCGGCCGGCCCGTGCCCCAGTCCTTGTAGAAAATCTGCGCTCCGTCGCTTGCGGTGACATACGGCATGGCGTGCTCCCGTCTGCAGGATCTGTTCGGTCGCCCCAGCCTCGGCCAGGACGGACGGTCCTCGAATCCCGTGGAGCGCGTAGGCGTGGCCGCATTCAGTCGTCGAACGCGTGGTGGAGTTGCCGCCGGGACGTCACGTCGAGCTTCCGGAAGACCTTCCGTAGGTGGTAGTCGACGGTGCTGGCGCTGATGTACAGCTGCGCGGCGATCTCGGCGTTGGTCGCACCACCCTTGGCCAGGCGGGCGATCTGGAGTTCCTGTGGGGTCAACCTGCTCGTCGTCCCGGCCGTCCCGCGCTGGGGGTGCGCTCCGGTGGCGGCGAGCTCCTGAGCGGCGCGCGCCGCGTATCCCGTGGCCCGCATGGCGTCGAACATCGAGACGGCCGTACGCAGTTGCTCGCGGGCGTCCTTGCGCCGCTTACGGCGGCGCAGCCACTCGCCGTACAGCAGGTGGGCGACGGCGAGATCGGAGCGGGCTCTCGTGCCCGACAGGAGGGTGATCGCCTCGTCGTACAGCGGCTCGGCGTCGTCGACAGCCGCGAGCAGGGCGCTCGAGCGGGCCAGCAGGCCCAGGGCCCAGGGCGTGCCGGAGGCCGTTGCCCGGGAGGCCAGCGTGGCCAGCGTGGTTGCCGCCAGGACTCGGTCGCCGCAGCGTACGGCGGCCTCGACAAGGCAGGGGAGCAGCCGGGAGTGCACCCCGAGCACGTCCTGTTCGATCAGTTCGTGCGCGACGGTGCGCGCCTTTGCGTAGTCGCCGCGGCTCAGGGCCAGCACCACCATGCCGATGCGGGCGACGGACTCGACCGCGCCGCTTCCGAGCCAGGCGCCGGCCTCCATCGAGCCGCGCAGCACTGCGTCCAGGTCGTCGTGCTCTCCGTGCCAGGCGAGCAGTTCGGGATGCCGGTAGATGGCCCACACGTCGTCGTTCGCGCCGATCGCCGCGCGGATCTGGTGGCCCTCGGCCAACAGCTCGTCGGCGGCGGCCAGTTCGCCGAGATTGGTCTTGGACATCGTGGCGCAGTACAGCGCGGAGTCCAGCTGCCAGAGGGAGCCGGTCCGCCGGGCGACGTCGGCCGCCCGCCCGATGACAGCGGTGTGCGTCTGCTCATCCCACAGGATCATCGACAGGGTGACGGCGGGCAGATAGGCGCGCAGCACCTCCTCCTCAGGGGTGTCCGGGTCCAGCACCATGGCGCAGGCCCGCCGCAGGTGCGGTACGGCCTGTTCGTAGCCGTCGGTGGCCAGGACCGCGAAGCCGCGCAGCACGAGGTCGACGCCGGTCGCCTCACCGGTGCGCGGCACGAGCGTCTCCACGGCCCGGGCGATCTCGGCCGGCGTCGTGTCCCGTATGAGGTGCTCCGCGGTGATGACGCGGTCGATCGCCCTCAGAAGCGCCTCACGAGCCAGGTCCGGAGCGCCGTCGGAGAGGAATCGGGCGGCGCGCGCGCACAGCGCCGGCGCCTGCGCGAACGAATCCGCGCGGCCCAGCGCGATGCCCGTGTTCGCCCGGACGAGCAGTGCCCGGCCCTGGCCGACCTCGCCGAGCAGCTCCCCGTCGATCCCGTCCAGCAGCGACTCCGCCTGCAGCGGCGCCCCGGCCCGCAGCGCTGCCTCGGCCGCCGCCAGCAGGCGCCCCTCTCGTACGTCGTTTTCGGGCGTCAGCTCGGCTGCCCGGGTCAGGAAGGTGGCGCGCGCGGCGTAGCCACCCCGCGCGCCCGCCCGGTCGGCCACGCGTTCCACCTCCGCGGCGACGGCGGCATCCGTCCCCATCGCGGCCGCGGCGAGATGCCACGCCCGCCGGTCGGCGTCGGCCGGGCGGTCAGTGACCTGGGCCAGCGCGTGGTGCGCCCGCCTTCGCTCGACGCTGGTGGCGCCGCTGTACACCGCCGACCGCACCAGCGGATGGCGGAACTGTGCGGCGGCGTGCAGCACCACCAGACGCGCGGTTTCGGCCGGGCCGGAGGCCTCCGCGTCGATCCCGAGCCGGCCTGCCGCGCTCGTGAGGTACCTCAGGTCGCCGCCCGGCTCGGCGGCGGCGAGCAGCAGCCAGGTCTGCGTCGGCTCCGGCAGCTCACGGACCTGCTGGAGGTAGTGCGCCTCCAGTCTGCCGCCCACAGGCAGCGGTTCGGGCAGTGCGAGCCCTCCGGAGAGCTGGTCGGCAGACAGCTCCTGGCCCAGGTCGGCCAGTGCCAGCGGATTCCCGGCCGTGGCGGCCACGATTCGCGACGCGACACGGGCGTCGAGCTGTCCGGGGACGGCCTCCCGCAGCAGTTCCAAAGCGAACTCTTCCTCCAGCCCGGCGACTTCGGTGCAGGGAATGCCCGCAGGTGCGTCGAAACCGGTCCGAGCGGCGAACAGCAGACCGATGCCCTCGGCGCGCACCCGCCGACCGACGAAAGCGAGCACGCCCAAGGACTCCTTGTCGAGCCACTGGACATCGTCGACGCAGGCCAGCACAGGTCGTTGCTTCGCGGCCTCCGCAAGCAGACTGAGCGTCGCGAGCCCCACCAGGAACTGATCAGCGGCCGGGCCGTCGGCCAGCCCACAAGCCACCCGCAGCGCCGCGCGCTGGGCCGCGGGCAGCGCGCCGGGCTCCTTGAGGCCGTCCAGGAACGGCAAGAGCAGACGGTGCAGCGCCGCGAACGGGAACCCGGACTCCGCCTCCACCCCCGCCACCCGCAGGACGCGCAGGTCGGCGGCCTCCGCAGCCGCATGATCCAGCAGGACGGTCTTGCCGATCCCGGCGTCACCGCGCAGGACGACGACACCGCTCAACCGCTCGCGCAGGTCCGCAACCAATCGACTGAGGGCTTCACGTTCCCTGACCCGCCCCTTGAGCATCACGCCGGCAGTCCGTTCACGGCCACGGTCGGATCCGCCCCGATCTGTCCGCCGGCCGCCTCGGCGCGCGCCTCGCACACGGTCGGTTCCGGAACGGCTCTCCGTAACGCCGTAGCGGCCACCGGACCGGCGACGCCACTCCTGATGACCAGAGCCCTCTTGAGTACCCTGCCCTCCACGACTACCCCTCCCGAGTCGCTCGGCATTCGACTATCTTGATAGTCGAGATATGTTTAGCTTGATTGTCGTGTTACTTGAATGTCAAGGGAACCAGTGGAGTCCGTCGAAGAACTGCGCGCCCGGCTCGGCGAGGAGGCGCAGGCGTATCAGGCCTCGTTCGATGCTGTGGACGAGGCCGCCGCCTCACTCCTCGGTGTCAACCGCACCGACCTGCGCTGCCTGGAGATCCTGGTCGGGCAGGACAGCGTGCCCCCGAGCCGGCTCGGCGCCGCTCTGGGCCTCACCACCGGCAGCGTCACCGCGATGCTCGACCGCATGGAACGCCTGGGCTACCTGACCCGCACCCCGGACCCGGACGACCGTCGCAGAACCCAGATCCGCATCACCCCCGAAGCCGCCCGCCTGGCCTGGGAGATCTACGGGCCCATCGCCGAGGAAGGCGCCGCCGAGATCGCCGCCTACACCGGCGACGAACTCGCCGCGATCATGAGCTACCTGCGCCGCAGCCGGGCTCTCCAGGACCGCCATCGCATCCGCATCGCAGCCATGCCCCCGGCCCCCGGCCGCAGGTGACCTGCGGCCGGGAGAGCTGCAGGTGAGGAGCCTGCCTGCGGCTGTGTGTTGATTTTCATAGACATATTTGGGTCCAGGCGTGTCATTGTGCGGTGAAGAGTGCCTCTGACCTGCAGAAAGCGGGCGGAGAGCCGTCTTCCAGGAGTCCAAATGCTGCGCACCATGTTCAAGTCCAAGATCCACCGCGCCACCGTCACCCAGGCCGACCTGCACTACGTGGGATCGGTGACCATCGATGCCGAGCTGTTGGACGCCGCCGATCTGCTGCCCGGCGAGCTCGTCCACATCGTCGACATCACCAACGGGGCGCGGCTGGAGACATACGTCATCGAGGGCGAGCGGGGGTCGGGGGTGGTCGGGATCAACGGGGCCGCCGCCCATCTCGTCCACCCCGGCGACCTGGTGATCATCATCAGTTACGCTCAGGTGACCGATGCCGAGGCGCGGGTGCTGGAGCCACGGGTCGTGCACGTGGACCGCGACAACCGGATCGTGGCCCTCGGGGCCGACCCGTCGCAGCCGGTACCGGGCTCCGACCAGGAGCGCAGCCCGCACGCGGTGTCGGTCTGACCGAAACAGCCTTCGCACCGGGAGTGCCCATGAGCGACATCGAGATCCGCGACGACCGGGCGGCCGGCCGCCTCGAAGCCGTCGGCGACGGCGGCGAAGTCGTGGGCCGCATCGAGTACTTCGTCCTGGAGTCGCCCGGGCGCGCGCTGGTCCCGGTGCACACCATCGTCGAGCCCGCCCACGAGGGCAAGGGCATCGCTGGGTCGCTGGCGCGCGAGCTGTACGCCGTCTCCGAGCGCGAGGGCGTCCCCGTGGCGCCCCTGTGCCCGTACGTCGTGAAGTGGGCCGCACGTCATCCCGACGAGGCTCCCGCGGCCGACCCCGCGCTGCTGGCCGCCGCCAAGGACTGGCTGCGCGCGCACCCCGGCCGGTTCTGACCGACGCGGCCTGCGGCACCTCGGCCACCCGGGTGAGTGGCCGCGGCCGCTCCGGGTACGCGGGGGAGTAGTCCAGAGCCAAGCGCGACAACTGGCCGGAGGACACGATGACCGACCCACTCCCCTCCCCGCTCCCGGTCCCCCCGGACCCCTTCCCCACCCCGGTACCCACCCCGGCGCCACCCCCGGCCCCGGAACCGACCCCTCCCCCACGACCGGGCCCACCCCCGGATCCGTCCCCCTCCCCGATCCCCCCGGGCCCGGAACCGACCCCCGACCCGGAACCGGGCCCACCCCTGACCTGACGCCCCCTAGGGGCGCGGGGAACTGCGCGGCCGACCCCACCCACGTGCACCCGGACGACGAGCGCACACCCCCAAGGGGCGCGGGGAACTGCGCGAACAACCCCCACCCACGCGCACCCGCGCCCCCACGGAATCACCCAACCCGCTGGGCGCTACGCGGAGACCTCCGACCGGTCCCCGCCCCACAGCGTGTGGAAGGACCCCTCCCCGTCGACCCGCCGATACGTGTGCGCGCCGAAGAAGTCCCGCTGCCCCTGCGTGAGCGCCGCAGGCAACCGCTCCGCACGCAGCGCGTCGTAGTACGCGAGCGCCGCCGCGAAGCCGGGCGTGGGCACCCCCTGAAGCGTCGCCGACACCAGCACCTCACGCCACGGGTCCTGCGCCGCCGCGATCTCCGAGGCGAACGTCGCGTCGGACAGCAGGCTCGGCAGGTCGGCCCGGGCGTCGTACGCGGCGCGGATCCGGTCCAGGAAGGCCGCGCGGATGATGCAGCCGCCGCGCCAGATCGCGGAGACCGCGCCGAGGTCGATGTCCCAGCCGTACTCCTGGCTGCCCGCGGCGATCTCGTGGAAGCCCTGGGTGTACGACACGATCTTCGAGGCGTACAGCGCCTGCTCCACCCGGTCGGCGAAGGCCTGCGCCTCCGCCTCGCCCAGCGCCGACGCCTTCGGTCCCGCCAGGCCGCGCGAGGCCTCGCGCAGCGCCGCGTGCCCCGACAGCGACCGCGCGAAGACGGCCTCGGCGATGCCCGAGACCGGCACGCCCAGGTCCAGCGCGATCTGGACCGTCCAGCGGCCGGTGCCCTTCTGTTCCGCCTGGTCCACGACGACGTCCACGAAGGGCCTGCCCGTGGCCGCGTCCACATGGGACAGCACCTCGGCCGTGATCTCGATCAGGTAGGAGTCGAGGCGTCCGGTGTTCCAGGTGCGGAAGATGTCCGCGATCTGCGCCGGCTCGTACCCGGCGACGTCGCGCAGCAACTGGTAGGCCTCGCCGATGAGTTGCATGTCGGCGTACTCGATGCCGTTGTGGACCATCTTCACGAAGTGGCCGGCGCCGTCCGGGCCGACGTGTGTGACGCAGGGTGAGCCGTCCGCCGCCTTGGCGGAGATCTTCTCCAGCATCGGGCCCAGCGACTCGTACGACTCCGGGGAGCCGCCCGGCATGATGCTCGGGCCGTGCAGCGCGCCCTCCTCGCCGCCGGAGATGCCGGCCCCGACGAAGTGGATGCCCTGCTCGCGCAGTTCGCTCTCACGGCGGCGGGTGTCGGCGAAGTGGGCGTTGCCACCGTCGATGATCATGTCGCCGGGTTCGAGCAGCGGGGCGAACTCCTTGATCACCGCGTCGGTCGGCTCACCGGCCTTGACCATGATGACCAGGCGGCGGGGCCGCTCCAGCGCCGCCACGAACTCCTTGGCGGTCTCGGCCGCGACGAACTCGCCCTCGTGGCCGAATTCCTCGACCAGGGCGTGCGTCTTCGCCGCCGTACGGTTGTGCAGCGCGACGGCGTAGCCGTTGCGTGCGAAGTTGCGGGCGAGATTGCGGCCCATGACCGCGAGCCCCGTGACGCCGATCTGGGCTGAAGTGCTCATACGGTTGGCTCCTCCAAAGGTGTGCCCGTCAGTACGGTCCATACGTCACCGTCCCTGAGGACCATCTTGACGGGTTTCGCGAGCGGTTTCCCGACAGGGTCTCCCCGTGCTCCCGACGGAGCCCACGCGGCCGGTTGTGGTCTTGTCATGGCCAGTTCGCAGCCCGTACTTTTGCGGCTCCTGACGCATGTCGATGGGGGATCTCCATGGCCGTACGCGGCCGGCACCGCCGGTATCAGCCGAACAGGATCAACCGCGCCTCACTCACCGTCACGGCGGGCGGCGCCGGCATGGCGATACCGCTGATCGGCACCGGAGTCGCCCAGGCGGCCGACGTGGACACCTGGAACAAGGTCGCCGCGTGCGAGTCGACCAACGACTGGAACATCAACAGCGGCAACGGCTTCTACGGCGGACTGCAGTTCACCCAGTCCACCTGGGAGGCGTACGGCGGCACGCGGTACGCGCCCCGTGCGGATCTGGCCACCAAGGACCAGCAGATCGCCGTGGCCGAGAAGGTGCTGGACGGACAGGGCCCCGGCGCCTGGCCGCTGTGCTCGGAGCGGGCCGGGCTGAGCCGGGGCGGCGACGCGCCCGACATCCACCCGAACGGCACAGCCTCGAAGGCGGCCGAGAAGTCCACCAAGACGTCGAAGACGTCCAAGACGTCTCTGGACGACGTACGGCCCCAGAGCACGCCCCAGTCCCGGGCGGGCACCGCGGAGGTGTACACGGTCGTCCGCGGCGACACCCTCTCGGGCATCGCCGACACGGAGGAGGTCAAGGGCGGCTGGCAGGGGCTGTACGCGGCGAACCGGACGGTCATAGGAGCCGACCCGGACCTGATCCTGCCCGGCCAGCGGCTCAGCCTGCAGGAGGCGGCGAAGCAGAAGACCTCGCCGAAGACCTCCCCCAAGACCTCCTCGGGCGCCAAGGAGAGCAAGAAAGAAAGCAAGAAGGAGAGCAAGCCGGCCAAGAGCTCCAAGGCCAAGGAGACCGACGGCAAGGCGACGACCGGCCATTCCCTGGTCGCGCCCGTCACCGCCGCCACCGGAACGCCGTACCACGCGAGCGGCTCCTCCTGGTCGAAGGGCTACCACACCGGCGTCGACTTCCCGGTGCCCACCGGCACGTCCGTGAAGGCGGTCTCGGCGGGCAAGGTGGTGAGCGCGGGCTGGGGCGGCTCCTTCGGCTACCAGGTGGTCATCCGGCACGCCGACGGCCGCTACTCGCAGTACGCCCATCTCTCGGCGATCTCCGTACGGGACGGTCAGTCGGTGAGCGGCGGCCAGCGCATCGGCCGGTCCGGCTCCACGGGCAACAGCACGGGCCCGCATCTGCACTTCGAGGTGCGGACGGGGCCCGGTTTCGGTACGGACGTCGACCCGGTGGCCTATCTCAGGGCCGGCGGCGTCAGGATTTGACGCGCACCCGGCGCCGGTCGGGGATCGGCGCCGGGACGTACAGGCCACCGGGGAAGGTGTGGTGGAGGAGGAGAACCGGCGGTTCGTCCTCAGCCGGCATTTCGACGGGGACCGTCTCACCGGCTTGGGCCGGCACCAGTGGCTGTGCTCCCTGCGCCGCCACCGGCAGGTTCGCCTGTTCCTCCAAGGACTCCTCCAAGGACTCCTCCATGGCCTCTTCCAGCGTGTCTTCCAAGGCCTCCTCCAGTGCCTCCGCGAGCGCCTCCTCCCGGCGCGGCTGCTTCGGAAGGCCCGCCGACGGGGTCAGGTCGTCGGGGTCCGGCGTCAGCGCCGGGGCAGTCTGGGCAGCCGGAAGCCCGGCCACCGGGGATCCGCTTTGAAGACGCTCTGTCGTCAGCAGGATCAGTCCGCCCGCCGCCACCACGCCGCAGCTCAGCGCGAGCGCGGTGCCCGTGGTGCCGTAGCGGAAGGTCTCGCCGAACATCGTGATGCCGACCGCGGCCGCCACCACCGGGTTGACCACGGTCAGCGTCGCCAGCGGGGCCGCGAGGCCCGCACCCCGGTAGGCGGCCTGCGACAGCAGCATGCCGGCCGTGGCCAGCACCCCGATCACGGCCAGGGACGGGAGGTCGGCGGCCGAGACGCCGCCGGTCCAGTCGACGGCGACGGTCTTGGTGAACACCGACGACATGCCGAACGCGATGCCCGACGCGGTCGCCAGCAGCATGCTGCGGACCGCCGGGTGCCGATGCGCGGCCCGCGCGGCGATCATCAGGCCCACGACCGCACCGGCGGTGAACACGGCCACCGTCACCCGCTGCGGGGTGCTCAGCGACTGCGCGTCGGACGCCCCGACGAGGGACAGCAGACCGGCGAGACCGACCGTCGCCATGATCGCGCCCCGCCAGGCCGTCGCCCCGGCCTTGCGGCCGACGAACAGCGCGGCCATGGGCAGCGCGAACACGATGGTCAGCGCGCCCAGCGGCTGGACCAGACTGAGCGGGCCATAGGCCAGCGCCACCACATGGAGAATGCCGCCGAGGCCGTTCAACGCCACCGCGCCCCACCAGCTCAGCCGACGCAGCGGGGCGTACTCCTCGCCCGGCGAGGACTCCGCGACCCGCTCCTGCACGATCGCCCCGCCGGCATACGCCACGGCGGAGACGAGCGACAGGACCACGGACAACGCGAGGGCGCTCATGAGCTGCTCCTCTGCGTGAGGCGGGGGCGCGGGGCCCGGCGCGGCGAACGGCTGGCTCTCATAACCAACACGATGCCTTGTGGATCTGTTCCCGTCGTCGTACCTGAGCACGCAATGAGTCCTACTACCGATGGAGTACGAAGCCCCCGCTGTCCTCCCTCAGGCGGGTGACGTACCGGGGATCCCCCTGAGCGCGACCCCTACCGACCTTGGTACTACTGCACCTCGTGGACCTCGACCCGCAACTCGCCGCGCTCCGCCCGCTCGGCGGCTTCTTCGCCCTGCGCACCCCACTACCCGGCGCAGGAGAGCCGCCCCGGCCCCTGCCGACCCTGGCGCAGGCCTACGGGGAGATCCCTGACGGCGCGGCAGCGGACGCCCACGCGGATCCCCTGACCTTCCGGGTCCGCAAGGTGAACCGGGCCCTGCGCGCCCCCGAGGACCGCATCGGGGCCTCCGTGGCGCAGCAGGGGCTCGCGGCCCGACTGTGGTCGGTCACGCTGGGCTGCGCCGTCCTGTACGGGTCGATCCCCGACCTCTCCCCGAGGCTGCTGCGCTGGGACCCGGACGCCGGCGCCCCGGACGACCTGTGGCTGACGCAGGTGCGGCCGAGGCCCGCGGACGCGGCGACCGTGGCCGCGACCGTCCTCGACGGCCACCTCGAACCCCTCTCCGCCGCCCTGCGCGTCCGCCACCCGGTCGCGCCGGGCCTGCTGCGCGGCAACGCCGCCTCGGCCCTGGCCTCGACCGCCCGTCTGCTGGACCAGTGGGCGCACGCCCGAGGCCGCCCCGACGTCGCCGCACACGCGCGTGCCCTCACCGCCGAACTCCTCGCCCACCCGCTCCTCGCGGACACCGGCGCCCTGACCGGCACCGCGTTCCGCCGCCGCAGCTGCTGTCTCTACTACCGGGTGCCCGACGGCGGTGTCTGCGGCGACTGTTGCTTCACACGACCCCCGCGCTCTTCCCCACACGCCCCGTCTGGGTGACCATGAAGGGAGCCGACCGCTGAGACTGGGGGTTCCGGGTGCGAGTGGGACTGCTGACCCGGGAGTATCCCCCGGACGTGTACGGCGGAGCGGGCGTCCATGTCGAGTTCCTCGCCCGGGAGTTGAGGCAGCTCATCGACCTCGAGGTGCACTGCTGGGGCGAGGTCTCGGGCGCGGACCGGGCGATCGGCGTCCAGCGGCACCGCCCCTGGTCCGCGCTCGACGGCGCCAACGACGCGCTGCGCACCTTCTCCGTGGACCTCGCCATGGCGGCCGCCCTCGAAGGCCGCGAACTCGTCCACTCCCACACCTGGTACGCCAACCTCGCCGGACATCTCGCGAAACAGCTGTACGGCGTCCCGCACGTCGTCACCGCGCACTCGCTGGAGCCCCTGCGGCCCTGGAAGGCCGAACAACTCGGCGGCGGCTACGCCCTGTCGAGCTGGGCCGAGCGGACGGCGGTGGAGGCGGCCGACGCGGTGATCGCCGTCTCCGGCGCGATGCGCGAGGACATCCTCACCTGCTATCCGTCGCTCGCCCCGGACCGGGTCCATGTCGTGCACAACGGCATCGACACCGCCCTCTACCGCCCCGACCACGGCACCGACGCCCTCGCCCGGATCGGGCTCGACCCGGACCGCCCGTTCGTGCTGTTCGTCGGCCGCATCACCCGGCAGAAGGGGGTGCCGCATCTGCTGCGCGCGGTCCGGGACATCGACCCCGCGGCGCAGGTCGTGCTGTGCGCGGGCGCGCCCGACACTCCGGAGATCGACCGGGAGTTCCGCGACCTCTTCGCGGAGCTGAGCGGCGCCCGCGACGGCGTGCACTGGATCCCGAAGATGCTGCCGCGCCCCGAGGTGATCCAACTCCTCACCCACGCGGCCGTGTTCGTCTGCCCGTCGGTGTACGAGCCCCTCGGCATCGTCAACCTGGAGGCGATGGCGTGCGGCACGCCCGTCGTGGCCTCCCGGGTCGGCGGGATACCGGAGGTCGTCGAGGACGGCGTGACCGGCACGCTCGTCACCGTCGACGACGATTTCGAGGCGGGCCTCGGCAGCGCGCTGGACGCGCTGCTCGGCGATCCGGAGACGGCGCGCCGCATGGGGGAGGAAGGCCGGGCCCGCGCGGTGGACGAGTTCGGCTGGGACGCGGTGGCCCGGCGGACCGTCCGGCTGTATGAGGAGATCGTCAAACAGGCGTAGAGGGGCTCGCGCCTGGGCAGCCATGGGTATCCAACAGGGTGAGGGGAGCGGCCATGCGTCGTGGTGGACCTTCGGTGCTCGGGATCGTGCTGGCCGGCGGCGAGGGCAAACGCCTGATGCCCCTGACGGCGGACCGCGCCAAACCAGCGGTCACCTTCGGCGGCACGTACCGGCTCGTCGACTTCGTCCTGTCCAACCTGGTCAACGCCGACGTCCTGCGCATCTGCGTGCTGACGCAGTACAAGTCGCACTCGCTGGACCGGCACATCACCACCACCTGGCGGATGTCGAGTCTGCTGGGCAACTACGTCACGCCGGTCCCGGCCCAGCAGCGGCTCGGCCCGCGCTGGTACCTCGGCAGCGCCGACGCCATCCTGCAGTCGCTGAACCTGATCTACGACGAGCGGCCCGAGTACGTGGCCGTGTTCGGCGCCGACCACGTCTACCGCATGGACCCGCGCCAGATGCTCGCCCAGCACATCGACAGCGGCGCGGGCGTCACGGTGGCCGGGATCCGCGTCCCGCGCGGCGAGTCCTCGTCCTTCGGGGTGATCACTCCCGGCTCGGACGGCCAGACGGTCGAGCGCTTCCTGGAGAAGCCCGCCGACCCGCCGGGGCTGGCGGACGACCCGGCGTCCGTGTTCGCCTCGATGGGCAACTACATCTTCACCACCAAGGCGCTCATCGAGGCGCTCCAGCGGGACGCCGAGGACGAGACCTCCGTCCACGACATGGGCGGCTCGATCCTGCCTCAGCTCACCCAGCGCGGCGAGGCCCAGCTGTACGACTTCCGCGACGGTCATGTGCCCGGTGAGACCAGCCGCGACCAGGGCTACTGGCGGGACGTCGGCACGCTCGACGCGTACTACGACGCCCATATGGATCTGATCGCCGAGCGCCCCGCCTTCAATCTCTACAACCGCAGCTGGCCGATCTACACCCACTCGGGTCAGCTTTCCCCGGCCCGTTTCAGCGCGGGCGGCATCGCGGGCGAGTCGATCATCAGTTCGGGGTGTCTGATCCGCGGTCAGGTCACCCGGTCCGTGCTGTCCCCGGGGGTCGTGGTCGATCCGGGAGCGGTCGTGCAGGGGTCGATCCTGCACGACAACGTGCGCATCGGGCGGGGTGCGGTCGTGCGCGGGGCGGTCCTGGACAAGAACGTCGAGGTCCCTCCGGGTGCGACCATCGGCGTGAACCCGGAGCGGGACACGGAGCTCTACACGGTGTCCAAGGGCGGCGTGATCGCCCTGGGTAAGGGTCAGCAGGTGTCCTGAACTTAATGCGCTGTTAACTGTGCGTAGCATGATCGTACTTGACCGTAATCGCCCGGCGCGATTGACTGCTTGCCTCACCCTTCGTCGACGCGAGGCAAGTCCTTGACTGCTGATGATCTGCTGGCACCCCTCGACCTGGCGTTCTGGAACCTCGAGTCGGCCGAGCACCCCATGCACCTGGGCGCGCTCGGCGTCTTCACGGCGGACTCGCCCACCGCGGGCGCCCACGCCGCCGACCTGCTCGCTGCCCGCGCGGCGGCCGTCCCCGGGCTGCGCATGCGCATCCGCGACGTGTGGCGGCCGTTCGACTCCGCCCAGCCGTTCGACCTGCGCCGTCCTTTCGACCTGCGGCTGCCGCTCGCCTTCGGCGGCGCGACCCGGGAGCCGGACCCCGAGTTCGACCGCCTCCACCACGTCACGCTGCACCCGCCCACCGCCGACTTCCAGGCCGACGCCGGCCTGCTCATGCAGCGGCCCCTGGAGCGCGGCCGCCCGCCGTGGGAGGCGCATGTGCTGCCCGGCGAGGACGGCGGGTCCTTCGCCGTGCTCTTCAAGTTCCACCACGCCCTCGCCGACGGTCTGCGCGCCCTGACGCTGGCCGCGGCCGTCCTCGATCCGCTGGACCTGCCCGCGCCCCGGCCCCGTCCCGCCGAACCGCCCCGCGGGCTCCTCCCCGACGTGCGCAGACTGCCCGACCTGCTGCGCGGGGCCGTCTCCGACGTGGGCCGCGCGCTCGACATCGGCGCCTCCGTCGCCGTGCACACCCTGGGCATGCGCCCCAGCCCCGCCCTCACCGCCCGCTCCAGCGGCACCCGCCGCACCGCGGGCGTGGTCATCGACCTCGACGATGTGCACCGGATCCGCAAGGTCGCCGGCGGCACCGTCAACGACGTGCTGATCGCCGTGGTCGCCGGCGCCCTGCGCCGCTGGCTCGACGAACGCGGCGACGGCAGCGACGGCGTCGTGCCGCGCGCCCTCATCCCCGTCTCCAAGCGCCGCCCGCGCACCGCCCACCCACAGGGCAACCGGCTCTCCGGGTACTTGGCCCGGCTCCCCGTCGACGACCCGGACCCGCTGAGCCGGCTGGCCACGGTCCGCACCGCCATGGACCGCAACAAGGACGCGGGGCCGGGCCGGGGCGCCGGGGCCGTCGCCCTGCTCGCCGACCATGTCCCGGCCCTCGGCCACCGTCTCGGCGGCCCGCTGGCCGGGCAGGCCGCCCGGCTCTGGTTCGACATCCTCGTCACCAGCGTCCCGCTGCCCAGCCTCGGCCTGAAGCTCGGCGGGAACCCGGTGACCGAGGTCTTCCCGTACGCCCCGCTCGCCCGCGGACAGGCGCTGGCGGTCGCCGTCTCGACCTACCGCGGCCAGGTCCACTACGGGCTCGTCGCCGACGCCGAGGCCGTTCCCGATCTCGACCGGTTCGCACGCGCCCTGACCGCCGAGGTGGAGACGCTCATCACGGCCTGCGGCTCTTGACGGGAACGGGTTTGGAGGAGAGGCCCGGCGCTCCGTAAAATCCCCTGTTCGTAGGGCGGGCGCGGTCGGAGCGCCACCCGGGTCAGCAGGGAAGCGGCAGCGCGATGACGGTGACAGAGGACGGCTCGGCGACGATCACCGAGGAGGCCGTGGACGAGGGTCTGTACGGCCCCGGCATCGACCCGGAGCGGCTCGCCGTCTGCCTCGCGGTGCTGGACGAACTCGACAAGCTGGACGTCGACCACCCCGACGCGATCACCGTGCGCCGGGCCACCGCCGGCGTCTACCGCACCGTCAAGCAGCGCCGCCGCCAGGAGCGCCGGGCCGCCAAGACCGCCCATGACAAGGCGGTCACCGAGGCGACCGCCACCGGCTCCGCCCAGCGCATCGACGACGAGACCGAGGGCATCCTGCCGTCCTCCGTCACGGAGGAGGGCAAGATCGCGGGGATACTCCAGCGCCCGCGCTCCTGCTACACCTGCAAGGCCCGGTACGTGGAGGTCGACTACTTCTACCACCAGCTCTGTCCCGAGTGTGCCGACCTGAACCGCACCAAGCGCGACGTCCGCGCCGACCTCGCCGGCAAGCGCGCACTGCTCACCGGCGGCCGCGCCAAGATCGGCATGTACATCGCGCTGCGGCTGCTGCGCGACGGCGCGCACACCACGATCACGACCCGGTTCCCGAAGGACGCCATCCGCCGCTTCAAGGCCATGGACGACTCGGCCGACTGGATCCACCGCCTGGAGGTCGTCGGCATCGACCTGCGCGACCCGGCGCAGGCCGTGGCCCTCGCCGACCAGGTCGCCGAGGCCGGCCCGCTCGACATCCTCATCAACAACGCGACGCAGACCGTGCGCCGGCTGCCCTCCGCCTACGCCGCCCTGGTCGGCGGCGAGAGCGCCCCGCTGCCCGCCGGCGAGCTGCCCGCCCACCACGTCATCGGCGCCTTCGGCTCCGGCGCGGTCGACGGCCTCGCCGCGCTGCCCGCCGGCATCAGCGGCATGGACGCACAGCAGGTCGCCGACCTCGCCCTGGTCGCGGGCAACGCGAGCGTCGCCCGGCACCTCGACGGCACCGCCATCGACGCGGGCGGTCTGGTGCCGGACGTGGTCGACACCAACACCTGGGTGCAGACCATCGAGCAGATCTCCCCGGTGGAGCTCCTCGAGACCCAGCTGTGCAACTACACGGCGCCGTTCATCCTGATCAGCAAGTTGCGCCCGGCCATGGCCGAGGCCGCGAAGCGGGCGGCGAGCGGGCGGGCGTACGTCGTGAACGTCTCGGCGATGGAGGGCGTCTTCGGGCGCGGCTACAAGGGTGCGGGGCATCCGAACACCAACGCGGCGAAGGCCGCGATGAACATGGTCACGCGGACCAGTGCGCAGGAGATGTTCCAGGCCGACGGGATCCTGATGACGTCCGTCGACACGGGCTGGATCACCGACGAGCGTCCCCACTACGACAAGCTGCGGCTTGCGGAGGAGGGGTTCCATGCGCCGCTCGACCTCGTGGACGGGGCGGCCCGGGTGTACGACCCCGTGGTGCGCGGCGAGGCGGGCGAGGACGTGTACGGGGTCTTCCTGAAGGACTACGCGCCCGGGAAGTGGTAGCCGGCCCCTTCAGGTCGGTATGCGCGCCGCTCGTACGTTCGTGCCGCCGTCCACCAGCAGGTCGGCCCCGGTGATCCAGTCCGCTGCGTCCGACGCCAGCCACAGCACCGCCCTCGCCACGTCCTCGGGCTCGCCTATGCGGCCCAGCGGCAGGGTCGGCGCGATCTCCGGCTCTCTCGGCTCCCACATGAAGCGGGCCATCTCGGTGCGTACGAGGCCGGGGGAGACGGAGTTGACCCGCACCCCCGGGCCCAGCTCGCCCGCCAGCTGCCGGGTGAGGTGGCGCAGGGCCGCCTTGCTGGTGCCGTAGGCGCCCACGGACGGGCCGACGTGGGTCGCGCCCTCCGTGCAGACGTTGACCACCGCTCCGCCGTGCTCCCGCATCCAGCCGCGCCACGCGCACTGCACGAGCCGTAGCGGCGCCTCGACGTTCACCGTGAACGTCCGGCGCCACACGGCGGGGTCGGCGTCCATCAGCGGGCCGTACGGCTGGTTGGACGCGGCGTTGTTGACCAGTACGTCGAGCCGGCCGAACGTCCGTAGGCACAGCTCTGTCAGCTCCTCGGGGAGCCCGGGGTCCGCGACGTCGCCCGCGAGGCCGATCCCGCCCAGCTCCACGGCCGCCCGGCGCACCTCGTCGGCGTCGCGGGCGCTCACGCACACCTGGGCCCCGGCGTCCGCGAGCGCCCGCGCCACCGCCCGGCCGATGCCCCGAGTGCCGCCGGTCACGACGGCAGCCTTACCGCTCAACCCGTACGACGACGTCATCGGCGCACGGTCTCACGGCCCACCCTCAATCGACAGCCCCGAGACGTGAGTTCCGTGCCGCCACCAGTTCCAGCACCGTGCGCCAGTCCTCCAGCACCCCCGCGTCGAATCCGGCGACCCGGCCGTCCTCGTCGGCCTGACGCAGGCTGAAGAGGTCGTCGTCGGCGGGAGCCTCGTGCCAGGGGTGGAGGCCTATGAGGCGGGAGACACGGGCGCCGAGCAGAGGGCGTACGGCGTCGGCGGCGCGCTCCGAACGCAGGCCGGCGTCGGTGGGGCACAGGAGCCGGCCGATGGGGTGGACCAGCCCGGTGAGCTGGAGTTCCTTGTCGGCGGGGCGACTTCGGCGCAGCAGCGCCGCCGTCTGCAGCGCGTGATCGTGCAGATCGACGCCGACGACACCGCCGTCCGGGGCGTCCGACACGCCCCGGCAGGCGTACAGCAGGTCCATCAGCTCCTCGACGCTGCGCAGCTCCATGCGTCTGTCCTTCCGCGAGACAGCCGTTGCCGGACGCCACCAGATCATGTCCGGCTTGCGACCGGACGAACGGCACTTGAACGGCGCGACGGATCGGCAGGCGTGTGCGCCGGTGTACGCCGGACGGGTGAACTCAAAGGGTGTGAATGCGGCGGAAGGAGTTCAATTCACCTGCGGGGACATGCGGGTGACGCGCCATGGTTACGCCAAGTTTTCAGCCCTATCGAGCGGCACCCCGCTCATTTGGTTAGTCTGTATCGGACGGACAGCACGACGGAGTGCCACCCACACCCACCGTCCGTCTGGGACAAGCCGGTTCACAACGGCCAGCCCTCCTGGGAGTCACCGGCGCCACAGCGTCGCCACCGACTCCAGCCAGACCCGAGGGAGCGTCGAGCGCCGGATCGCAGACCGACCGGCACGCCCCGAGGGTGACCCGACACATAAGGAGTGCGCGGTGACACCGGAGAAGACGAATCGCGAGCAACGTCCCAAGGAACCCACGGAGCGGGCCGACCGCAGGCCCGGTGAGATCGGCAGCCTGGACGTGTGGGCCCGCTCCGCCCCGATCCGCCTCGCGGGCTACGAGGACGACCTCGCCGAGGACCACATCCTGCCCAGCGTGGACTGACCCGCTCGCGATCGCTCACCGCATGGGCGTGCGCCGCGTCCGGCACGCCCATGCCGAGCCCTTCCGTCGTCTTCTCCCCGTCCTTCGGTTCCCCGTCCCTCAGTCGAGCGGAGCCGTCCGCCGCCACGGCCGCAGGCTCTCCAACTGCTCCGCCAGCCGCAGCAGTTCGCCCTCCGTCCCCGGCCGGCCCACCAGCTGCACGGCGGTGGGAGCGCCCGACGGCAGCGTGCCGAAGGGGACCGCCATCGCGGGCCAGCCGGTCAGGTTCCACGGCGGGGTCAGCGGCGAGTAGTTCGTGTTCGCCAGGACGTTGCGCAGCCAGCCCCGCTCGTGCCACGGCGCCGACTTCGGCGACCGTCGCGCGAGCGCCGGTGTGAGCAGCACGTCGTACTCCGCGAAGAACGGCTCCAGCCGTCGGCGCAGCGTCTCCCGCCCCGAGCCGTCGCGCACCCCGGCCAGGAAGCGCCGGCCGAGGGCCGCGTGCACCCGGGTGCGCCGGGTCAGCAGCCGTGCGTCGAGGCTCGCGGCGTCCACCGCGGTGCCGGCCGTCCAGTGCGCGAGCGAGGTGACGCCCAGCGACAGCGGATACGGCGGGTCCGCCCGCTCCACATGATGCCCCGCCCGGACCAGCACCCCGGCCGCCTCCCGCGCCGCGTCCGTGTACGGTCTGCTCACCGTGGTTCCGGCCAGCGGACTGCGCACCGACACCGCGATCCTCAGCGCGCCGGGCTCCTCGGCCGCCGTCACGTCGGCGCCGGCGAGGATGGACAGCATCAGCCGCGCGTCCTCGACCGTCGTCGCCAGCGGACCGTTCTCCGACATCCCGAACCAGTCGCCGTCCCCGATCCCGGCCGGCACCACCCCGTGGCCCGGCTTGACGGTCACCAGGCCGCAGTTGGCCGCCGGTATGCGCAGCGACCCCATGCCGTCGTTGCCCAGCGCGATCGGCGTCATCCCGGCGGCGACCGCGGCCGCGCTGCCGCCGGACGAGCCGCCGGCCGTGCGGGAGGTGTCCCACGGGTTGCGGGCGGTGCCGTGGACGCCCTCCGTGGTGCCGAAGACGCACAGCTCCGGCACATTGGTCAGCCCCACGACCACGGCGCCGGCCGCCCGCAGCCGGGCCACGGTGACATGGTCGGCGTCGGCCGGGGTGTCCGGGGTCGCGGCCGAGCCGACCCGCGTCGACTCGCCCCGCACGCCGAGGTTGTCCTTGACCGCCACCGGCACCCCGGCCAGCGGCAGTTCGGCCAGGTCGGCGCGGGCGGCCACCTCGTCGGCCTCGGCGAGCGCCGCCTCGGCGCGCACCACCCGGAACGCGCCGATCCGGCCGTCCAGGCGCTCGATCCGCGCGAGATGCTCGGCCACCACCTCCCGCGGCGTGACCTCCTTCTCCCGAACGGCGGCGGCGATCTCGACGGCGGTCCGACCGACCCAGCTGGTCACGGCGGCTCCTTGGTCCTACTGGTGAGTATGTGAGGAGAACTGTGCCCCGCCTTCACGCCCCGCGTCGAGAGCCCGCCGACGTCCTGGCCGTCTGCCGGTCACTTCCCGGTCAGGGGCCCACCTGGGCCCTGAGCCACTCCGCCACCTCGCCGACGTGGGCGGCCGCCGCCGCGCGGGCCGCCTCCGGGTCGCGGGCGGCCAGGGCGCGGTGGATCGCGGCGTGTTCGCGGCGGGTGCGGTCGAAGGCGCCCTCCTCGCGGTAGCCGCGCCAGACCCGGGCCCGGAAGGTGCGCGAGGACAGGCCCTCCAGGATCGCCGCCATCGTCTCGTTGCCGGCGGCCGCCGCGATCGCGCGGTGGAAGGCGAGATCGTGGGCGAGGATCTCGTCGGGGTCGTCGGTGGCGTTCATCGCATCCAGGTGGCCCGCCACGACGGCCAGCTGGTCGGGGGTGATCCGCGCGGCGGCCAGCGCGGTCGCCGTCGACTCCAGGATCCGCCGGACCTCCAGCAGCTCCACCAGCCGGGGCCCGCGCGACAGATCGGCGACCACCCCGAACGTCTCCAGCAGATCCCCGGCCTGGAGCTGCGTCACATAGATGCCCGAGCCGTGCCGGGCCTCCAGCACGCCCAGCACCGTGAGCGCCCGGATCGCCTCGCGCATCGAACTGCGCGAGATGCCCAGCTGGGCCGCGAGATCGCGCTCGGTCGGCAGCCGCTGGCCCGGCTCCAGCAGCCCCTCGCCGATCATCGCCTTGATCCGCTCGATGGCGCGCTGCGTCACCGTGCCCTTGGGGGCTGCTGCCGTGCCCTGCCGCGGCTCGTCCACGTGCTCTCTCCTGTCGCCGGTGCCGCGCAGTCTAGTCATCGATGTGGTCGGACCACTTGCCCCAATAATGGGCCCAAACTCGCCTCCAAGGGTGGTCTGAGGGGGAAGTGGTCTGATAAATATTGCGGCTGTCGCACGAAGCACGCCAGATGAGGAGCCGACCGATGGCGCCCCCGCCCACCGCCCGCGTCACCGCGGTCGACACCCACGACATCCGCTTCCCCACCTCGCGCGAGCTCGACGGCTCCGACGCGATGAACCCGGACCCCGACTACTCGGCCGCCTACGTCGTCCTGCGCACCGACGCTCCCGACGGCCACGAGGGGCACGGCTTCACCTTCACCATCGGCCGGGGCAACGAGGTACAGGTCGCCGCGCTCGACGCCCTGCGCGAGCACGTCGTCGGCCGGTCCGTCGACGAGCTCTGCGCCGACCCGGGCACGCTCAGCCGCGACCTGATCGGCGACAGCCAGCTGCGCTGGCTCGGCCCCGAGAAGGGCGTGATGCACATGGCGATCGGCGCGGTCGTCAACGCCGCCTGGGACCTGGCCGCCAAGCGCGCCGGCCGGCCCCTGTGGCGGCTGCTCGCCGACGCCGAGCCCGAGTGGCTGGTACGCCAGATCGACTTCCGCTACCTCACCGACGCCCTCACCCCCGACGAGGCCCTCGCCCTGCTGCGCCGCGGCAAGGAAGGCGCCGAGGAACGCCGGGTCCGGCTGCTGGAGCGCGGCTACCCCGGCTACACCACCTCGCCCGGCTGGCTCGGCTACGACGACGAGAAGCTGACCCGCCTCGCCACCGAGGCCGTCGCCGACGGCTTCCGGCAGATCAAGCTCAAGGTCGGCGCGGACCTCGAGGACGACGTACGGCGCTGCCGCGTCGCCCGCTCCGCGGTCGGCCCGGACATCCGGATCGCGGTCGACGCCAACCAGCGCTGGGACGTCGAAGAGGCGATCCGCTGGACCCGCGCCCTCGCCGAGTTCGACCCGTACTGGATCGAGGAGCCCACCAGCCCCGACGACGTCCTCGGCCACGCGGCCGTCCGCCGGGCCGTCGCCCCCGTCAAGGTGGCCACCGGGGAACACGTCCACAACCGTGTCGTCTTCAAGCAGCTCCTCCAGGCCGGTTCCCTCGACGTCCTCCAGCTGGACGCGGCCCGGGTCGGCGGGGTCAACGAGAACCTCGCCATTCTGCTGCTGGCGGCCAAGTTCCGGGTCCCGGTGTGCCCGCACGCCGGCGGCGTCGGCCTGTGCGAACTCGTCCAGCACCTGTCGATGTTCGACTACGTGGCCCTCACCGGCACCACCGAGGACCGGGTCATCGAATACGTCGATCATCTGCACGACCACTTCCTCGACCCGGTGGTGATCCGCGAAGGTCACTACACGGCACCCACCGCGCCGGGTTTCTCGGCCGCCATGCGGCCCGAGTCGATCGCGCGGTACACGTATCCCGGCGGCGAGTTCTGGGCCGCCGACCTCAAGGACCGGAAGGAGTAGGCGCAGTGAGCGACTTCGAAGGGCTGACGGCCCTGGTGACGGGGGGCGCCTCGGGCATCGGCCGGGCGACCGCGGAGCTCCTGGCCGAGCGCGGCGCACGCGTCGCCGTCCTCGACCTGGACCCGTCGAGCGTCGAGAAGCCTCTGCTCGGCTACCGTGCCGACGTCGGCGACGACGCCTCGGTGCGCGCGGCCGTCGAGGCGGCCGTCGCCGAACTCGGCGGGCTCGACATCCTGGTCAACAACGCGGGCATCGGCGCACAGGGGACCGTCGAGGACAACGACGACGCCGAGTGGCACCGGGTGCTGGACGTCAACGTCGTCGGCATGGTCCGCACGGCCCGCGCCGCCCTGCCGCATCTGAGGCGCTCCGCGCACGCGGCCGTCGTCAACACCTGCTCCATCGCCGCCACCGCGGGCCTCCCGCAACGCGCCCTGTACAGCGCGACGAAGGGCGCGGTGTACTCGCTGACCCTCGCCATGGCCGCCGACCACGTCCGCGAGGGCATCCGCGTCAACTGTGTGAACCCCGGCACCGCCGACACCCCGTGGGTCGGCCGGCTGCTCGACGCGGCCGACGACCCGGCCGCCGAGCGCGCCGCGCTGGAGGCCCGCCAGCCCACCGGCCGCCTGGTCAGCGCCGCCGAGGTCGCCGCGGCCGTCGCCTACCTGGCGAGCCCGCTGTCCGGCGCCACCACCGGCACCGCGCTCGCCGTCGACGGCGGCATGCAGGGCCTCAGGCTCAGGCCGGCGGGCCGATGAGCGGGCTCGGGCGCAGCGGCGTCCCCGTCAGCCCGCTCGGCTTCGGCGCGGCGGTCATCGGCAACCTGTTCACCGAAGTCGGCGAGGAGCAGGCGCACGAGACCGTGGCCACCGCCTGGCAGCAGGGCATCCGCTACTTCGACACGGCGCCGCACTACGGTCTCGGCCTGTCCGAACGCCGCCTCGGCGCGGCCCTGCGCGAGCACCCCCGCGCGCAGTACACGATCTCGACCAAGGTCGGCCGCCGCCTGGAGCCGACCGGCCGGGGCGGCGACGATCTGGCCGACGGCTTCGCCGTCCCCGCCACGCACGAGCGCGTGTGGGACTTCAGCGCCGACGGCGTCCGCCGCACCCTGGACGCGAGCCTGGAGCGCCTCGGCCTCGACCGGGTGGACGTCGTCTATCTCCACGACCCCGACGACCACGCCGAACAGGCCTTCCGCGAGGGCTACCCGGCGCTGGAGAAGCTGCGTTCGGAGGGCGTCGTCGGGGCGATCGGCGCCGGCATGAACCAGACGGAGATGCTGACGCGCTTCGTCACCGACACGGACGTCGACGTGGTGCTGTGCGCGGGCCGGTACACGCTCCTCGACCAGCGGGCCCGGGCCGAGCTGCTGCCCGCCGCCGTCGAGCGGGGTGTGTCGGTGGTCATCGGGGGCGCGTTCAACTCCGGTCTGCTGGCCGACCCCCGGCCCGGCGCGACGTTCGACTACGCACAGGCGACGCCCGAGTTGCTGGACCGGGCGCTGCGCATGAAGGAGATCGCCGACCGGCACGGCACCACCCTGCGGGCCGCCGCCCTGGCCTTCTGCTCCGCCCACCCGGCCGTCGCGAGCGTCCTGGTCGGCACGCGCTCGCCGGACGAAGTGCGCGACTGCGCCGAACAGTTCGCGGCCCCGGTCCCCGCCGACTTCTGGCAGGAACTGCGGGACGCCGGTCTGCTTCCCGACGAGGAGCCGTCATGAGGGTCGCCCTGCACACCAAGGTCCGCGCGGACCGCGTCGCCGAGTACGAGGCCGCCCACCGCGAGGTCCCCAAGGAGCTGACGGACGCCATCCGGGCCTCCGGGGCCGCCTCCTGGACGATCTGGCGCAGCGGCACGGACCTGTTCCACGTCCTGGAGTGCGAGGACTACGCCCGTCTCCTCGCCGAGCTGGAGAAACTGCCGGTCAACGTGGTGTGGCAGGCCCGGATGGCCGAGCTGCTCGACGTGGTGCACGACTACTCCGACGAGGGCGCGGGCGCGGGCCTGCCCGTCGTCTGGGAGCTGCCGTGACCGTCGACGCGCACCACCACGTCTGGGACCTGTCGGTCCGCGACCAGGACTGGATCGCCGAAGACAGCCCGCTGCGGCGGGACTTCACCGTCGACGACCTCGCACCCGAGGCCCGCGCGGCCGGAGTCGACCGCACGGTCCTGGTCCAGACGGTCACCGTGGCCGAGGAGACCCCCGAGTTCCTCGCCCTCGCGGCCCGGAGCGACCTGATCGCGGGCGTCGTCGGCTGGACCGACCTCACCCGCCCGGACGTCGCCGACGAACTGGCCCGGCTGCGGGAGCTGCCCGGCGGCCGGTACCTCAAGGGCGTCCGGCACCAGGTCCAGGGCGAGCCGGACCCGGAGTGGCTGCTGCGGGCGGACGTACGGCATGGTCTTGCCGCGGTCGCCGACGCCGGACTCGTCTACGACCTGGTCGTGCTGCCCGGCCAACTCCCGGCCTGCGCCCGGGCGGCCGCCGGCCTGCCCGAACTCACCTTCGTCCTCGACCACTTGGGCAAGCCGCCGATCGCCGCCGGCGCGCTGGAACCGTGGGCATCCGCCGTCCGCACCCTCGCCGCCCTGCCCAACACGGTCTGCAAGCTGTCCGGCATGGTCACCGAGGCCGACCCCGAGTCCTGGACCGTCGACGACCTGCGCCCGTACGCGGACACGGCGCTTGCGGCCTTCGGCCCGGACCGGCTGATGTTCGGCTCGGACTGGCCGGTGTGCACACCCCTGGCGTCGTACGGCGAAGTCCTCGCCCTCGCACGCCGGTTGACCGACCCGGGCGAACAGACCCAGATCTTCGAGACCACCGCCGTCCGCGTCTACGGCCTCTGAGCCGCCTCCGCCAGCCGGGTCGGCGGCAGGTACTCCCGCACATAGGTCCGCCGCCAGCAGGCGCCCGTCTCCCGCAGCTCCCGCCAGGTCGTGTACCGGTAGCGGAAGAGGCGGGCGCGGATATGGCGGGGCGGCTCGTCGGGCGGGAACGGAGAGCTGCGCAGCAGCTTCAGCGTGTCGCGGTCGTTCTCCAACAGCCGCTCCACCAGGGCGCCGAACCACGGTCCGGCGTACGCGGGGGAGAGCGCCGCGAACCACATCAGCCAGTCGAGCCGCAGATGGTACGGGGCGAACTGGCGTGGCCAGCGCCGGGGATCGCCCGGCTTGCCCTTGAACTCGTACTCCCGCCAGTCGGAGTCCTCGCGCGGCACATCGTCGAGCGTGCCCTCGACCACCACCTCGTAGCGGATCCGGCTGACGCTGCCGAACGCGCCGTAGGTGTTGACCAGGTGCAGCGGATCGAAGGAGCGGTTCATCACCTGGCGGCGGGAGAGCATGTTGACCACCGGGTGATAGCTGAGGAACAGCAGCAGCGCGGCGACGGCGAGGACCACCGCCTCGTACCAGACCGGGGTGGCCGGGAAGGACCGTTGCGCGCCGGGGAGTTCGAGCGCGGGCACGGCCAGGACGATCGTGATCCAGTTCAGCCAGGCGAAGTTGCCCGACGCCACCAGCCACAGCTGGGTCAGGATCATCAGCGACGCGGCCGCGGTCGCGACCGGCTGCGGGGCGAACAGCAGGAACGGCACGACGAGTTGGGTGACGTGGTTGGCGGCCGCCTCGACGCGGTGCAGCGGCTTCGGCAGCCGGTGGAAGAACCAGCTCAGCGGGCCGGGCATCGGCTGCGTCTCGTGGTGGTGGTAGAGACAGGTGAGCTTGCGCCAGCAGGCGTCGCCCCGCATCTTGATCAGGCCCGCGCCGAACTCCACCCGGAAGAGGATCCAGCGCATCAGGAACAGCACCAGGATCGGCGGGGCCACCTCGTCGTTGCCGAGGAACACGGCGAGGAAACCCGTCTCCAGCAGCAGCGACTCCCAGCCGAACGAGTACCAGGTCTGCCCGACGTTGACGATCGACAGATACAGCGCCCACGGCACCAGCCACAGCGCCATCGCCGCCCCGAGGGGCAACAGGCCGTCCAGCCCGGCCAGCAGCGCCGCGGACACCGCGCAGCCCGTCCAGGCGCAGGCCGCGAACAGGCGGTCGGAGTAGCGCAGGTGGAACAGGCTCGGCGCGCGCCGGAAGGGCACCTGCTCGACGAACCGGGGCACCGGCAGCATCCCCCGCTCGCCGAGCAGCGCCCGGAACTGCAGGGCCGCCGTCAGGAACGCGACCAGGTACACACCGGCCAGGGCCCGCTGGAAGACCAGCCGGCTCAGCCCGTACTCGGGTGCGGTGAACCACTCCACGGACCTGCGCTCCTCTTCTCCGATCCGGCCAGGTCACTGTGCGTGTGCGCGTGCTCCGCTTGCGTGACACAGGCGGGTGAAGCAGACAATAGTGGGCGAATCACCTCCCGGTGGATTCATCTGGACTGACCGAGACGATGTGGGAGAACGTGGTGCGACTACCCATTGCCGCTCTCCTCACCGCCTGTGCGCTCTCGGCGGCGCTCCTCGTCGCCGGCCGTGACGGTGCGGGAGTGAACGGCACGATGCCTGGCTCGGAGGTCGTCCTCCCGGCGGCCGAGGGGCGGGCCCTCTTCGCGGACTCGGCCTCCGAGGCCGAGAGCGCGACCGAGGCCGAGACCGAAGCCGATTTCGACGCCGACCCGGGCGTCGACCTCGGACCCGATGCCGAAACCGCCCCGGGTCTCGACGCTGACGCCGGCCTCGACCGTGGTCTCGCCCCCGATGTGTTCGACCCGAACGCCGTCGGACCCGAGACCGTCCCGGAAGTGCCCGATCTGCCCGACGGCGGCGGGCTGATCCCCGACGGACCCGATGAGTCGGAGGAGTCCGGCGCGTCCGGCGCGTCCGAGGCGACCGGCATCGTCTTCGGCAGCCCCGCCGACGCCCTCAGCGGCTGACCCGTCGGCGCAGCCGGTTGGGAGGGTCCCGCTCCCCGGTCGAAGAATCGGGCAAATCCTGGCAAGGTGGGCGCATGGCTGATCGGGGAGCGAGGGCCCCGTCACTCCCGGACGACTGGCCCGCCCACCCGGATCCGATCCTGGCGCTCAACCGCATGGGCAGCTTCGACTGGGACCTGGACTCGGGGCTGTTCCACATGGACGCCCGGGCCCACGAGATCTTCGACCTGCGTCCCGACGAATACGACGGGAACCCGGCCAGCCTCGCGATCCGGGTCCCGCCGAACGAGGGCATCCGGCTGGACGAACTGGTCGCCCAGGCCATCAAGGACGGCAGCGAGAACTACGGCGCCTACTTCCGTATGCGGCTGCGCGACGGCCGGCTGCGCTGGACCCACACCCAGGGCTACATCCGGCGCGACGGAACCGGCCGGCCGCGCCGCATCGTCGGCATCGTGCGCGACGCGACCGACGAGCTCAGCGACCTCGCCGCCCGCCGCGACGAGGCCGCCCTGGACGACGCGCGCCGCGAGCAGACCAACGTCGTCCAGCTCACCACCGCCGCCCTCGCCCACGCCCGCACCGTGCAGGACGTCATCGACGTCCTCAAGGACACCCACGGCCTCACCCATCTCGGCGCGACCAGCCTGGTCATGGGCCTGGTCGAGGCCGGCCGCATCCGGCTGATCGCGGAGGGGCCGGAGGGCAGCTTCGTGCCCGGCACGCTGGTCACCCGGATAGACGAGCCGTACCCGATGAGCGAGGTCGTCCGCACGCTCACCCCCCGCTTCATCGAGTCGCCCGAGGAGTTCGCGGCCGGCTACCCCGTGCTGTGGCCGCACATCACCGATCTGAAGATCACCTCCGCGGCCTATCTGCCGCTCATCGTCCAGGCCCGCCCGATCGGCGCGATGGGCCTGCTCTACAGCGATCGCGAGGGGTTCACCCAGGAGGAGCGCAACATCCTCGTCGCCCTGGGCAGCAGCATCGCGCAGAGCCTGCAGCGGGCCATGTTCTACGAGCAGGAGAAGGACATCGCCCAGGGTCTCCAGCAGGCCATGCTGCCGCGCACCATCCCCAGCGTGCCGGGCGCCGACGTGGCCGTCCGCTACCGTGCCGCCACCATCGGCGGCTCGCTGGGCCGCGACATCGGCGGCGACTGGTACGACCTGATCCCGCTGCCCGGGGGCCGGGTCGGGGCCGTCATCGGCGATGTGCAGGGCCACGACACGCACGCGGCGGCCGTCATGGGCCAGCTGCGGATCGTGCTGAAGGCCTACGCGGCCGAGGGGCACACCCCGGCCACCGTGATGGCCCGTGCCTCCGTCTTCCTGCACGAGCTCGACACCGACCGCTTCGCGACCTGCCTGTACGCGGAGGTCGACCTGACCACCGGGGTCGTCCAGGCGGTCCGCGCCGGGCACATCGACCCCCTGCTGCGCAGCCCCGACGGGACCTGCCGGCGCGTCCCGGTGCCCGGCGGGCTGCCGCTCGGCCTGTCCGCCGAGTTCGGCCGGCTCGACTACCCGGTGGGCACGGTCGAACTCGACCCCGGCCACACCCTGCTGCTGTGCACCGACGGACTCGTCGAACAGCCCGGCACCGACCTCGCCGACGGCATGCGGGCCCTGGCCGCCTTCATCGCCGCGGCCCCCGACGACGTACGCAAGCTCGCCGACCAGCTCATCGAGGTCGCGGAACGGCAGGGCGGGGACGACGACGTGGCGCTGCTCCTGCTGCGCCGGCGCGGCCCGGACACCCCGCAGGCCGGGAGCAGGCTCCAGCAGCATGTGGCGCCCGGCGACCCGGAGGCCCTCAGCGAGGCCCGGCACATGATCCGCGCCGCCGTCCGGGCCTGGGGCGTCCGGGACCGCTCCGACGAGATCGAGCTGGTCGCCGACGAGCTGATCACCAACGCGCTGATGCACACCGAGGGCGCGGCGATCGTCACGCTGCGGGTGCTCACCGGCGGGGAGCGCCGGTTGCGGGTCGAGGTCGAGGACACCTCCAGCGCGCTGCCGCGCCGCCGTGAGGCGGGCGAGTCGGGGGTCTCCGGGCGGGGCCTGCTGCTGGTGGACCTGCTCGCCGACGCCTGGGGCGTGGAGGCGCGGGGCGGCGGCAAGTGCGTGTGGTGCGAGTTCGTCGCGGCGGAGCGGAGCTGACCGCTCCGGCGGCGGATGGCACCCTGGACGTATGCCGGAACTCCCCGAGGTCGAAGCGCTGAAGGACTTCCTGACCGAGCATCTCGTGGGCCACGAGATCGTCCGGGTGCTGCCCGTCGCCGTCAGCGTCCTGAAGACCTACGACCCGCCCGTCACCGCCGTCGAGGGGCAGGAGGTCACCGCCGTGCACCGGCACGGCAAGTTCCTCGATCTGGCGACCGGCGACAGCCTCCACCTCGTCACCCACCTGGCCCGCGCGGGCTGGCTGCACTGGAAGGACCGGCTGCCCGACGGTCCGCCCCGCCCCGGCAAAGGTCCCCTGGCGCTGCGGGTCGCCCTGGAGACGGGCGAGGGCTTCGACCTGACGGAGGCCGGCACCCAGCACCGGCTCGCGGTGTACGTGGTCCACGACCCGCACCAGGTGCCCGGCATCGCCCGTCTCGGGCCCGACCCGCTCGCCGCCGACTTCGACGAGGCCCGCTTCGCCGCACTGCTCGCGGGCGAACGACGTCAGCTGAAGGGCGCCCTGCGCGACCAGAGCCTGATCGCGGGCGTCGGCAACGCCTACAGCGACGAGATCCTGCACGCGGCGAGGATGTCCCCGTTCAAACTCGCGGCCTCCCTGACGCCGCAGGAGACCCACACCCTGTACGAGGCCCTGCGCACGACGCTGACGGAGGCGGTCGAACGCTCGCGGGGCCTTGCCGCCGGGCGACTCAAGGCCGAGAAGAAGAGCGGCCTGCGGGTCCACGGCCGCACCGGCGAACCCTGCCCGGTCTGCGGCGACACCGTCAGGGAGGTCTCCTTCAGCGACTCCTCGCTCCAGTACTGCCCCACCTGCCAGACGGGCGGCAAGCCGCTGGCCGACCGCAGGATGTCCCGACTGCTCAAGTAGCCGATGCGCGAGCAGCCGACTGGAGCAGCCGACTCGAGCATCCGGCGTCGAAGTGACCTGAACTCACTCCGGGCCGGTCTCACTGGGCGTCGAGCGTCACCAGGTGCTCTCCGGAGGCCGTGCGCAGCTCGTAGCGGGCGATCTCGTCGGGGTGCCAGGCCGCGGCGCCCTGCATGGTGTTGGGGCGGGCGTCGTGCTCGGGGACGCTCCAGCTGGTGACCGTCTGCTCGGAGCCGTCGAGGCCGATGGCGACCAGGTGGCAGGAGCGCGGGCCGGCGCCGTCCTTGACCTCGAGCTGCACATGGCTGCCCCAGGTCTCGTTCTCGGTGGTGATCTGCGCCCACACCCCGGACTTCTCGTCCGTCGCGGTGACCCGCACGGTGTCCTGGGCGTCGCCCTTGCCGGCGCCCGCCATCATCACGAGCGCGGGCGCGGCCACGGCGACCACGACCGAGGCCGCGAGGGCGAACATCAGCCGCCGGCGCATCGCCCGGTGCCGGGTCGCCACCTCGGCGAGCAGCCGGTCGAGCAGCTGCGGGCCGGGGCCGGCGAAGGGGTGCACGGCGCGCGGGGTGGCGCGCCGGTAGAGCATCATCTGCCGTGCGGTGGGCCCGAACTCGGTGACCTGCGCCGCACACTGAGGACACTCCATGAGGTGGTCCTCAAAGCGGAAAGCCTCCGCTTCGTCCAGCACGCCGAGCGCGTACGCGCCGACGTCGCGATGCCTTTCCAGGGACCTCATGCCGAAACCTCGTGCCGTTGAGTGCCAGTGGGGTTACTCCTTGCTCCCACCGGTACGCACCCGACCGACGAATCACTCAAGCCACGTACCGAATCGTGACCCAGATGTTCGGAGCGGTCCGGCCCGCGGATTGGTGTGAATCTAAAAAAGATGAATCGCCAAGTGGCCGAGGGGCAGTCCGAGCTGCCACGCGGGTGTCCAGACCTTGGGTCCTTCGTCCTCGCCGGGCGGGGCGCCGCCCGGCACCGCGTTGAGGTCGGGGGCCAACAGCTCCGTCTCCTCGAGCCAGCGCCAAGCCGCGGCCGCCAGTTCGAGATCGGGCGCGGGCCCCTCCAACTCGGCGGCTTCGGCTGTCAGTTGAGACATACGTTCGTCGACCCAGTCCTGCCACGGCTGGTCGTACGCCGTGAGCGAAAGCCAGGTCTCGAGTTGGGTCACGACCCGGATGCCGGGCAGTTCGCCGTCGGTGTCGGACAGGAAGATGGTGAGCGCGAGGGCGTCGCGCCCGGCGCGGAACTCGAAGGACGTCGGCGGCATCAGATCGCCGGTCCGCAGCAGTTCGTCGGCGATGTACTCGGCATACAACCAGGCCATGGGGACGGTCAGTTCACCGCCGCCGGTGCCGTCCGTGCTCTGGTGACCTCTGTGCAGCATCCCTTCCTGCCTTCCTCCGGTGCTTGCGCGTCGCCCGTTGCCGGGACCCCAGTCCGGAACACGGATAAGGACACCCGATTACTCAAAGGGGGTCCTCGGCAAGGCGCTTTACGGAGGCTTGACCCAGCCGTGGGTTTCAGTGCAGGTCGGCTGCGTATCCCGGAAGCACTCTGCGCAGGGCGCGCAGCGCGTAGTAAGCGCGCGACTTCACGGTACCGGGAGGAATTCCGAGCGTTTCGGCGGCCTCCGCCACACTCGCCCCTTGGAAATACACCAGCACCAGTACTTCACGGTGTTCCGGAGTGAGTGTCTTCACAGCCTCGCGCACATCGAGGGCCGCCGCGGCCCGCTCGGCGTGGTCGGCGCAGACGGGCGCGTTCTCCAGCACCGCGTCCCCGACCTCCGCGGGCCGTGCCTGGCGGGCCCGCCGTGCGTCGATCGCGAGCCGTCGGCCCACGGTGAGCAGCCAGGGCCGGACGGATTCGAAGGCGTCGGTGCGCAGTGCCTCGGGATGCTGCCAGGCGCGCACCAGGGTCTCCTGGACGAGGTCCTCGGCACGCTGGCGGTCGCCGTCGCACAGCCTCAGCAGCAGCGCGAAGAGCGGCCTGCCGTGCTCGCGCTGCAGTGCGGCGAGCTCGTGCTCGGCGGTCGTCGTCCTGGCTTTGAGGGCGGTTCCGGCGGTCATGCGCGTATGGCACCGCAGTGCGCCGGTTCGGGACAGGGTGCGCACAACGTTCTGCGGCGGACGGTCGATCGCGTCGACGAACGGTTCGACGAACGGTCCGGGCTACGCCGATCGCGGGCATCGGTCCTGGACGAAGGGAGCGCCGGGCCGGTCGGGCGTCCGTCATGGACTAGTAGTGATACGTGCGTAAATACGACGATCCATGCGAGAGGGGGTGACCCGGTGATCGCCCGCAGACACCAGGTGGCTCTGGCTCTGACGGCCCTCCTCACATCGGCCGCCGCCTGCCAGGCCCGAGACCACCGGCCGACCGACCGGCCCGGGCGCCCGGCGCCGTCCGCCGCCCGCGGCTTCACCCTCGTGGCCTCGGGCGACATCCTCCCGCACACCGCCGTCATCGACCGCGCCCGCTTCGACGCCGGAGGCGCTGGAGGCGCTGGAGGGACTGGAGATGTGGGAGGAACTGGAGGCGTGGGAGGCGTCGGGAGCGCCGCGGGCTCCGGTTACGACTTCCGGCCCATGTTCGAGGGGGCCAGGTCCGTCGTCTCCCGCGCCGATCTGGCCCTGTGTCACCTGGACACCCCGTACGGCGCGAACGGCGACTACACCGGTCACCCCCTCTTCAGGTCCCCGCCCGAGATCGCCCAGGCCCTCGCCGCCACCGGCTACGACGGCTGCTCCACCGCCTCCGACCACAGCCTCGACGACGGAGCCGCCGGCGTACAGCGCACCCTCGACGCGCTCGACGCCGTAGGCGTACGGCACGCGGGCACCGCGCGCACCGAGGCCGAGGGCAACTCGGTCACGCTCCTGCGCGCCGGGCGGGCGACCGTCGCCCACCTCGCCTACACCGACGGCACCGGCGGGCAGCCGCTTCCGCCGGGGCAGCCCTGGACCGTCAACCTCGCCGACGAGAACCGGATCGTCGCCGACGCCAAGGCCGCCCGGAAGGCGGGCGCCGACGTGGTCGTCGTCTCCGTGCACGGGGGCACCGCCTGGCAGGACGCCCCGGACGACCGCCGGCTCGCCCTGGCCCGCACGCTCACCGCCTCCCGCACGGACGGCCGTCCCGACATCGACCTGATCCTCGGCGCCCGCACACACGTCCCGCAGGCCTACGAGAAGGTCAACGGCACCTGGGTCGTCTACGGGCTGGGCGACCAGATCGCGGGCGAGATGGTCAACCGGCAGGGCGTCCAGGACCCCCGCGGCAGCCAGTCCACCGTCGCCCGCTTCACCTTCGGCCCGCCCGCCCGGCCCGGCGGCCGCTGGGAGGTGCGCAAGGCCGAGTTCGTGCCCCAGATGTTCGACATCGACGCCGGCCGGGTGGTCGACCTCGACCAGGCCCTCGCCCAGGGCGCCGGGGTCGCGGGCGTACGCGACCGCATCCGCGACGTCGTCCTGAGCCGGGGCGCGGCCAAGGACGGGCTGGTGATGGGCTAGACCGTGCCCGCACGACCTGGCGACGGCCGGGGCCTTCGGGTGACGGGGTGCTACGGCACCACCGTCACCGGCCACCGTCCCGCCTTCACCAGCCGTACCGCGACGGATCCCACGATCCGGTGGCCGGCCTGTTCGGAGGCGCCCACCACCACGGCGTCCGCCTTCAGTTCGTCCGCCGCCTTCACCAGGCCGTTGTAGGGGTCGCCGCGGAACGTGCGGAACTCCCAGCGCACGTCGAATGTCCCGCGCATCTGCTCGGTGGCCTGCCGGATCTGGGCGACCAGCTCCTCGGCGATCGTGTCGGTCGCCTCCGCGACCGGCGCTCCGAACGCGGCGCCCGTCGCCATCACCGGCTGCACGTACACCAGGGCGAGCAGCGCGTGCTGGCGGCGGGCCAGACCGGCGGCGTAGGCCGCGGCCCGCAGCGAGGTGTCGGAGCCGTCCACGCCGGCCAGGATGACCCTGGGTCCGTCCGTGCCCCGCTCGAACTGGTGCTCGGGCTGCTGCGAGTGCTGTTCCGTCACGGCGCAGAGGCTATCGGAACCCGCAGGTCCGGCCGGTGGGAGGGCCGCTCGACGGGCGGCCCGGCCCGGGTGTTCCTACAGTCGGAACATGAGTGCCACCGTGGACTCCGCCACGGCGAAGAGCGCCCCCGGCCCGCCCCGACGGCTCGCGGGCCGCTCCCTCGAACGGGTGCCCGAAGCCTTCGCCGCCTTCTTCGGCGCCCTCGCCCTGCTCTGCGTCCTGCTGGCCCTCGTCCCGCCGCTGCGCCGCCTGCTGCGCCCGGTCGTCCGCTTCCTGGACCTCCTCATCGTCCCGGTCAGCGCCAACCTCGCCTACGCCGTCTTCCTCCTCCTGCTGGCCGCCGCCACCGCCGCCCGCAAGAAGGTCGCCTGGTGGCTGGTCGTCGTCTACCTCGGCCTGCTCGTCCTCACCGACATCCTCGGCGTGGCCCTCGGTCTGTACGCGCAGTCCATCCCGTCCCTGGCGGTCTGCGCGCTCGCCCTGGGCCTCCTGGTGCTCGCCCGCGGCGAGTTCTACGCCGCCTCCCGCCGCGGCGCGGTCCGGCGGGCGCTCGCCGTCCTGCTCGTCGGCCTGGTCCTGGCGATCCTCGCGGGCTGGGGCCTGGTGGAGCTGTTCCCGGGCACGCTGCCGACCGGCCAGCGCTTCGGCTGGGCCGCCAACCACGTCCTCGGCGGCCTGGTCTCCACCCGCTCCTTCGACGGCCGCCCGCCCCGCGCCCTCTACTTCGTCCTCGGCCTCCTCGGCGCCCTCGCCCTCCTCAACGCCGCCGCCGCCCTGTTCCGCTCCCAGCGCATGGAAGCGGCCCTGCACGGCGACGAGGAACCCCGCATCCGCGCCCTGCTGAAGGCCTACGGCGAGGCGGACTCGCTCGGCTACTTCGCCACCCGGCGCGACAAGGCCGTCGTCTTCTCGCCCAGCGGCAAGGCCGCCGTCACCTACCGCGTCGAGGCGGGCGTCTGCCTGGCCAGCGGCGATCCCGTCGGCGACCGCGAGGCCTGGCCGCACGCCATCGCCGGCTGGCTGGACGCGGCCCGTCGGCACGCCTGGGCGCCCGCGGTCATGGGCGCCTCGGAGGACGGCGCGAAGGCCTTCGCCCGCGCCGGGATGGGCGCCCTGCAACTCGGCGACGAGGCGATCCTGCACATCGCCTCCTTCGACCTCGCCGGACGCGAGATGAGGGTCACCCGGCAGGCCGTCAACCGGGTGCGCCGCACCGGCGCCCGCTGCCGGGTCCGCCGCCACTCCACCCTCACCGACGAGGAGATGGAGGAGATCGTCGACCGGGCCGACGCCTGGCGCGACACCGAGACCGAACGCGGCTTCTCCATGGCCCTGGACCGCCTCGGCGACCCCGCCGACGGCGACTGCCTCCTCGTCGAGGCACTGGACGGCGACGGCCGCCTCCTCGCCCTGCTCTCCTTCGTCCCCTGGGGCACGGACGGCGTCTCCCTGGACCTGATGCGCCGCGACCGCTCCGCCCCCAACGGCGTCATGGAGTTCATGGTCGCCGACCTGTGCGCCGCCGCCCCCAAGCTCGGCGTGCACCGGATCTCCCTCAACTTCGCCGTCTTCCGCTCCGCCTTCGAGGAGGGCGCCCGCATCGGCGCCGGACCGGTCCTGCGGCTGTGGCGCCGGCTGCTGCTGTTCTTCTCCAAGTGGTGGCAGCTGGAGGCCCTCTACCGGTCCAACGCCAAGTACCGCCCCGAGTGGTACCCCCGCTTCCTCTGCTACGGCGACGCCGGCTCCCTCGCCCGGGTGGGCCTCGCCTCCGGCATCGCCGAGGGCTTCGTCTCCGTGCCCTCGCTGCGCAAGCTCTGGGGCAAGCGGAACCCGCAGGGCGGGCCGCGCCCCGCCACCACCGAGAGCCTGCCGCCCCTGACGGCGCTCGGCCTCGACGGAGGGGACGAGGCCGGGGGCACCGGTCCGGACGCGGGCCTGCCCGAACAGGTCCGCGTCCGGCGCCGCAAGCTCGACCGGCTGCGCACCGCCGGCGCCGACCCCTATCCCGTGGGCGTCCCGCCCCGCACCCACACCCTCGCCGAGGTGCGCACCGGCGAGACGGTCACCGTCGCCGGCCGGGTCATGCGGGTGCGCGACTTCGGCGGGATCGTCTTCGTGACCCTGCGCGACTGGTCGGGCGACCGCCAACTCGCCCTCACCCGCGAGGCACTCGGCGGCTTCCGCGCCGACACCGACCTCGGCGACCACCTCACCGCCACCGGCACGGTCGGCACGAGCGACAAGGGCGAGCCCACCGTCTTCGTCACCTCCTGGCAGCTCACCGCCAAATGCCTGCGCCCCCTGCCCGACAAGCGCCGCGGTCTCACCGACCCCGAGGCCAAGGTCCGCATGCGCTATCTCGACCTCATCGCGAGCCCCGCCGCCCGCGATGTCGTCCGCGCCCGCTCCGCCGCCGTACAGGCCCTGCGCCAGGGCCTGTTGGAGCGCGGCTACCTGGAGGTCGAGACACCGATGCTCCAGCAGATCCACGGCGGCGCCAACGCCCGCCCCTTCACCACCCACATCAACGCCTACGACCTCGACCTCTACCTGCGCATCGCCCCCGAGCTGTACCTCAAGCGGCTGTGCGTCGGCGGCCTGGAGAAGGTCTTCGAGATGGGCCGCACCTTCCGCAACGAGGGCGTCTCCTACAAGCACAACCCCGAGTTCACCATGCTGGAGGCCTACCAGGCGTACGCCGACTACGACGTGATGCTCGACCTGGCCCGCGAGCTGATCCAGGGCGCGGCCACGGCCGCCTTCGGCTCGCCGGTCGCCCGCAAGGACGGGCGGGAGCACGACATCTCGGGGGAGTGGCCGGTGCGCACGGTCCACGGCGCGATCTCCGCGGCGCTCGGCGAGGAGATCGACGCCGACACCCCCCTGACGGTCCTGCAACGGCACTGCGACCGTGCCTCGGTCCCGTACACACCGGACGACGGCCGCGGCGACGTCGTCCTGGAGATGTACGAGCGACTCGTCGAGGAGAAGACCCGACTCCCCACCTTCTACAAGGACTTCCCCACCGACGTCTCCCCGCTCACCCGGCAGCACCGCACCGACCCCCGCCTCGCCGAACGCTGGGACCTCGTCGCCTTCGGCACCGAACTCGGCACCGCCTACTCCGAGTTGACCGACCCCGTCGAGCAACGCCGCCGTCTCACCGAGCAGTCCCTGCTGGCCGCGGGCGGCGACCCCGAGGCGATGGAACTCGACGAGGACTTCCTCGACGCCCTGGAATACGCGATGCCCCCGACCGGCGGCCTCGGCATCGGCGTCGACCGCCTGGTCATGTTCCTCACCGGCCTCACCATCCGCGAGACCCTGCCCTTCCCGCTGGTTCGGCACCGCTGACGGGACCGGACCGGACGGGACGGGACGGCACTGCGCCAGGCGGGTGGAATCGTGCCGCCGGAGCGGTGTCGGTGGGGTGGGCCGGCGCTCGGCCGGGCGACTGATAATGCATGAAGAAGGATCAGTTGTTCACGCGGCGCCGGGCGTTGCTCGCCGGGGCCGCCGTCGTCGCAGGCGTCGGCACGGCCCAGGTGTTCGTGCGGGGCGAGAACGGCAGGCCGGTCCGGGCCGCCGCCCCCGCCGCCGGCGCCCCGCCGCGTGGCGTCCCGCTGAAGCCCTCCGCCTACCGCCTCCAGCCGCTGACCGGTTACGGCCCCCCGCGTACGACGCCCGGCCGCACCCCGGTGCGCCGCGAACCGCTGCTGAGGATGACCGGCCAGGGCCGCACCATGGTGCTGACCTTCGACGACGGACCCGACCCCCGCTACACCCCCGGCATCCTCGACACGCTGGCCGAGTACGAGGTGCCCGCGATGTTCTTCGTGTGCGGGGAGATGGCGGCCGACAACCAGGAGCTGCTGGGCCGCATGGCCGACGAGGGCCACATCGTCGGCAACCACACCTGGTCCCACCCCCTGCTCACGGGACTGACCCGCCGCCGGATCCGCTCCGAGATGTCCCGCACCTGCGACGTCATCGAGGAGGGGTACGGCGAACGGCCCCGCTGGTTCCGCGCCCCCTACGGCGCCTGGAACCGCGCCGCCTTCCAACTCGGCGCCGAACTGGGCATGGAGCCCCTCGCCTGGACGGTCGACAGCCTCGACTGGACCTCTCCCGGAACCGGCGCCATCGTCGAGCGGGTCGAGCAGGGCGCCGCGCCCGGCGTCGTGGTGCTCTCGCACGACGCCGGCGGCGACCGCTCGCAGAGCGTGCGGGCGCTGCGCAGCTATCTCCCGGAGCTCCTGGACTCCGGCTACCACCTCACCGTCCCGCACCGGCCGTACACCTGACCCGGGCCCTGTTGCCGCCGCCCGCCCGGTCGGGCGCCGCTCAGCGGACCTCGACCAGGCGGGCGAAGGCGACGACGTTCCCGTCGTATCCGTTCGCCTTGGAGAAACCGCCGCCGCAGGTGATGACGCGCAATTCGGGGGCGCCCTTGGAGGCGTAGACGCGGTCGCCGGGGAAATTGTTCTTCTCGAAGACCTCGATGCCGTAGATCTCGAAGATCGCGGTCTTTCCGTCCTTACGCGCCACCTCGACGCGATTTCCCTTCTTCAGGGCGCCGAGACCGTAGAAGACCGCCGGCCCCAGTTGGTTGTCCACATGGCCGACGACGACCGCGGTTCCCTTTTCGCCGGGCGATACGCCACCGGTGAACCAGCCGGCCAGATTGGGGTCCTCCGGCGGCGGCGCGCCCACCCAGCCGTCCGCGTCCAGACCGACCGCCATGACCGGCGCGTTCACCTGGATGGCGGGGATCCGCACCCGGTCCGGCTCGGCGTACGGCAGCGGAGTCGGGGTCAGGCCGAAGGCGCCGCCCGTGGTGCGGCCGTCCGCGGCCGCCGCCGAGGCCGGCTGCGGCGGGCCGATGTCGAACTCCCCCGACCCGTTCCGGATGAGCGCGAGACCGGTCAGCAGAACAAGCGCTATCACGCCCCAAGGGGCGCGCTTCCGCCGCCGCTCCTCTTCTTCCGCCGCCTCGGACAGCTCGTACGCAGACATTCGCCATCCCCTTTCGACGCGGCCGTCGCCACGTCCTTTCGCGCATACGAGAACGCTAAGTCCCCCGGCCCGAACCGGCGACGGGGCCACAGCGAACGGGTGGCCCGACATCCTTGCGGTGCGCCATCCGAGTTGCCGACGGCAGGAATTTTCTGACGGTCCGTGACCTGCGGCGATATCCCTTTACAAGCATTTTGCTCGGCGTGTCCCCTCACCAGGACGGACCATTCCCGAAATGCGGGCGCGTGCACGGCATCTGAGGGTCTTTTTGGGAGGCGCTTTCTCGCCGACATGCCGGGGACGGGCCCCGGGGCGCCTTCCGCGGAGGATCACATGCGTACCACTCGTGTTCTGGCGGCGTCAGCGGTCTCCGTCGTCGCGGCCACCGCCCTGGGAGTCGCCGCCCCCGCCGCCGTCGCACGCGACGGCATGGGCGCCAATCCGAGCAACATCGTCGTCCTGCCCGCCGTCATCGCCCGCGGCGGCCAGATCACGGTCACCGTGGACGGCTGCCCCACCGGCGGCACCATGACCTCGAACGCCTTCCGGCAGGCCAATCTGACGCCGATCAGCGGTGCCAACCAGACCGCCAAGGGCACCGCGACCATCGACGACGACGCCCGGCCCGGCACCTACGACATCACCGTCAACTGCTCCGGCCGGACCCTGACCCGCCCGGCCGCCTTCACCGTCATCGGCGGTGTCCGCGGCGGTCTCGGCGGCAGCACCACCACCGGCGCCACCCCCACCGACATGGCCATCGGCGGCGGACTCGTCGCCGCGGCCCTGCTCGGCGGCGGACTGTTCTGGATGCGGCGTCGCACCGAGCGCCGTACCTGACCCATGAACAGGCCTTCGCCCCGGTCCCTGCTGGGATCCGGGGCGAAGGCCTGCGCGCGAACGGGTCTGCGCGTGCCCGAGCCGTCAGCCGCCGTCCTCTGCGGCGCGCCGCCGGGAGAAGTAGTACGCGGCGCCCACCGAACCCGCGATGAGCGCCGCGCCCAGCCCGATCTCCTCGAGGTCGAACCCGGCGACGCTGCCGCCCTCACCGGCCTGCACGCCCTGCGGGACCGGACGGCCGCCGACGATCGTCAACTCCTTGACGGCGCTGAGGCCGCCGCAGCTGAACGTCACCCGGTACGACGCGCCCGCCTTGGCGTTTCGGTCGACCAGGACCACCGCCGACGAGGAGCCCCGCGGGATGACGACCGCGTCGAACACCTCAGAAGTGACCGTCACGGAGCTTCTGCAGCCGCTGGTGTGGCGGTCCACCTGAACGGTGACCTGCCCGCCCGCCGAGACGGCCGAGGGCAGCACGCTGTAACCGTTGGACATGACGTAGTGGTCGTCGTCGGCGGCTACGGCGGCCGGTGCGCAGAAGGTCAGTGCGGTGACGCCCAGCAGGGCGGCCGAAGCGACGCGTATCGCGCGCATGGTGGAACCTCCGGTCCCCGAGGAGCAGCTGCGGACCTGTTCCGCTTGCGCCATAAATGCACCTCGATGACCGAAACGCTAGGAACATGTGTGCGCTCGCGCGATCGCAGTCGTGCGAATGGGGCACGCGTGTGGGCCGCACAGGGGACGGCGCCGGCGTGGCGGCCGCCCCCGAACGCCCGAGCCGTTCAGGATCTCAGCCCTTGATGCCGGGGAAGAGATGGAGGAACGGTTCCGCCGACGCGGTGATGCCCCGGCTGTAGGGCGCGTCGAAGTCCCAGATGAGGAAGAGCAGGAAGGCGATGAGCGCGGAGAACAGCCCGGCCAGGACCAGTTCGCGCGGCGTGCGCCGGATCTGCAGCGCGAACACCATGCCGATGGTGATGGCCGCCCCGGCCAGCAGCCCGAACCACACCACTCCGGGCATGGTGGCCCCGGTCGAGGCGGCGCGGGCGTTGCGCGCCTGGTCGGCCGCGGCCATCTGGTCGAGCAGCGGCTGGTAGGCCTGCGCCTGGAAGTCGGTCTTCGGCTCGTAGTCGGTGACGTCCACCCGGACCTGCCGCAGGAGTTCGTCGCCCCGCTTCGTCACCTCGCCGTCGTCGGCCATCTTCTTCCACTCGGTGGTGACGACGTGTCCGACATAGGCGTTGACATCCTCCCGAATGCGGTCACGGGCGTCGGCCGGGTAGACCCGCACCCGCTCCGAGATCTCGTGCAGCGCCTGCGCCTCCGCCTGGACGTGGTCCTGTGCGACGCTGCGCGCCTCCCAGACCCCGGCGATGGCCAGGCCCAGGACGATGGCGTACACCACGCCGATCCACATCGTCATGTACTCGATGACGTCCGGGGTCTCGGAGGGGTCCTCGTCCTCGGGCGCCCTGCGGTGTCGAACGAGGGTCACGACGACCACCACCGCACAGGCGGCGAGCATCGCGAGGGTGAGAACAAGCCATTCCGGCAAGAGATGCCTCCAGCATCGGTGTCAGCGCGGTCGCAGCGCGGCGACGGCGATCACCGCGGGCACGGTGATGAGCAGGACGTAGGTGACCGGCGACTGGCCGCCGCGGGCGGGCCGCTGATGCGGCGAGGAGTGGTACACCGGATAGCTCACCGGGGTCGGGGAGGGCCGGGGTGTGGGCTTGGGCGGGGGCGTCGGCTCGGGGGTGGGAGTCGGCGTCGGCGTGGGGACCGGCCGGGGGAGCGGCGCCGCGGGCCGGGGCGCGGGCGCCGGCGGCGTCGGGCGCGGCTTCGGCGCGGGCGGCCTGGGCTTCGGGGGCGGCACGGACTCGGGTGGCGGCTTCGGCGTCGGCTTCGGAGGTGGGGGCGGGGTCGGTGTGGGGGTGGGAGTGGGGGTCGGCGTCGGTTCGGGCGGTGGCTTCGGCTTCGGCGGCGTGGGCGTCGGGGTGGGCGTCGGCGTCGGCTTCGGACACACCGGGGGAGTCGGCCACTTGTGGCCGCCGGCGACCGCCACCGCCTCGGTGCCGTCCGGGCCCGTCGAGGCGTACGCGCACGCGTCGGCCGTGGCCACCCCGGCCGGTGCGGCCGCGAGGATCCAGGCCACGACTCCCAGGGCCATTGCCCTGGTGACGAGGGCGGATCGGGTCGGTTCGGATCCATGCACGACGGAGATCATGCGGCCTCTCGCGCCGCCCTACGCCCGTGCCCTACGAGGATTGCCCCGAACGGGGGAAGTTCCGGTCCGCAGGTTTGCCGGCGATGCGTGCGCGTATCCGGATGCCTCGTGCGCATGTACGACCGGCGCGAGGCTTCGCGGGCCCTTCGCGGCAGGTCACGGCGTCCGCCGCGGTCGTCGCCGCGGTGGCCGGACGGGGCCCGCGTCACAGGTCGCAGAAAGAATTTTGTGCCGGGTTTGAACGCAACGACCACCCCCCTGCGTACTCAGGGCCGTGCGGCGGCGCAGCAGGGCGCTGCAACACCCTTGTGACGATCGGGGAGTTGTTGACGATGAAGACCACCTGGCGGAGCGCCTCACTCGCGGCGAGCGCTGTGGCCGTTCTGGCGCTGACGACGGCGTGCGGTTCTGAAAGCGGCACGTCGTCGAGCCAGAACGTCGGGGCCACGGCCCCGGCCGGTGGCATCGCGGGAGTCGGTGTCGGAACCGGCGTCGGCAGCGGTGTCGGCTCCAGTGCGAGCGCCAGCGCGACCGGCGGTGCCGGCGCCCAGGGCGCAGCGGGCGAACTGGCCATCTCCGCGAACACGGACCTCGGCAAGATCCTTACCGACGGCGCCGGCAAGACCCTCTACCGTTTTGACGCGGACACGGCCGAACCGCCGAAGTCCAACTGTGACGGCGACTGCGCGACCACCTGGCCGCCGGTCTCCGCCGATGACATCAGCGCCGGTGACGGCATCGACAAGTCGCTGCTCGGCGAGGTCACCCGCACCGACGGCACCAAGCAGCTGACCGTGGCCGGCTGGCCCGCCTACTACTACGCCAAGGACGCCAAGGCGGGCGACACCACCGGCCAGGGCGTGGGCAACAAGTGGTTCGCGCTGACCCCCGAGGGCAAGAAGGCCGCCAAGTCGGGCGCGGGCTCGGGTTCCGAGGCCGAGACCGAACTGCCCGGGCTGTCCGTGCGCAACGACCCCAACCTCGGCAAGATCGTCGTCGACAAGGACGGCATGACGGTCTACCGGTTCATCAAGGACAAGGCGTGGCCCGAGCCGGTCTCGAACTGCAACGGCGCCTGCCTCGTGAAGTGGCCGGCGGTCGCGCCCGTGGACTTCGCGGAGACCAAGGGCATCCAGGAGAAGGGCTACATGAACTTCACCCGGGGCGACGGCACCAAGCAGCAGACCATCAACTGCTCGCCGATCTACACCTTCTCCGGTGACAAGGCGCCCGGAGACATCAACGGCCAGGGCGTCGGCGGCACGTGGTACGCCGTCGCGCCCGACGGAAAGCTGGTCGGAGCGCCGGAGCAGTAGAGATCACCTCCCCAGGGCTGATCCCCGCAACTGCCCCATAGCGCACGACCGTTGGTCCGCCCCCTCCGCGCCGCACGGAGGGGGCGGACCGCTGTGCTTGTCCGCCCCCCGCCTCCTGTGCGTAGACTTTCGCCGCCCTGTGGACCGCCCGGAACTCTCCGGAACGTCCCGGGCACCCTTCGTAGCCCCACGGGGGGCGTCGATTCGGCACGTGCCGCAGGCAGTGACCGGGAACGGACGGTCAATTTCCGTTTCCACTCGCCCGTTTGGCGGGCGATCAGTAGCCTCAGCTCGAACACCGGATCGCCTACGCCTTGGAGAGATTGATGGAGCGTCCCGCCTGGGCCCCTCGGAGCATCGACATCTCGGTGCCGAGTGTCTCGCGGATCCACGACTACTACCTGGGCGGTTCGCACAACTTCGAGGTCGACCGGGAGGCCGCCCGCAGGGCGATGGAGTTCATGCCGGGGCTTCCCAAGATCATGCAGGCGAACCGGGCGTTCATGCGCCGGGCCGTGCGCTGTGCGGCGGCCGAGGGCGTCACCCAGTTCCTCGACATCGGCTCCGGCATCCCCACCTTCGGCAACGTCCACGAGGTCGCCCAGGCGGCGAGCCCCGGGGCGCGCGTGGTGTACGTCGACCACGACCCGGTGGCCGTCGCGCACAGCCAGGAGGTGCTGGCGGACAACGCCGACGCCGACGTCGTGGCCGCCGACCTGCGCAAGCCGCACGACATCCTGAGCAGCCCGCAGGTGGAGCAGCTGATCGACCTGGAGCGGCCGGTGGCGCTGCTGCTCGTCGCCGTACTGCACTTCGTCGAGGACGCGGACGACCCGTACGCGGCGGTGGCCGAGCTCGGCGCCGCGCTCGCACCGGGCAGTCTGCTCGTGCTCACGCATGCCTCGTACGAGGGAATCCCGCAGCCGCCGGAACGGGCCGAGGGCGCGGTGGACGTATACAAGGACATTCGCAACCCGCTGATCATGCGCTCGCGTGAGAAGATCGCGCGGTTCTTCGAGGGGTACGACATGGTGGAACCGGGACTGGTCCCGACGCCGCACTGGCGGCCGGACACGGCGCCTGAGGACGAGGACCCCTGGGCCTTCACCGGTTTCGCCGGCCTGGGGCGTACGGCGTGAGCGCGGAGCCGGACGGGCCGCAGGACAGACTGCGGCGGTTCGCGACGATCTGGAGCCGGGCCGTGTTCCCGGTGACCGCGACGTCGCTGACCCGGCCCGAGCTGGAGGAACAACTTCTGCCGCTGGCCCGGCGGTTGCGCGAGGCGCTGCTGGAACGGGCCTTCGACGCCGCCGCGGGCAAGACCGTCGGCGCCGCCCTCGTCGACGTGCACTGCACCGACCCCGAGGCGCTCAGCCGGTCCCTCGACTGCGTCGACGCCTACCTGGTGCTCTACTGCGGCGAGGACGGTCCCCAGGAGGACCTGCGCACCCGCGCCTCACGGCTGCAGCACGCCATGGCGGCCGGGTACGCGCAGGCGCTGCGCGAGCGCACGCTCGCCGAACAGGAGACCATCGCCCGGGCCGCGCTGCAGGCCCAGGGCGTGGTCGCGCAGGCGCTGCACGCGAGCGAGGCCCGCTTCCGCGCGGTCTTCGAGGGCGCCGCGATAGGAATCAGCATCGCCGATCTGGAAGGCAACGTCCTCCAGGTCAACGGGGCGCTGCTGCGCATGTTCGGCGGGTCCGAGCAGAGTCTGCGCGGCCGCAAGGTCGAGGATCTGACGCATCCCGAGGACGCGCCGCAGATCTGGAAGCTCTACGACGAACTCGTCCGCGGCGAACGCGAGCACTTCCACACGGAGAAGGCGTTCAGCCGCCCCGACGGAACGGTCCTGTGGACCAACCTGACGGTCTCCCTGCTGCGGGACGCCGACGGCGCACCGCAGTACATGCTGGCCCTGATGGAGGACACCACCGAGCGCCGGCTGCTCAACCTCCGGCTGCGCTACGAGGCCACCCACGACGCGCTCACCGGCCTGCCCAACCGCACGCTGTTCTTCGAACGCCTGGAGAAGGTGCTGGGCGCCGGCGAGAGCAAGCGCTTCGGCCTGTGCTACCTCGACCTGGACGGCTTCAAGACCATCAACGACAGCCTCGGACACGCGGCCGGCGACCGGCTGCTCGTCGAGGTCGCCGACCGGCTCCAGTCCTGCGCGACCGCGCCCGGCGAGATGGTCGCTCGTCTGGGGGGCGACGAGTTCGTGGCGCTGACCACCGGCCGGGACACCCGCCACGAGGTCGACGAACTCGCCGCCCGCATCATGAACGCCCTGATCGCGCCGGTGAGCATCGACGGCCGGGAGCTGACCGTGCGCGGCAGCATCGGCATCGTCGAGGGCCCGGCGGGGGAGCGCAGCGCGGCGGAGGTGCTGCGCAGCGCCGACATCACCATGTACCGGGCCAAGTCGGCGGGCGGCAACCGCTTCGAGCTCGCCGACCCGGAGGCCGACGCCCGCGCGATCACCCGGCACGGTCTGACCACGGCGCTCCCGGCGGCCCTCGAACGCGGTGAGTTCTTCATCGAGTACCAGCCGCTGGTCCACCTCGGCGACGGCAGTGTGCGCGGCGCGGAGGCCCTGGTGCGCTGGCTGCACCCGCAGCACGGGGTGCTCGGCCCCGACCGGTTCATCCCGCTCGCCGAGCACACCGGGCTGATCGTGCCGCTGGGCCGTTGGGTGCTGGAGGAGTCGGTGCGCCAGGCCGGCGAGTGGCGGGAGCGGGGCGGGGACTCCGACCCCCTCCGCATCAACGTCAACCTCTCTCCCTGCCAGCTCACCCACCCCGGGCTGGTGCAGGACACCGTCGACATCCTGGAACGCGCGGGCGTCGCACCGGAGGCGCTGTGCCTGGAGGTGACCGAGTCGGCGTTGATCGGCGCCGACGACGATCTGCTCAAGCCGCTGCGCCGGCTCGCCGAGATGGGCGTCGACATCGCCCTGGACGACTTCGGGACCGGCTACTCCAACCTCGCCAACCTGCGCCGCCTTCCGGTGAGCGTGCTCAAGCTGGACCGCTCCTTCACCCAGGGCATGCAGCAGTTCCCGGCGGACCCCGTCGACCTCAAGATCGTGGAGGGGATCGTTTCCCTTGCCCACAGTCTGAACCTCGCGGTCACGGTGGAGGGCGTGGAGACCGGCGCCCAGGCCGAGCAACTGCGCATACTGGGCTGTGACACGGCCCAGGGCTGGTACTACGCCCGCCCCGGCCCGCCGGACAGGCTCCACGAGCTGGCCCTGGTGGACGCGACGGCCTGAGCGGCCATGGGCGGATGACCACGCAACCCCACCGCCGCCAGGGGACGCCGGCACCGCCCGAGGCCGTCCGGCGTCAGCCCGCCCGCCGTTCGCGGACGTCCTCGGCCACCGCCGTGGCCGCCCGGACGAGCGCCGCGGTGGCCGTCGAGCGGGACTGCTGGGGCCAGGCCACGACCAGGACGGCAGGGGGCGCGTCCAGGACCGGCCGGTAGACGACGCCCGGCCGGGGATACCGGTCGGCCACCGACGCCGGCAGCAGGGGGACGACCTCGCCCAGGCCCACGAGGGTGAGGAGCTGGGCGAGGTCGTTCCCCCTGCCGCGCACCTCGTCCATGTACCCGTGCGCCTCGTCGGGGCGCAGCCCCAGGTCGGCGAGGGTCAGCGCGACCCGGGCCGCGAGGGGATGGGCCACGGCGAGGGCGGCGACGCGCGGCTCGGCGGCCAGGTGCTCGGCATCGAGGCCGCCGCGGTCGTACGGCTCGTAGACCAGGGCGACATCGGCCTCGCCCCGGCGCAGCAGCCGGGTCTGCTCGTGCCATGCGCACAGCCGCACGGAGACCGGCGCCGCCGCGGGGTCGGCCGCGTATCGCGCGAGGATCGGCTCCAGCAGCCCGGCGTCCCCGTCTGCCTTCACCGCCAGCACCAGCTTCGGCTCGTCGGAGGCCGCACGCCGGGTCCGTCGCTCCGCGGCCTCCAAGGCCTCCAGCGCGAACCGGGCCTCCTCCAGGAGGACTTGACCGGCGGTGGTCAGCGTCACGCTGTGCGTCGTCCGCTCGAACAGGACCGCTCCCAGCTCCGTCTCCAACTGACGGACGGCCCGGGACAGCGGCGGCGGCGAGATGCCCAACCGATCCGCCGCGCGGGCGAAGTTGAGCTCCTCGGCGACCGCGACGAAATAGCGCAGCGGACGGGACTCCATGGGCCGGCCCTTCGATCGGTATTGCCCTGAGGGTAACAAGCGGGAGCGAAGCGGTCCTTCAGTTCGGCGGGGTCCGGCGGCAGGCTCGACGACATCCCGACCACCGTTCTTCCAGGAGCAGTTCATGATCGTCGTCACCACTCCGACCGGCCAGATCGGCCGTGAGGTCGTCGCCCGTCTCCTCGACGACCCCGCCGCGGCCGCACCGGTCCGGGTGATCGTCCGCGACCCCGCCCGGCTCGACCCGCAGGTCCGTGACCGGGTGGAGGTCGTCCGGGGCTCGCACGCCGACCCCGCTGTCCTGAAGGAGGCGTGCGAGGGCGCCGACCGTGTGTTCTGGCTGGTCCCGCCGGACCCTGCCGCCGACAGCGTCGAGGGACAGTACCGGGCCTTCAACGAGTCGCTGTGCGAGGTGATCGGCGCCCAGGGCATCACCCGGGTCGTGGCCGTCTCCACCCTCGGCCGCGGCGTCGCGAGGAACGCCGGGCTGATCTCCGTGGGCCTCGCCATGGACGAGGCGATCGCCGCCACCGGCGTCCACTACCGGGCCCTGTGCCCGCCGGCCCTCATGGAGAACACCCTGCGCCAGGCCGCCGCGATCCGTGACACGGGCGTCCTCGTCACGCCGCATCTGCCCGGCCGGGTGCTGCGCCTGTGCGCCACGCGCGACATCGGCGCCGCGGCGGCCAGGCTGCTGCTCGACGACTCCTGGACCGGGCGGGCGGACGTCCCCCTGGTCAGCCCCGACGACCTCACCCCCGAGGGCATGGCCGCTGTCCTCGCCGAGGTGCTCGACCGGCCCGTGCGCGCCGAGTTCGTCACCGTCGCGGCACAGCAGGCCGCGATCCTGCGCTCCGGAGCGACCGAGGCCTGGGCGCAGGGGTACGCCGACATGATCGACGCCCAGAACGACCAGGGCTTCTACGGCGCCGTCCAGCTCCCCACCCCCGACCTCGCCCCCACCGCCTTCCGTCAGTGGTGCGAGGAGGTGCTCAGGCCGGCCGTGCTGGACTGAGCACCTGTGTGCACAGGGTCTGAGCCCGGATCAGCGCTCCAGCAGCATCCGCTGGAGCTCCCGGGCCGCCCGCGGCGGCGCGACGTCGCTGCGGTGCGCGAGGGCGATTCTGCGGTGCAGACCGGGCCGGGCGAGCGGGGTGACCCGCAGCCCGCGCCCGGACCGGGCGGCGACCATGCGCGGGACGACCGCCACGCCCAGCCCGGCCCGCACGAACCCGAGCACCGCGTCCATCTCCCCGCCCTCCACCGCGAAGTCCGGTTCGAACCCCTCCGCGCGGCAGGCGGCCACGGTGAGTTCTCGCAGGTCGTAGCCGTGCCGGAACATCACCAGGGGCTCGCGCTCCAGATCGGCGATCCGGACGGTCCGGCCCCCGTTCCCCGGTCTGGCGGCCTCGGGGGAGGACACCACGACCAGGTCCTCCCGCAGCAGCTCCACCGTCGTCAGCGCGGGGGACGGCGTCGGCAGGGGCAGGACGACCAGGGCCAGGTCGAGGGCGCCGCGGGCCAGCTCGCGGACGAGATCGTGCGAGCCGCCCTCCTCGATCATCAGCCGGATGCCCGGGTAGCGGTCGTGGAAGTCGCGCAGCACGTCCGGCAGCAGGCCGGTGCACACGCTGGGCGTGGCCCCGAGCCGCACCCGCCCGCTGCGCAGCTGCACCAGCTCCTGCACCTCGTAGCGTGCGGTCTCGGTGTCCGCGAGGATGCGCCGGGCCAGCGGCAGCAGCGCCTCGCCCGCGTCGGTGAGCGTGATGTTGCCGCGCGCCCGCAGGAACAGATCCGCCCCCAACTCCCGCTCCAGCGCCTTGATCTGCTGCGACAGCGACGGCTGAGCGATATGCACGAGCTCGGCGGCCCGGGTGAAGTGCCGGGTCTCGGCGACGGCCACGAAGTACTGGAGCTGCTGGAACTGCATGCCGCAAGCCTACGCCGCCGATAGTCATCGCCTATGGAAACCAGGCGGACCATGTCTTGGACCGATGGGGCGGTCCGGTCCTACCGTCGGACCCATGGCTCTGGCACCGGGGACGGACCGAAAACCGTCCATGACGCGCACCATGTGGGACTCGTCCGTCGGCAAGAAGACCGTGATGGCCGTCAGCGGTCTGATCATGCTGTCGTACCTGGTCGTCCACATGCTGGGCAACCTCAAGATCTTCTTCGGATCGGGCGACTTCAACCACTACGCGCACTGGCTGCGCACCCTCGGCGAGCCCTTCCTGCACTACGAGTGGGCACTGTGGATCATCCGCGTGGTCCTGGTCGCCGCCGTCGTCGCGCACGCCGTGTCCGCGTACCAGCTGAGCCGCCGCGGCATCAGGGCCCGTCCGACGAAGTACGTGCACAGCAGGCCGCGGGCCGACTACGCCACGCGCACCATGCGCTGGGGCGGCGTCATCCTCGCGCTGTTCATCGTCTGGCACATCCTGGACCTGACGACCGGCACCGTGCACAGCGGCGGCTTCCAGTCCGGACACCCGTACCAGAACGTGATCGACACCTTCTCCACCTGGTACGGCAACGTCATCTACATCGTCGCGATGCTCGCGCTCGGCCTGCACGTCCGGCACGGCTTCTGGAGCGCCGCCCAGACCCTCGGCGCCGGCAGCCGCACCCGCGACCGTGCCCTGAAGGCCGGCGCCGACGTCCTCGCGCTGCTGCTCACGGCCGGCTTCATCGCCGTCCCCGTGGGCGTTATGACCGGAGTGGTGAGCTGAACATGACTACCGCATACGCGGACTACCCGACCGGCGAGCCGATCGTCGACGCCAAGGCCCCTTCGGGTCCGATCGCCGAGCGCTGGGACAAGCGCCGGTTCGAGGCCAAGCTGGTCAACCCGGCCAACCGGCGCAAGCACACCGTGATCGTCGTCGGCACCGGACTCGCGGGTGGCTCGGCCGGCGCCACGCTCGCCGAACAGGGCTACCACGTCGTCCAGTTCTGCTACCAGGACTCCCCGCGCCGCGCCCACTCCATCGCCGCGCAGGGCGGCATCAACGCGGCGAAGAACTACCGCAACGACGGCGACTCCGTGCACCGCCTCTTCTACGACACCGTCAAGGGCGGCGACTTCCGGGCGCGGGAGTCCAACGTCCACCGGCTCGCGCAGATCTCGGTCGAGATCATCGACCAGTGCGTGGCGCAGGGCGTGCCCTTCGCACGGGAGTACGGCGGTCTGCTCGACACCCGTTCGTTCGGCGGCGTACAGGTCTCCAGGACCTTCTACGCCCGCGGCCAGACGGGCCAGCAGCTCCTGCTGGGCGCCTACCAGGCCCTGAGCCGGCAGATCGCCGCCGGGAACGTCGAGATGCACCCGCGCACCGAGATGCTCGACCTGATCGTCGTCGACGGGCGGGCGCGCGGCATCGTGGCCCGGGACCTCATCACCGGAAAGATCGACACGTACTTCGCGGACGCCGTCGTCCTCGCCAGCGGCGGTTACGGAAACGTCTTCTACCTGTCGACGAACGCGATGAACTCCAACGCCACCGCGATCTGGCGGGCGCACCGGCGCGGCGCGTACTTCGCCAACCCCTGTTTCACCCAGATCCACCCCACCTGCATCCCGCGCACCGGCGACCACCAGTCGAAGCTGACGCTGATGAGCGAGTCGCTGCGCAACGACGGCCGGATCTGGGTGCCGAAGGCCAAGGGCGACGACCGCCCGCCGAACCGGATCCCCGAGCAGGAGCGCGACTACTACCTGGAGCGGATCTACCCCTCCTTCGGCAACCTGGTCCCGCGCGACATCGCCTCCCGCGCCGCGAAGAACGTCTGCGACGAGGGCAAGGGCGTCGGCCCCGGCGGACAGGGCGTCTACCTGGACTTCGCCGACGCCATCGGGCGCATGGGGCGCAAGGCCGTCGAGGCCAAGTACGGCAACCTCTTCGACATGTACCAGCGGATCACCGACGAGGATCCGTACGAGGTGCCGATGCGGATCTACCCGGCCGTGCACTACACGATGGGCGGACTGTGGGTCGACTACGACCTGCAGACCACCGTCCCCGGCCTGTTCGCGATCGGCGAGGCCAACTTCTCCGACCACGGGGCCAACCGCCTCGGCGCCTCCGCGCTGATGCAGGGCCTGGCCGACGGCTACTTCGTCCTCCCGGCGACCATCAACGACTACCTCGCCCGCAACCCGGACCAGGGCGAGGTGAGCGACGAACACCCCGTCGTCCGTGAGGTGTTGGCCGAGACCCAGGACCGGCTCAACCTGCTGCTCGCGGTCGACGGCGACCGCACCCCGGACTCCTTCCACCGCGAGGTCGGCGAGCTGATGTGGGAGTTCTGCGGCATGGCCCGCACCGATCCCGGTCTGCGCAAGGCGCTGGAGCGCATCCCGCAGATCCGCGAGGAGTTCTGGCGGCGCATCAAGGTCCCCGGCGTCGGCGAGGAGTTCAACCAGTCCCTGGAGAAGGCCAACCGGGTCGTCGACTACCTGGAACTCGCCGAGCTGATGTGCCTCGACGCCCTGCACCGCGCCGAGTCCTGCGGCGGCCACTTCCGCGAGGAGTCGCAGACCCCGGACGGCGAGGCCGCCCGCCGCGACGACGCGTTCGGGTACGCGGCCGCCTGGGAGTTCACCACGACCGGCGAAGCCCCGACCCTGCACAAGGAAGACCTGGTCTTCGAGTACGTCCACCCCACCCAGCGGAGCTATGCATGAAGCTCAAACTGCGCGTCTGGCGGCAGCGCAACGCCGACGCCGACGGCGCGATGTCCACGTACGAGGTGGACGGCATCTCGCCCGACATGTCCTTCCTGGAAATGCTCGACACCCTCAACGAAGAGCTCATCCTGCGCGGCGACGACCCCGTCGCCTTCGACCACGACTGCCGCGAGGGCATCTGCGGCGCCTGCTCGCTCGTCATCAACGGCGACGCGCACGGACCGGAGCGCACCACCACCTGCCAGCTGCACATGCGGTCCTTCCGGGACGGCGACACGATCGACGTCGAGCCGTGGCGGGCCGCCGCCTTCCCCGTCGTCAAGGACCTGGTCGTCGACCGCGGCGCCCTCGACCGGATCATCCAGGCCGGCGGCTACATCACCGCCCCCACCGGCGCCGCGCCCGAGGCCCACGCCACCGCGGTGCCCAAGCCGGACGCCGACCTCGCGTTCGAGCACGCCGAGTGCATCGGATGCGGGGCCTGCGTGGCCGCGTGTCCCAACGGGGCGGCGATGCTGTTCACCTCCGCCAAGGTCAACCACCTCAATGTGCTGCCCCAGGGTGCTCCCGAGCGCGAGACACGGGTGCTGGACATGGTGGCGCAGATGGACGAGGAGGGGTTCGGCGGCTGCACCCTCGCGGGGGAGTGCGCGACGGCCTGTCCGAAGGGCATCCCGCTGGTCTCCATCACGAGCATGAACAAGGAGTGGCTGCGGGCCACCCGCAAGGTCGCCAAGCGGTAGCGGCGCGGGGAGGGCCGCAGGCTGCGGGGCGCGGGTGCGTCGCAGCCGGTCGCGCGGTGCCCCGCGCCCCTGGTGGGCGGCGTCTCCCGGGATTCAGCAGCCGCACATCCCCGGGTTCCGCGCAGGACACGCCGAGGCCAGCCGGCCGCGGAAGAAAGCAGGTGCGCATTCCCCATGCACCGTCCCCATGCTTCTTCCGCTCGGCGCAGGAGACCTCATGACCGCCATGCCGCTCTCGCCCCCCGCCCTCGCCGTCCCGCCCGGCGGCAACGGCTACCTCATGTCGCTGGCCCGTGACCAGGACGACGTCCGGGCCGCACAGCGACTGCGCCACCAGGTGTTCGCCGGGGAGCTCGGCGCCCGGCTCGACGGCCCCGAACCGGGCCTCGACACGGACGCCTTCGACGCGTACTGCGACCACCTTCTCATCCGGGACCGCGTCACCGGCGAGGTGGTCGGCACCTACCGGTTGCTGCCGCCCGAGCGGGCCGCGGTCGCCGGACGGCTGTACTCCGAGGGCGAGTTCGACCTGAGCCCGCTCGACGCGATCCGGCCCGGCATGGTCGAGGTCGGCCGCTCGTGCGTGCACCCCGACCACCGGGACGGCGCCGTCATCGGCCTCATCTGGGCCGGCATCGCCCGCTACATGGTGGACCGCGGCCACGAGTGGCTGGCCGGCTGCTGCTCGATCCCGCTGGCCGACGGCGGCACGCTGGCCACCGCGACCTGGGACCGGGTGCGCGACAAGCACCTGGCGCCGCAGGAGTTCCGGGTCCGGCCGCTGCTGCCCTGGACCCCGAACGGCGCCGGCCCGGTCGCCCGCACCGAGCTCCCGGCCCTGCTGCGCGGCTACCTCCGCCTCGGCGCCTGGGTGTGCGGCGAGCCCGCCCACGACCCCGACTTCGGCGTCGCCGACCTGTACGTGCTGCTGTCGATGCGTCGGGTCAACCCGCGCTATCTGCGGCACTTCCTCTCGCTCGTCCCGGCGTGATGAGCGTCTGGCTGCCCAGCGCGCCCTGCACCCCGCGGGCGTGCGTGGAGACGACGGCGTCCCTCACGGGCCTGCCGCGGGCCGTGCTGCGGCTCACGACGGTCGTCCTGCTGGTCCTGGTCGGGGTCGTGCTGGCGCCGCTCAGCGCCTGGATACCGGCCCGCGTGGTCCGGTCGTGGAGCCGGACCGTGGTGCGGGCGGCGGGGGTCCGGGTCCGGGTGACCGGTGCGACCGCGCCCACCTCGACCGGGCTGCTCCTGGTCGCGAACCACATCTCCTGGCTGGACATCCCGCTGCTGGCCGGCGTCCGCCCGGCCCGGATGCTCGCCAAGGCGGAGATCCGGCGGTGGCCGGTGGCGGGCGCGCTCGTCGCCGGTGGCGGAGTCCTGTTCATCGACCGGGACCGGCTGCGCGCCCTGCCCGAGACGGTCGCCCGGATCGCCGACACACTGCGCGCCGGGCGGGCGGTCGCGGTGTTCCCGGAGGGGAGCACCTGGTGCGGCCGCGCCCAGGGGCACTTCCGGCGGGCCGTGTTCCAGTCCGCGCTGGACGCCGGAGTACCCGTCCAGCCCGTGCGCATCCGCTACCGGGACCGCGACGGGGCGGCCAGCACCGTGGCCGCCTTCGTCGGCGACGACCCGCTGTTGGCCTCGCTGTGGCGGGTGGTGACGGCACGGGGCCTGGTCGCGGAGGTCGAGGTACTGCCCGCGCTCGCCCCGGGCGACCACGCCGACCGCAAGGCGCTGGCGGCGGCCGCCGGGTCCCGGGTGCTGGGCGGTCCGCCGCAACGACAGCTCGTCGCCCCGACCCCCCGGCACGGCGAGCCCCCGACCCCCCGCCTCGCCCCGCGCGCCCGGCACCGCCGGCCCGTCGGTCGCCGGGTCGAGGCGGGAGGCGGCTGACCCGTCGGCCGGGTGCGGGCAGCACCGCTCGTCGAACGAATTTCCGGTGAGTGGGGGGCTCTCGGGAGGCTCCGATGGGATCATGGCGCATCCCGACCTCCGAGGGGAGCGCGCGTGAGCGGAAGCCCGGCCGGCCGAACGGTTCTCGTGACGGGAGGCAGCGGCTTCGTGGCCGCCCATCTCGTACGTCAGCTGCTGGAACGCGGCTACCGCGTGCACACCACCGTGCGCTCCACGGCGAACCCGGCGAAGCTCCGGCCCCTGCACGCCCTGCGGGACGCCCATCCCGGCCGGCTCGACCTCTTCGAGGCGGACCTGCTGACGGAGGGCTCCTTCGACGAGGCGATGAAGGGCTGCGCGGTGGTCTTCCACGTGGCCTCGCCCTTCCTGATGCCGGAGAAGATCAAGGACGGCCGACGGGACGTGGTGGAACCCGCCCTGCGGGGCACGCGCAACGTCGTGGCGGCCGTCGAGCGCACGGAGACGGTCGAGCGTCTCGTCCTCACCTCCACCGTGGGCGCGATCTTCGGCGACTACTCCGACGTACGGGCGATGGACGACCGGACCCTGTCGGAGAGGTACTTCAACACCACCAGCACGGTCGAGAACAACCCGTACCACTACGCCAAGACGGTGGCCGAGCAGGCCGCCTGGGAGGCCGAGGCCGCCCAGGACCGCTGGCGGATGGTCTCCCTCAACCCCGGCCTGATCCTGGGCCCGTCCCTCACCCCGGCCTCGGACTCGGGCAGCCTGTTCCTTCTCGACGAGCTCTTCAAGGGCTACTTCTTCTACGGCGCCCCCGACTTCAGCTTCACCACCGTCGACGTCCGGGACGTGGCGGCGGCCCACATGGCGGCGGCGGAACACCCCGAAGCGCACGGCCGTTACATCGTCGCCGCGCAGGAGATGACCTCCTTCCACCAGATGGCGAAGGCCCTGCTGAAGCACCACCCGAGAAACCGGCGCCTCCCCCGCACCGCCCTCCCGCACTGGCCGGTCCGTATCCTCGGCCCCGCCTTCGGTCTCTCCCAGGCCTACATCCGCAACCATCTCGGCATCCGCTTCCGCGTCGACAACCGCAGAAGCACCGAGGAACTCGGCCTCGCCTACCGCCCGATCGAGGAGACCCTGGTGGACCACTACCGCTCCTGGCAGGAGCAGCGGCGCAGCTAGCGGTTCCGCTCCCGGTCCACGATCCCGGCGAGCCGGCGGTAGGAGTCCAGCAGCGCGGCACGGTCGTGGGTGCTGGTCGTGACGAGGACCTCCTGGGCGTCGGTCTCCTTCAGCAGGGTCTCCAGCTCGTCGGTCACCTGCTCCTCGGAGCCCGCGATATGGCCGCTCAGGCCGGACTCGTAGAAGCCGCGTTCCTTCGCGGTCATCGTGCGGGTCTCGACCTGTCCGGCGGGCGGCAGCGGCGGGAAGGTGCCGTGGGTGCGGGAGTACGCCATCGACCAGGCCTCCGGCAGCAGCAGACGGCGCGCCTGCCCGGGGTCGGCGGCCACCACGACCGTGCCCGAGACGACGACGTACGGCTGCGACGCCCAGGGGGAGGGGCGGAAGTGGGTGCGGTAGTGGTCGATGCCCCGCCGCATCCGCTCCCGGTCGCGGAGGTCGCCGATGACCAGCGGCAGGCCCGCACGGGCCGCGATCGTCGCGCCCTCGCCCATGGCCAGCACGAACGGAGGCACGCTCAGGCCCTCTGCCGGGTACGCGTGCACCCGGGTCGGGGAGCCGCCCCGGAACCAGCCGAGCAGTTCCGCCAGCTGGGCCGCGAAGTCGTCGGCGTCGGCGTCGTCCTTGTCCCGGCCGAGCGCCCGGCGCACACCGCCGGTGAAGCCCACCGAGCGCCCCAGACCCATGTCGATCCGGCCCGGGAAGAGCGACTCCAGCACGCCGAACTGCTCGGCCACCACCAGCGGCCGGTGGTTGGGCAGCATCACCCCGCCCGTGCCGACCCGGATCGTACGGGTCGCACCGGCCACGGCTGCCGCGAGAACGGTCGGCGCGGAACCCGCCACCCCGGGCACGCCGTGGTGCTCGGACACCCAGAAGCGGTGGTAGCCGAGCCGCTCGGCCTCCCGCGCCAGCGCCACGGTGTCCCGCAGCGCCTCGGCGGCGGTGTGCCCCTCGCGGATGCGCGAGCGGTCGAGGACGGAGAAGCGGGCCGAGGCGATCACGGAACTCATACGAGGTTCAACACCGCACGGCCCGCAGGATTCCTGAGCCGCTCCGCCAGTCGGAGCATGTCGGTCAGCCCTCGGGGTGCAGCAGGCCGCGTTCGTAGGCCTTCACCAGGTGCTGGGGCACGAGGTGGCGGACGCCGTCGACGGTGACCGGCACGAGCCGCGGCGTGCTCGCCTTCCACTGGGCGCGGCGGTGCCGGGTGTTGCTGCGGGACGTCTTCCGCTTGGGGACGGCCATGGGAACCTCCTCGATCGGCTCGGGGTGAGCTGCGAGGACGCTATATGAAAATGGATCCCATGAGCAATAAAGGTTGTCCTAGGGTGGATGCCGTGACCGACAGCAGCAGGCGGCCCGTCGCCGTGTTCGATCTGGACAACACCCTCGCCGACACGGCCCACCGGCAGCGGTTCCTGGAGCGCAGTCCGCGCGACTGGGACGCGTTCTTCGCGGCCGCGCCGCACGACCCGCCGCTCCCGGAGGGCATCGCACTGGTGCTGGCCAGCGCCGAGGAGTGCGAGGTCGTCTACCTCACCGGCCGGCCCGAGCGCTGCCGACGGGACACCCTGGCCTGGCTCGCCGCACAGGGCCTGCCGGAGGGGCGCGTCCACATGCGGCGCAACGACGACCGCAGGCCCGCCCGGCGCACCAAGCTGGAGGTCCTGCGAAGGCTGGCCCGCGACCGCGATGTCCGCGTGCTCGTGGACGACGACGAACTCGTGTGCGACGACGCCGAACGGGCCGGCTTCACCGTCGTCCGGGCGCGCTGGACGGCTCCGTCCGGCGCGCTCGAGCAGGCGCAGGAGGGCGAGGGCCGGACCTGAAGGGCCTCGGCCTCGGTCGTCAGTCCGACTCGTCCAGGCGGAAGCCGACCTTCAGGCCCACCTGCCAGTGTGCGATCCCGCCGTCCTCGATCTGGCCGCGCACCTGGGTCACCTCGAACCAGTCCAGGTTGCGCAGCGTCTGCGAGGCGCGGGCGACGCCGTTGCGGACGGCCTGGTCGACACTGTCCGGCGAGGTGCCGACGATCTCCGTGACCCGGTAGGTGTGGTTCGACATCAGGTGCTCCTCTCGACCGTGACGGCGTCGTCACGTGTGTCACGCGTCACTCCACCGTGCCCGAAGGTGCGGCGGAGCGCGAGGCGTCGGGGCGATGGGGCTACGGGATGGCGGGGCGACGGGGGCCGGGTCCGATCTCCCCGGGCCCCTCTTGACCGCTCGCATTGGTCCATACCAAAATCCGGAGGCACCCGCTCGAGCGCAGCGCTCGTCCCCCATGTCGGGCCCCTCGCCCTGTCCGCCAGACAGAACAGGATCCCCGTGAGACGTCGCCTCCTCGCCGTTGTCTGCGTGTCCGCCTTCCTCCTCACCGCCTGTGGCGTGCTTCCCGGGACGGGGGGATCGGACCGGCAGACGGTCACCGTGTGGCTGATGAAGGACAGTGCCTCCCAGGAGTTCCTCGACCGGTTCACCGCCGACTTCGAACACGACCACCCCGACCTCGACCTCGACATCCGCATCCAGCAATGGACCGGCATCGGCGACAAGGTGGAGACCGCGCTGGCAGCCGACGACAGGAACGGGCCGGACGTCATCGAGGTCGGCAACACCCAGGTCCCGCAGTACGTCGACGGAGGCGGACTGCTCGACCTGACGCTGGAGGCCGCGGCGAAGTGGGGGAGGGACGACTGGCTGCCCGGTCTCTCCGAACCGGGACAGCAGCGCTTCCACCAGTACGGCATCCCCTGGTACGCGGCCAACCGTGTGGTGATCTACCGCAAGGACCTCTTCGCGCAGGCCGGCGTCACGGCCCCGCCCCGCACCCGCGCCGATTGGCTCGCCGCGACCGAGAAGCTGAACTCGGGCGGCGACCAGGGCATCTACCTGGCCGGCCAGGACTGGTACACCCTCGCCGGGTTCATCTGGGACGAGGGCGGCGACCTCGCCACCGAGGACGGCGGCCGCTGGACGGGCGCCCTCGACACCCGGGCCGCCCTGCGCGGCATGGACTTCTACCGCCGGCTCCAGGCGCTCGGCGACGGCCCCGTCGCGGCGGACGAGGACCACCCGCCCCAGGCCGGCGTGTTCGCCGGGGGCAAGGTGGCGCAGATCGTGGGAGTGCCCGGACTGGCCCAGGCGGTTCTCGAGCAGAATCCCGCCCTGGAAGGCAAGTTGGGCTTCTTCCCCGTGCCCGGCAAGAGCGAGAGCAAGCCCGGCGCGGTCTTCACCGGGGGCTCCGATCTGGTCGTCCCCCGCAGGACGGACGTCCGCAAGGGCGCCGTCGCGGTGGTCGCGGCGCTGACCGGCGCGAAGTGGGACACCGAGCTGGCCCGCACCATGAACTACGTGCCGAACAAGGCGAAACTGGCGAAGGCCGTCGCCGGTGAGGAAGGGGTCGCGGCGATGGCGGCGGGGGCCGCGCAGGGCCGCGCGACCCCCAGCACACCCGAGTGGGCCGCCGTCGAGGCGGACAACCCGATCAAGGGCTACATGACGAACGTGCTCACCGGCTCCGACCCGGCGACCGAGGCCCGCCGCGCCTCACGCCTGATCACGGAGGCGCTGAAGGTGGCCGCCTGAGCGCCGCTCGCGCCTCCCGCGGTGTTCAGCGCACGGTGCTGACCTCGACGGCGGTGATGGCATCGTCCTCCAGGGTGACGGACACCCCGATGCTGGAGCCCCGGGTTCCGTATGCACCGTCTGCGCTGTACTCACCGTCCGCAGCGCATCCGGCCGTGTGGGCCACAAGGGCCGCAAGAATCCTGACCGGCCGGCCGCTTGAGGGCCTCGCGAATACCGTCCCCGGCCGAACTCCCTCTGAGGTATGGGAGTTCGGCCGGGGCGGCACGACTACGTCCTGTCCTGTTCGGTGTGCGTGGTCGGTCAGCGGGGCGGTGCTTCGACGCCCGTCTGTGCGAGGACCGGCGGCATGAGCCGTGCACCGCTGATGGTGATCCGCGCGACGGCGGCGTTCAGCTCCTGGAGTTCGCCGGGGCTGAACCTGACTTCTTCCGCGCCGATGTTCTCCAGGAGGTGGGACAGCCTGGTGGTGCTGGGTATCGGGACGATCCACGGCTTCTGGGCCAGCAGCCAGGCGAGGTCGATCTGGGCGGGCGTGGCGCCCTTGCGTACGGCCCAGTCCTGGAGCAGTTGCACCAGTGCCATGTTGGCGGGCATGTTGTCCGGGCTGTTGCGGGGCACCGCGGCCCGGAAGTCGCCCTGCGCGAACCGGGTGTACGGATTGATGGTGCCGGTCGTGAAGCCCATGCCCAGAGGCGCCCAGCACACGAAGCCGATGCCGAGTTCCTCGCACAGCGGCAGGACGTGCTCCTCGGGTCCGCGCCACAGCGTGGAGTACTCGTTCTGGATCGCGGTGAGCGGCAGGACCGCGTGGGCCCGGCGGATGGTCTGCAGACCCGGCTCGGAAAGGCCCCAGTGCAGGACCTTGCCCTGGGAGACGAGGTCCTTCACGGTGTCCGCGACGTCCTCGATCGGGACGGTGGGATCGACCCGGTGCTGGTAGAGCAGGTCGATGTGGTCCGTCCTGAGGCGCTTCAGCATGCCGTCGACGGCGCGGCGGATGTGGTCCGGACGGCTGTTCAGGCCGCCTCGGGCCCCGGTGTCCGGGTCGATGTCCCAGCCGAACTTGGACGCGATCACCACGTCGTCGCGGACGGGTCGGAGGGCGTCCCCGACGATCCGTTCCGACTCGAAGGGTCCGTACGCCTCGGCCGTGTCGAAGAACGTCACCCCTTGGTCGACGGCTGTCCGGATGAGGCCGATCATGTCCTTGCGGCTGGTGACGGGGCCGTAGAGGTTGCCCGGCATGGTCTGGGTGCCGAGGCCGATGCCGGAGACCTTTAAGGAGCCGAGCCTGCGGTGGCCGGTCTGGGTGATGGCTGCGGTCACCTGGCTGCGACGGCGGTCGGGGGTCCCGGTTCCCGTGGCGGACGGTGCCGCGTATGCCTGGGGTACGGCCCCCGACACGGCCACCAGTGAGGTCGCTGCGAGTGCGGCCGCGCTCAGGAAGCCGCGACGGCTGCGGTCTGCCGAGTCGCCGTTCGGCGTGCTGTCCTGTTCGTGCATGGGTTACATCCCTCGTGGTTCGATTGTTGGGAGCGCCCGTGGCGTGTCGCCGGAGGTGGCGAAGAAGCACACCCTGTTGCCCTGGTCAGGTTTCTGTCCTGGCCCTGTTGGGCCTCGGATGCGGCCTTCGCTCATCGAGCGGCCGAAGTGGACCGAGCCCGAGATGAACCCTGGGCATGGCGCCCCGCGACGTTCGGTTCACGTCTGTGGCTTCGGGTGACGCCTATGCTCGTCCGGCGGTGGGCGTCCTGCGGTTCGGATGTTGTCGGGCGGTGAGGCCGATTCAATCAGCGTGCTCGTCCGGGTGGGAGGGCGTGCTTTGCCGGGTAACGCCACTACCCCCCACGTCCGGCCTTGACTTGACCGGCCTCGTCGAGGAACTCCCGTGCAGCCGAACGGAGTTGGCCCGCCGGTATGTGCGGGTTGGTTCGGAAGGCATCCCGGGTCAGGACGGCTTGTCCGCCCCGGCGGCGGCTGCCAGGCTCGGTTGGAGGCGGCGGGCGGCGTCGAGGTGGTCGGCGGTCCAGATGATGCGGACGGCGGTGTCCGTGGCCTGCCCGTGCTCGTCGCTCAGATCGCGGCGGAGGGATTCGACCAACTCCGCTTCGGCTACGGGGTTGCGCGGCAGGGGATCCCGGACGGGGGTGGCTTGGCCCAGGCCTGCGGCCAGGTCCCGGTACCAGCCGGAGACGCGGCCGACGGCGCCCAGGAGGACGAGGCGAGCACCGGCCCGGTCCGGCTCGGGCTCCAGCTCGCCGGCGCGCTGCCACAGGCCCAGCACCGCGTCCGCGGCGAGGCGCAGCCCCACGATGCCGGTGACCAGGGTGGCCATCTCGGCCAGGGGTACCGGTTTCGGGCCGCGTTCGGCCAGGTAGCCGCGGAAGGCGTCGTCGAGCCTTCGGGCGGCGGCTGCGGCTTCGAGGCGTTCTGCCAGCGAGGCGTCGGCGGAGACGGGCTCGGTGCCGCAGCGGCCGACGGCGTATTCCACCGCGCCCGCCAGGTACCGGGCGCTGTCCCTATATGCCTCGGCGAGAGCCCGGTCGAACGCCGCCGTCGCGCCACGCGGCCAGAAGAAGAGCCCCACCAGCACACTCACCGCACAGCCGATCGCAATGTCCTTCGTACTCGTAGTCGGCATCGCTCACGTGCTCGCCCCACTCGACGTCGGGCACGGCGGGATCGCCCGTGCTGTCCGACAGGGCGAGATGGGTCATGAAGTGGTCGGGGGCGGCACCGTGCCAGTGCCACTCGCCCGGGGGTGTGTGGACGGTGTCGCCCGCACGCATCACCAGGACCTCACCGCCACGGGCCTGCACCAGGCCGCGGGACCTCGCCCCGCTTCTTCGTCTCGTCGTCGACGATGGTCTTGAGCTGGGTGAGCGCGCCCATTCCGCTGGGCCATCCGGCGTAGAAGGCCAGATGGGTGAGGGCCTCGACGAGTTCGTCCCTGGTCAGCCCGTTCTCCAGCGCCAGCCGCAGATGGCTGTTCAGCTGCTCGGGGCGGTACGTCGCCGCCAGCACGGAGACGGTGATCAGGCTGCGGTCCCGCGGGGACAGACCCTCCCGCTTCCACACGTCGCCGAACAGCACGTCGTCGGTCAGCTGGACCATCTTCGGCGCGAGGTCGCCGAGCAACTGCTGGGCCCGCGAGGGTTCCTGTGCCATGTGTGTGCCGCCCTTCCTGGTACTTGCTCTGTGCTTTCTTGCCTTCTTCGTGTTCCGTCTCGCGCTCGGACGTGATCTCCGGTTCGCGTCCGCCTGGTCCTGGACCTGCTACCAGGTCGTTGCCACGGAGCGCAGTGCGGTCCAGGTGTCGCCGTCCCGGGCCCAGTCCATGGCGAATTGCAGCGGCCAGTCGGCATGGGTGCCGTAGACCGTCGCCTCGGTGACGATGCGGCCGACGAGGCGGGCCGTGTCACCCTCCACGTCGACGGTGACGTTCTTCTCGATCACGCGGTGATAGACGAACCGGCCGGCTCGCATCTGGGACAGCCACTCGGCCTTGGGCTGCTGGTACCCGGTGATGTGGGTGAGGACGAAGCCGTCGTCGAGCAGGTCGTCCAGGGTGTCGGTGTCGCCGTCGGTCATCGCCCGCAGATGGGCGCGGTAGGCCGTGAGGACCTCTTCGCGATCGCTTTCGTCCGGGGACGCGGGCATGGTTTCTCCTGTTCTGGTGGGGGTCATTCGGCGGCCTGGCGCCCGGACAGCCGTACTTCTTCGAGGTCGAGCCGACGCTGGACGTGGCGCAGCACGGTGTCGTCGATCTCGTGGTCGTCGCGCAGGCGGACCAACGTGGCGCGTTTGTGGGCGAGGAGGGCCAGGCGCAGGGCGGTGTAGTGCCGGTGGTGGCGCAGGACGTCCTCGTCCTCGGTGGCGGTCTCGCCGCCGCCGTCGGCGCGGACGACGAGCAGGTGGGACTCGTACTCCTCGCGCATGCGTTCGGCTACGGCCGGGTCCGTGGCCAGGTCGTCGACGAGCGCGGGGAGGGCCTTGAGGGCCTCCTCGGTGGCGGTCGTCTCGGCGAGGATGCGCTCCTCGTCCACCGACGTGTCGTGGGGCAGCCCGGCCCAGCGCACCACGGCCGGCAGCAGCAGCCCCTGCACCACGAGGGTGGTGACGATGACGCCGGAGGTGACGAAGACGATGGTGTCGCGGTCGGGGAAGGGCGCGCCGGAGTCGAGCGCCGTCGGCACCGACAGGGCCACCGCCAGCGAGACCGCGCCCCGGAAGCCGGCGATCGACGTGATCACACGGGCGCGGTAGTTCATCCGGCGCAGGCGCTGCTGCGGACGGCGGTCCAGCAGACGGATCAGGTACGGCACGGTGAAGTTGAAGGCGAAGCGCGCGGCGACGACCACGGCTGAGACGGCCGCGACGGCGATGAGGGCCTGGGTGAGGTCACTGCCGTGCAGTTCGCGTACGGCCGCCTGCGCCTGCAGGCCGACGAGGACGAACAGGGAACCGTTGAGCAGGAAGGTCGCCAGCGACCAGAACTCCTCCGCCTGGCGGCGCATCGCGGCTGCGGCCATGCGCGGTCCGGCCTGGCTCATGATCAGCCCGGCGGAGACGGCCGCGAGGACGCCGGAGGCGTGGATCAGCTCGGCGAGGAGATAGGCGGTGAAGGGGGTGAGGATCATGGCGACGTTGCCCTGCAGCGGGTTGTCGAAGACCCGCCGCGCCATGATCACCAGCCATGCGGTCAACGCTCCGGCGGCGGCTCCGCCGAGGTAGGAGACGGCGAACAGCCAGGTGACGTGCGGGACGGTGAAGTGTTCCTCGCCGACCGTGATGCCGACTGCCAGTCCGAAGACCACGAGCGCGGTGCCGTCGTTGATGAGGCTCTCGGCGCGCAGCAGGGTGACGTTGCGGCGGGGCAGTGCCTTGGCGAGAACGCCGACGGCGGTCGCATCGGTGGGGGCCACGGCTGCGCCCAGCACCCATGCCGGTCCCCAGGCCAGGCCCAACTCGTGTGCCACGGCCGCCACGGCTCCGGCGGTGCCGATGACCAGCACGGTGCTCATCAGGATGATGCCGCGCAGATCCCGCCGGATCTCCCGCAGGGACGTGGTCAGGCTCTCCCAGTACAGCAGTACCGGCAGGAAGATGAGCAGCACCGCCTCCGGCGGCAGCTCCACCTCGCGCAGCGCGGGCACGAAGCCGAGCAGCGCGCCGAGGACGAGGAGCACGACGGGCGGGGCGATCCGGTAGCGGTCACCGGCGGCGTTGCCCAGGAGCACCGCCACGCCGAGGACCACGACGAGTTCGAGACCGATCACGGCATGACCCCCGGCCTGGTCAGGAGCGGGACGACCGACTGCGCAACGTCTCGGGGACCGGGATCACGGCGGTCGATCGTGGTCGGGACGAGGGGCTCGCAGGGTGACGTGGCGGCGTGGGCGTTGAGGGTGAACATCGTTCTTCTCCTGCGACGTTCAGCGCGGCAGGAGCCGCATGGTCGTCGAGCCCGCGGTGGAGCTCGTGATGCGCTGGATGGTGTTGGCGGAGTAGCGGCCGTACTTGGTGCGGTAGGCGGCGTCGACCGCGTCGTTGATCTCGCCGTCGACGTCCTCGAACGCCACGTCCTTCTCGACCCCGCCGGCCTCGACCCGGCCCTCGTGGCGGGCTCGGGTGCCGCGGAACCAGGCGGAGGTGGGCCCGTTCACGGAGCGGACGTAGATGTCGTCGTCCACGCGCACGACCCAGATGGTGCGCGGGCTGCCCAGCTCGCCGTCCAGGCGCCGGGAGGCGACGTCCAGTTCCTCGGCCGATCCGACCCGGTCGAGTTCGTCGTCGGTCCAGGGAGCAGTGGTGGCCATCCGCTCATCTCCTCGGTTCTCGTGCGGCAGTCTCCGCGGGGCGGGCGGACTCCTGCGGGTGCGAGAGGATCTTCGACGAGCATCGGGCCCGGTCGCTGTTCCCGCACCACGGCAGACCGTGCCATGCCGGAAGTCGGCGTTCCAGGGTGTGACACGGCCCCCCACGCCGCTGCCGCCGCACCCCCTCGCCGCCCCGGCTTTTCTCTGCTCGGCGGCACCCCGTACGAGGGCTCTCGGGCGCGGCTCCTCGTACGGGGCGGTCTCAGGTGGCCGTGGCCGTGGGTCAGGCCAGCGTCGAGGTGTCGATCACGAAGCGGTAGCGCACGTCGGAGGCGAGGACCCGCTCGTACGCCTCGTTGATCCTGTCGGCCGGGATGACCTCGATCTCGGAGCCGATGCCGTGCTCGGCGCAGAAGTCGAGCATCTCCTGGGTCTCGCGGATGCCGCCGATCAGCGAACCGGCGAACGACCGGCCGCGCAGGATCAGCGAGAACACCTGGACCGACAGCGGCTCGGCGGGGGCGCCGACGTTGACCAGGGCGCCGTTCACGGCCAGCAGGCCGAGGTAGGCATCGAGGTCGAGCTTCGCGCTGACCGTGTTGACGATCAGATCGAAGGTGCCGGCCAGCTCCTCGAAGGTGGCAGGGTCGCTGGTGGCGAAGTAGTGGTCGGCGCCCAGCCGCAGACCGTCGTCCATCTTCTTCAGCGACTGGGACAGGACGGTGACCTCGGCGCCCATGGCGTGCGCGAGCTTCACGGCCAGGTGGCCCAGGCCGCCGAGTCCGATGACGGCGACCTTCTTGCCGGGGCCCGCGCCCCAGCGGCGCAGCGGGGAGTAGGTGGTGATTCCCGCGCACAGGAGCGGGGCGGCCTCGTCGAGGCCGAGGCCCTCGGGGATGCGGACGACGAAGTCCTCGGTCACCACGACGTGGGTGGAGTAGCCGCCCTGGGTGAGAGTGCCGTCCTTGTCGACGGCGCCGTAGGTGAGGGTGTTGCCCGCCAGACAGTACTGCTCCTCGCCCCGCAGACAGGGCTCGCACTCACGGCAGGAGTTGACCATGCAGCCGACGCCGACCCGGTCGCCGACCGCGTGCCGGGTGACCTCGGCGCCGACCTCGGTGACGATGCCGGCGATCTCGTGCCCGGGGACCACGGGGTAGGTCGACGGGCCCCACTCGCTGCGGGCGTTGCTGATGTCGGAGTGGCAGATGCCGGCGTACTTGATCTCGATGAGGATGTCGTGCGGGCCGACGTCGCGGCGCTCGACGGTCGTGGGGGTGAGGGGTTCAGTGGCGGACGTGGCGGCGTAGGCGTTGACGGTGAGCATGGTGTTTCCGATCTGATGGTTCTCGTGGAGCTGCTGTTGGCCGTGGGGGAGTTGGGTCAGCGCGGTTCGAGCCGCATCGTGGTGGAGGCCGCCTCGGGGCTGGTGATGGCCTTGATGATGTACGCGGCGTAGTGCCCGTACTTGGCCCGGTACGCGGCGTCCACGGCGTCGTTGACGGTGGTGTCGTCGGCGACGTCGACGATCGTGACGTCCTTCCCGACCCCGCCGGCCTGGATACGGCCTTCCTGGCGGGCCCGGGTGCTGCGGTACCAGGCGGAGGTGGGGCCGTTGACGGAACGGATGCAGATGCCGTCGCCGACGCGGACCACCCAGATGGTTCGCCGGCTGCCCAGCTCGCCGTCGCGTCGCAGGGACGCGATCTCCAGTTCCTCCGCGTGTTCGATGCTGTCGAGCTCCTGGCTGGTCCAGGCCGATGTCGCCGATGTCGGGGTCATGAGGTCTTCTCCTTGAGGAGTGCGGAGGCTGCCGCGGTCACGACCACGAGCAGGGCGGCGATCAGGAGGCTGGTGCGCAGCCCGTGCAGGAACTGCGCGTGGTGGGAGACCAGGGCGCCGAAGACGGCCACGGACAGGGCGCCGCCGAGCTGGCGGGAGGCGTTCAGGACGCCGCTGGCGGTGCCGGCGCGCTGGGCGGGGACGCGGTCGAGGAGCAGTGAGGTCACCGCCGGTACGGCGAGGCCGCCGCCGGTTCCGACCGGGATCATCAGCAGGACCAGGAGCCAGGCGGGCGCCGAGGCGGGCGGAAGGCAGAGCGCCACCAGGCCGGCGGCCATCAGGAGCTGGCCGGTGATGATCGGCGTCCGCGCCCCGAACCTCGCGCTGAGCCGGGCGGCGGTCGGGCTGCTGACCGCGGTCAGCAGTGTCATCGGCAGGAACGCCAGGCCGGTGGCCATCGGCGACAGGTCCTGTTCCTGCTGGAGGTACAGGCCGAGGAGGAAGATCATGCCGTAGAAGCCGACGTTGAGGGCGAAGCCGATGGTCGCCGAGAGTGCCATCGTGCGGGCGCGCAGGAGTTCCAGCGGCACCATCGGGTTCCGGCCGCGTGCCTGGGCCACCACGAAGACCACTGCCGCCACCACGGCCACCGCCAGCGCGAGCAGTACGCGCGGCGCGCCCAGGCCCACGGCACCGGCCTCGATGGCCGCGTACGTCAGGCCGCCCATCGCGGCGACTGCGGTTGTCTGCCCGGTCCAGTCGAAGGGGGCGTCGCCCCGGCGGGGCGAGCGGGCGGTGCGGGTGAGGAGGAACAGCGCCAGCACGCCCACCGGAAGGTTGACGAAGAAGATCATCCGCCAGTTGAGCTCACTGAGCACGCCGCCCAGCACCGGGCCGGCCGCGGCGCCCACCGATCCGCCCATCGCCCACACCGAGATCGCCCGGGCGCGGCGGGCCGGGTCGGGGAACGCCTCGCGGATCAGCGCCAGCGAGGCCGGCACGATCACCGCGGCACCCGCGCCCTGCACCAGCCGCGCCACGATCAGCACACCCAGGTTCGGTGCGAAACCGCAGGCGGCCGAGGCGGCGGTGAACACCACGAGCCCGGTCCCGAACGCCTGCCGCGCACCGATCCGGTCGGTCACCGACCCCGCGGACAGCAGTAGCGCGGCGAACATCAGCGTGTAGCCGTCCACCACCCACTGCAGCCCTGTCATGCCGCCGCCGAAGCCGCGCCCGATCTCGGGCAGTGCGACGTTCACGATCAGGGCGTCGAGCGTCATCACGAAGAAGCCGAGCAGCGCCGCCGCCAGCGCCCAACGGGCACCGTTCTCGCTGCCGGGCCGCCCGGCGGCGGTATCGGCCGACGACGACGGCTTGTCCGATGCGACAGAACTGGACACGGGTGGTTCTCCTGAGAACGAAGCGAAGGGGATTCTCTGCGCGGAACGACTTCTTCAACCGTCATTCAGCCTGCGCGCCGGACGCGTCGCGTGGCAGGCCGAGCTGTGCCGGGGAGCGCTGTTCGGGGGTGTGACAGGGCCCCCATGACCAGCACCTGGATCCTCGCCCGGCCTGACACACTGGCCGCATGGCACGTGAGCGGCGCAACGGCAGCGACGGCACTGAACTGGGGCGTTTCCTGCGCGCCCACCGCACCCGGGTGACACCCGAGCAGGCCGGCCTCAAGGCGGGCCCCGGCCTCCGGCGCACACCCGGGCTGCGCCGCGAAGAGCTGGCCACCCTCGCCGGCGTGAGCATCGACTACTACACGCGCCTGGAGCGCGGCAAGGAGGCACACCCCAGCCCGTCCGTCGTCGACGCGCTCGCCCGGGTCCTCCTGCTGGACGAGCACGCGCACGAGCACCTGCGGGACCTCGCCGCTTGCGCCGCCCGCCCCGCCGCCTCGGCACCCTCGACAGCGCCCAGCTCATCGGTAGGGCCCGGCATCGAGTTGCTGTTGGAGAGCCTGCGGCCCCACCCCGCGGTCGTGGTCAGCCGCACGATGGACCTGCTCGCGTGGAACCCGGGCGGGCTACGTCTGTTCGTCGGCATGGAGCAGTGGCCGGTAGAGAAGCGCAACGTCGCGCGCTGGGTGTTCCTCAACCCCGGTGCCCGCACGGTCTTCGACCACTGGGACGAGCAGATCCGCGCGTGCGTGGGGCGGCTGCGTGCCCTGGCCGGCACCGACCCGGATGCCCCCGACCTCGTCGGGCTCGTCGACGAACTGCTGGCGGAGAGCCCGGAGTTCGTACAGCTCTGGGACCGCTACGACGTTCGGGCGCACACCCACGGCAGCAAGACCTTCCACCTCCCGGACGTCGGCACGCTCACCCTCGCCTACCAGTCCATGCAGTTGGAAGGCTTCCCCGGCCACCGGCTGGTCGCCCACTACGCGACCCCCGGCACCCCCGACCACGACCGGATGATCCTGCTGGACATGGTCGCCGCCGGGGCGAACGTGAAACCCGCGGAGGAGAAGCAGAACTGACGGTCGGCGAGGGCTCTCGACCAGGTCAGGGCCGGATCAGGACCTTGAGAGCGGTCCGGTCGGCCATGGCCCGGTAGCCGTCGGGTACGCCGTCGAAGCCGACGGTGTGATCGAAGACCCGGCCGGGCTCGACCGTGCCGTCGAGGATGTCGGGCAGCAGTTCCTCGATGTAGGCGCGGGCCGGGGCGGCTCCGCCGGTGACCGTGATGTTGCCCGTCATCGACTCGAAGCCGAGCGGGATCCCGGTGTACTGCGCGACACCGAGCCGGCTGATCACGCCACCGTGGCGGACGATGCTCGGGTACGACGTCGGTGGCGCCGAAGTCGCGGCCGAGGTCGGTACGGTCGGTGTGTCGGCCCATGAGGATGATCTGCTCGGCGCCGAGCCGCTTGGCGGCCGGTACCGCGCACAGTCCGACCGCGCCGTCGCCGATCACCGTCACCGACTTGCCGGGCGCGACCACCAGGTCACCGGACGTCAGCCCGGACACCGCCGAGCCGACCTCCTCGACCACACCGAGGAACTCGTGGCCCATGCGCCGGCCCTCCTCGGAGGCGGGCATCGACCCGTACGGCCACAGGTCGCTGCCGACGTCCGATTTCCGATCAACACACTTGGGAGAGGTCTCGGGCGAGCAACAGTGATGTACTGCGGCGCGGGGCGTCGTAGTCCTCGTCCGAGACCTTCTCGAGCCACTCGGTCTCGGGGCTGCCGTCGCCGGTGCCCTCCCACATCGCGAGGTGCTCCATGAAGCGGTCCCGGGCGGCACCGTGCCAGTGCTCCTCGCCCGGCGGGGTGTGGACCGTGTCACCGGGATGAGCCTCGATGACCGTGCCGTCACGCGTGCCGATCAGCGCGACGCCGGAGACGATGTGGAGGGTCTGGCCCATCGCGTGCGAGTGCCAGTCGGTGCGCGCACAGGGCGAGAAACGCACCATGTTCGCGCGTATCCGCGACGGCTCCTGACCCGCATGGATGACGTCGAACCAGACGTCCCCGGTGAACCAGTCGGCGGGCGCCTTGACGGTGGGCTGCTGCTTGAGGATTTCCAACGTGCCGCTCCTTGCTCATGGTTCTCGACGATCTGGCGTAGAAACGTTCCTGTCCGCCGTGCATCCCGACGGAGGTCTTCGATGCCACCACTCTTCCTGCACCGCGCGCCGCGTGGCAGGTCGGGCTGTGCCGGGGAGCGGCGTTCCGGGGTATGACAGGGCCCCCCACGCATGTGCCGCAGCGGTCGCGCGGCCCGCAGACTGGAAGACATGAACAGCGAGCAGCAGAACACCGCGGGCACCGAGCTGGGCCGCTTCCTGCGTGCCCGCCGGGCCCGGGTGACCCCGGAGGAGGCCGGCCTGACGGCTGGTTCCGGCCTGCGCCGTACGCCAGGGCTGCGCCGTGAGGAACTGGCCACTCTGGCCGGGATCAGCATCGACTACTACGTCCGTCTGGAGCGCGGCAAGGAGACCCGGCCCAGCGTGTCCGTGGTCGATTCCCTCGCCCGCGCCCTCCTGCTGGAGGAAGACGAGCACGAGCATCTGCGCAGCCTGGCCGCCCGCGCCGCGCGCAGTATGCCCGAGCCTCCCACCGCACCCAGCCGCACCGTCCGGCCCGGCGTGAAACTGCTCCTGGAGAGCCTGCGCCCCCAGCCCGCGCACGTCGTCAGCCGCACCAATGACCTGCTCGCCGCCAACCCCGGCGGACTGCGACTCCTCCCCGGCATCGAGGACTGGCCGGTCAGGGAGCGCAACATCGCCCGCTACCTCTTCCTCCATCCCACCTCGCGTGACCTGTTCCACGACTGGAACACCCAGGTCCGCGGCTGCGTGGCCCGGCTGCGCGCCCTCGCCGGTACCGACCCCGACGCCCCCGACCTCACCCGGCTCGCCGGTGAACTCCTCCTCAAGAGCCCGGAGTTCGCCCGCCTGTGGGAACGCTACGACGTCAAGGGCCACTCCTACGGGCGCAAGACCTTCCACCACCCCGACGTCGGCGACCTCACCCTCGGCTACCAGTCCATGGAGCTGGAAGGCACCTCCGGCCACCGCATGGTGACGTACTACGCCCAGCCCGGCACCGCCGATCACGACGCCATGGTCCTGCTCGACCTGCTCGGGCAGGAGAAGCCCGCGAAACGGACGTCGGCACGCGACGACCGGCCGGCGGCTGTGGAGGACGATCCCGCCTCCCCTCTGACCTGACCGTCCTGCGGCCGTCAGCCGGACGATCGCGGTGCTGTTGCCGCCCGCTCGCTCCACGGACAACCTGAAGGCCGGCACCCACGGGCCTCATCGGCCCCAAGGCGAGCGCCACGACCACGCCACGCGACCCACATGCTCCGAGGACACGCAGTTGGAAAGCGAGCAGTACGGACCGCCGCAGAGCGGCCCGCCGGCCGGCGCCCGTAAGGCGTCGGCGAGCAGTCGGGTGACGACCTTCGAGCTGTTCTTCGACCTGGTGTACGTCTTCACGCTCACCCAGATCACCCAGTACATGGCCCACCACCACACCGGCACGGGCGTGCTCCACGGAGTGCTGCTGCTGGCGCTGTGCCTGCTGCTCGCGGGCATCCCGGCGGCGGCCGCACTCCCGCCGGTGGCCGCTCTGGCGGGTGTCGTCGTCATCCTGGCGGCGGTGGCTGCGGCGGAGACCCGCTGGTACGGGGAGCTGCGCCGCCATGTGGGCCGCTGAGCCGGTCCGTCGTCGGCGCCGGCTCGCTTCGTACCGGCCGCGACACGGGAGACCGCAGACAGGTGTCCAAGCGCTGGATGGAGCGCGGGCACAACGGTAAGCCGGGCGACACGAAGCGAGGCGGTGTGCCGCTACCGCGCAGACAGCCGTGCATCGCCCGTAGGGCCCGGGGCGTCGGCCGTGAGGACCAGCCGTCCGCCCTGGTCCGGGCTGCGGGCCCGGACCAGGGCGGATTCACGGCCTCGGCTCTCACCTCGTTACGGCGTGGTCAGCTCCCCGGCGCGCAGCGCGGCGGTGACGCCGCCGTCCATCAGGAGGTCGGCCCCGGTGATGAAGCCGGCGTCCCGGCCGAGCAGGAAGGCGGCGGCCGCGGCGACCTCTTCGGAGGTGCCGAAGCGCTTGGCTGCCGATACCTCGCGTACCGTCTCGAACCACTCACGGCGCGGGCCGGAGAGCTCATCGAGGGCCAGCGGGGTGATGATCACGCCGGGGCTGACGGCGTTGACGCGGGCTCCGCGCTTGCCCCACGCGGCGGCGGCGGTCTGCACGCGCAGCGAGTTGGCCCGCTTGGACAGGGCGTAGGCGTGGACAGAGGTGCCGATCCGGTCGGGCTGCAGGAACGGCAGCGCGAGCAGTTGCGAGGTCTCGGTGGTCGCGAGCGCGTGCTCGATCTCGTGCGGGTAGGGGCTCTCCCGGTGCCCGGCCATGCTGGCGACCACGATGCCGGCCCCGCCGCGCGCGATCACGCGGGCGAACGCGTCGAGGACATACGCCGTGCCGAGCAGGTCGACGTGCAGCAGCCGCTCGATGGTCGCCTGGGTGGGTGAGACGCCGGCGGCCTGGATCACCTGGGTGACCGCGCCCATCCCGGCGGCCGTGGCGGCCAGCGCCTCGACCTGGGCCAGTTCGGAGATGTCGGTGGTCTGGACGGCCACTTCGTAGCCCTCGCCGCGCAGTTGCTCGGCGGCGGCCTGCGATGCCTTCTCGTCATGAGCGGCCAGCAGCAGTGTGCGGCCGGCGCCGACCCGGCGGGCGATGGCCAGACCGATGCTGCCGGGGCCGATGACGACGACGACTTCTTTGGCGGCTGTGGGCTCGTTGCTCATGTTTCAGGCTCCTTCGTTCCGTGTTCTCGGGGTGGAGGGGTACGCGGGACCTGGCCGACGGACCGGTCAGCCGCTCGTGACCGGCCCGGACGCGGCGTCGGCGAACAGGGCAGAGAAGTTGATCTTCCCCTGTTGGAGCTTCGCGTCGCGGGACTCGGCGAATCCGCCGTTGGCGATGTACAGCCGCTGTCCGCGCACCACGGTGGCGGTCGGCGAGGCGAGCCCGTCCGCGCTGGTCAGGACGGTCTTCTTGGTGCCGTTCGGATAGACCACGGCGATCTCGTCGGTGGTGTCCAGCGCGGCGAACACCACGTCGGACCGGCCGCTCAGGAAGTTGAAGTCGTCGATGCCCACGACACCGCTGGTCACGACGTGGACCGGGCCGGCCGAGCCGGTGGCGGTGACCGGGACCCGCAGCAGGGTGCCCTTGCTGAGGTTGGAGACCCACACGGCGCCGTTGTGGAAGCGGAGCCCGTTCGCGCCCAACGGCAGCGGCGACCGGGCCGGCGCGAGGGAGGCGTCGGTCAGCCAGCGAGTCGCCGCACCGCCCGAGACCGGAACGGTCCAGACGGCGCCCTTGAAGCTTTCGGCGACGTACAGGGTGCGTCCGGCCGGGTCGATGGCCAGGCCGTTGGGGAGCTCCCCGGCGGGCAGGGCGGCGATGCGCCGGGGGCTGCCGCCCAGCGGAAGCTTCCACACGCCGGACCGGGCTGCCTCGCTGGACGACACGTTGTAGTAGACGGCGCCGTCACGCCCCCGTGTGTTGCCGGTGACCATGTCACCGGGCTGCCCGGCGACGAGCACCTCACGGTGCCCGGACTCGTCGACCCGTACGAGCGCCGGGCGCCTGCCCGGCGAACCGCCCAGCATCGAGACGGTCAGCGAGCCGTCCGGGTTGAGGGTGAGGTTCTCCGGCGCGTCGCCGACGGCGAAGTCGAACGAGGCGACGGTCTTCACGTGGGTGACGACCGGCTTCGGCTGCGCCTGGCTCGTCGCGGCGGACGCGTACGGCGCCGAGACGAGGACGGCTGACGTCGCGGCAACCGCCGCCGCGAGTCTGAACCGCTTCTTCAGGGGGATTCGGCTCGGGTTCATCGCATTCTCTTCGTGTTGCGGCCGTGCCCTCCTGCCGGCCCTGGGCAGCCCTCAGCGGGGTGCGGACAGGGCTGGAGGAGGGGCAGCGGCTCCGGTAGCGGCTGCCCATGAGAGTGAGCAACTCGTCGGGCTCGGCCAAGTCGGCCGCGTTCGACCAACCGCGTTCGATTCGATGTCCCCGCGTCGGCGTTGCGCGAACACGCGCGATGTGTCCGGTGTCCTCAGCCGGGGGTGTCACGCGTGGCTGCTCGGCCCAATGCCAAGCTAGAGGCTTGGCCCGGTGGGTGACAGGTCGGGCTGTACGGGGGAGCGGTGTTCCGGGCTGTGGCACGGCCCCCCACCCGCCGAACAGGCGGTCCTGGGGTCCTGGGGTTTTAGGCCAGGGTCGCGCGGGCGTCGCCCGCGGAACGCCGGACGGCGGTGTCGGTCAGTTCCCTCACCTTGTCGGCGGGCACCGGGACGCCCGGGACCTCGAAGAACCAGCGCCCCGTCTCCTCGGGGGTCAGCCCCTCGGGCCGTGCCGGCAAGTACGGCTGGACGTAGACGGGGGTGCCCGGCTCGCTGCGCCAACTGTCGGCGAGGGTGCCGATGTCCACGGCGTCATAGCCCAGCACGTCCAGCAGCTCGGCGACCTGCGTCTTGGCGGCCTTGTCGTCACCGGCGATGGACAGGGCGCTGCGGTCGTCGGCGTCGGCGGGCCGGGCGGAGGTGAACAGGCGCACGAAGTCGATGCTGTTGAAGGCCTTGACCACCTGGGAGTCGGCCAGGTGTCGCTGGACCAGGGCGCTGGAGGTCTGCTCGCCGGCGTCGAGCTCGGCGATCCGGTCGTCGCGCTCGGGGTAGTAGTTCATGGTGTCGATGACGGTCTTGCCGGCCAGGGCGGAGGCGGGGAGCTGCTCATAGGTGTTCAGCGGGACGGTCGCCACCACCAGGTCGCCGGCCTGCGCGGCCTCGGCGGGTGTGGCCGCCCGCACCCGTTCGCCGAGTTCGGCGACGAGTTCGGCGAGGGTCTCGGGGCCACGGGAGTTGCTCAGTACGACATTCAGGCCGGCGGCGACCGCCAGGCGGGCCAGCGCGCTGCCGATGTTGCCTGCGCCGATGAGGCCGAGGGTCTTGGCCATGGGTCAATCTCCTTGTGGGGCGTGTGGGGCGTGTGATGTGGCGTGCCGAGGCGGTCAGCGGCCGGCGGTGAGTACCGCGGTGCGCCGGGACCACGAGCCCGCGACGGCGGCGTCCAGCAGGAAGGCGGCGACATCGGCCCGGGAGATCCTGGGCAGGCCGGGCAGGCGGTCGAGCGCGGTCAGGTCGACGGCGTGGACGTCGCCCGTGGCGGGCTTGTTGGTCAGCAGCACGGGGTAGACCAGCGTCCATTCCAGACCGGACGCGGTGAGGATCCGCTCCCCGGCGGCCTTGTCGGCGAAGGTGGCCTTGCCGCCCGAGTTGTAGAGGAACCGGGCGAACGCGGAGGCCTTGGCCAGGGAGTCACCGACCCCGAACGCCGACATGATCAGTACGCGCTCGGTTCCGCTGTCCTCGGCGGCCCGGACCAGCACGCGCGTGGTGTCGGCGATCAGGTTGCCCGGGTTCTTGACCTTGCCGAGACCGAGCGTGCTGACCACGGCGTCGGTGCCGCGCATCGCCTCGGCGAGCGCGCGGGCGTCGCGGACGTTCCCCTCGATCACGGTCAGCCGGTCGGCCGGGGTGATCTTGGAGGCATCGCGGACGAAGGCGACCACCTCGTGTCCGGCCGCGGTGGCCCGCTCCAGGAACAGGATGCCGGTGGCGCCGGTGGCGCCAAGGAGGAGGAATTTCATCGGACGACGTCTCCCTTCAGGAGCCTCGGCGGCTCAGGGCTGCTCATGCTTACGAAAGTACAGTACTTACTCTGAATAAGCACTTCCCCCGTTTAGTATGAGCGCATGAGCCGAGGGACCGATCGCGTGGCCGGGATGAGCGTGTTCGATCCGCAGTGCACGTCGCGGGAGGTGCTGGAGCACGCGACGGGCCGGTGGGGCGCCCTGACCCTCGCCGCCCTGGTCGACGGTCCCCTGCGGTTCGCCGAGGTGCGTCGTAACGTGTCCGGAGTCTCCGACCGGATGCTGTGGCAGACCCTCCAGCGCCTGGAGGACGACGGCCTCGTCGCACGGACACCGCACCCCACGGTCGCCAGGCGGGTCGACTACGAACTCACCGGTCTCGGCCGCCCGATCGCCGAGCGCGTCTGCGACCTGATCGACGCGATCTACGAGCAACTGCCCGGCATCGTCGCCCACCAGCGTGCGAACGGCGCCGGCTCGGCGTCGCCCGCGGACGACACGGTCGACTGAGGCGGGAATGCACCGCACCCCGGGGGCCTGCGCCGCGATGATCCGCACCGCCCGCGGCCGCAAGATTTCCCGCCACTCCGCGTCGGCGAGGTCCCCCTCGGCCACCAGTCCGTGGAGCCGGAAGTCGTGTCGGTCAGGAGCGTGTACGCCGTTGCTGCTCGGCCGTCATGTCCGGATGCGCGGTGGGCTCGGGTGCGTTCAGATCGAGCAGGAGCATGGCGTCGTGGTCGGGGGTGCCGGGTTCGGCGGTGTAGACGCCGAGGCGTTGGCCGGGGGTGTCTTCGAGGTGCATGCTCTGGCCGCTGAGGGTGAGGACGCCGACCTGGGGGTGGTGGAAGGTCTTCTGGGTCTTCTTGCGGCCGACGACGTCGTAGCGCTCCCAGAGCCCCGCGAAGTCGGCGCTCTTGAGCAGGAGTTCGCCCACCAGGTCGGTGAGGTCGGGGGCATCCGGGTCGATGCCGGACTGGGCGCGCAGCCGGGCGACGCAGCCGCGGACCTGGTAGTCCCAGTCGGGAAAGAGGATGGGCGCGGTGGGGTGGAGGAAGAGGTAGCGGGCGATGTTGCGCTGGGCGGCGGGCCAGTCGGAGAGGCCCGCGAACAGGGCGAGGCCGCCGGGGTTCCAGGCGAGCAGGTCCATGCTGCGGCTGATGACGTAGGCGGGGCTCGGCCGCAGCGTCTCCAGGACCAGTTTCAGGTGCGGGCGCACGGTTCGGCTCGGCGGCGGCGGAGGTTCGGGGGCGTACCGCGCGGCCCGGGTGGCGAGCTCACGCAGATGCTGGTGCTCGGCATCGTCGAGGCGCAGGGCGCGAGCGATCGCGTCCAGCACGGAGGGGCTGGGGCGGGTCTCCTTGCCGCGCTCCAGGCGGACGTAGTAGTCGATGCTGATGCCGGAGAGCGTGGCCAGTTCTTCGCGGCGCAGGCCGGGGGTGCGGCGCAGGCCGGTGCTCACGGTGAGGCCGACCTGGTCGGGGCTCGTCCGGGTGCGCCGCGCACGCAGGAACCGGCCCAGCTCTCCGCCGCCGCCCCTGTCGGTGCTCTGCTCGGATGCCATGCCGTCAGTGTCGCACCGCGCTGACCTGGGTGGCAGATGCGTGGGGGGCCCTGCCATTACCCCGAACGCCGTTCCCCGGCACAGCTCGACCTGCCAGCCGGGCCGGACAGGCGGGATGCTCGAAGAGCCCGCGAAAAGTAAGGAGCACCCCATGCAGACCGTCACCCTCAACAACGGCGTCGAAATGCCGATCCTCGGTTTCGGCGTCTACCAGATCCCGCCGGAGCAGACCGAGCAGGCCGTCACCGAGGCCCTCACCGCCGGCTACCGGCTGCTCGACACCGCAGCCGCCTACGGCAACGAGGAAGCCGTCGGCCGGGCGATCAAGAACAGTGGCATCCCGCGCGAGGAACTGTTCGTCACCACCAAGCTGTGGGTCCAGGACGCGCCCGCGCAGGAGAACACCGAGCGCGCCTTCGAGACGTCCCTGGCCAAGCTCGGCCTGGACCACGTCGACCTGTACTTGATGCACCAGCCCTACGGCGACGTATACGGCCAGTGGCGTGCCATGGAGGACCTCCACCGCGAGGGCCGCGCCAAGGCGATCGGCGTCGCCAACTTCTACCCCGACCGTCTCCTCGACCTCGTCATCAACAACGAGATCACCCCCGCGGTCAACCAGATCGAGACCCACCCCTTCTTCCAGCGCACCGCCGACCAGGAGCTCATGCGCGAGCACGGGGTCCAGATCCAGTCGTGGGGCGGGTTCGCCGAGGGCAAGAACGACATCTTCACCCACCCGGTCCTGAGCGAGATCGGCACGAGCCACGACAAGTCGGTGGCGCAGGTCGTGCTCCGCTGGCTGACCCAGCGCGGTGTGGTCGCGATCCCCAAGTCGGTCCGTGCCGACCGTATGGCCGAGAACTTCGACATCTTCGACTTCGAGCTCACCGACGACCAGATGGCGGCCGTCGCCGCCCTGGACACCGGGGCGACGCTGTTCTTCGACCACCACGACCCGGCGATGGTCAGCTGGCTCAGCGCCCGGCGCCTGGACGCCTGAGCCGACAGCGCCGCGGCGCCGAACGAAGTATCGCGACGGCACCCACCTCATGGAGCAGAGCCTCACCATGTCCCAGAAGCAGAACATCACCGATGTACGGGCCCTCGACGGCGCCCGGCCGCGCGTGGCACTGATGACCTCCATCCATGCGACGCGCAGCGACATCCCCGGCGCCGCTCCCTGGAAGCGGCGCTCCGAATGCCTTCTGCGGGCCGGCGGTCTGCCGTCCGATCGCGGAACGAGCGGATGAAAGCGGCTGGATGCGGCCGGGCAAAGGACGAACGTGCCGCGCCCGGGCGACGCACGATCCTTCGCGGCGTACTTCTGGGAGGAGCCACCGTCATGACCGGTGTCCAGGTCACAAGTTGTTCCGCGTCGCAGTCGGGCGAGGCGGCACCGGAGGCCGGCGAGCGCTCTGCGGCGACGCCCTCGTCCGGGAAACGGGTCCTGCTGGCCTACTTCTCCCGGCCGGGCGAGAACTACTTCAACGGCGGACGCACCGACCTCCAGATCGGAAACACGGAAGTCCTCGCCCGCATGATCAGCGAGCACATCGAGTGCGACGTGCACCGCATCGAAGCAGTCGACGCCTACTCCGACGACTACGACGAGACGGTCGCCCGCAACGTCCGCGAGCAGGACGCCGATGCGCGGCCGGCCATCGTCAACCCCCTGCCCGGGATCGACCGTTACGACGTGGTGCTCCTGAGCAGCCCCATCTGGAACGTCCGAGCTCCCATGATCATGTCGACCTTCGCCGAGACATACGACTTCCGCGGCAAGACGGTCCACCCGGTCACGACTCATGCGATGAGCGGACTGGGCACGACCGAGCGCGACTACGCGGAGGTCTGCCGGGGCGCGCTCATCGGGGAAGGGATCGCGGTGCGTGGCGAGGAAGTAGGCAAAGCCGACGCCGAGGTCCGGTCGTGGCTGCGGCGCATCGGTGCTCTCCGGGACTGACTCGTTCGAGCCCAGCGGCGACCGGCAGTCGGCCGCACCATCGGTCGCGGTCTCTCGGACCTCATCTCCGTCGGGCAACGGAATCGTCGACGTTCGCACCGGACCACCGCGCCCGCGAGCTCGAGTCGCCTATCGGCTGCCCTCCTCACGACGCACCTGTCGGATCCATCGCGGCGTGCCCGTTGAGCAGGGACTGGGCCTTCGCGGCGTGGTGCGGTCGCTGGGCGCTGTCCATGCCGGCGGCCAGGAGGGTGTGAAGCATTCGTTTCTGGGACGGGTACGGGAAGCTGGAGAGGAACTCGCGCAGCACTTCGACGGCTCGACAGCAGGGCGCGGGCCGGACACCGGCCGACAACCGTGCCCTGGCCGATTCAGTGGGCGGTGGCGAGAGTGAGCATGAAGCCGGCGTTGCGGTCGGCCCAGAGCTGATCTGTGCGGAGACCCGCGTCGGCCATTTCTGTCTGAAGACCGTCCGTCGTGAATTTGGCGCTGCGCTCGGTGATCCATTCCTCTCCGCGCCCGAAGTGCACCGCCAGGTCAAGTTCCCGGACCTTGACGAGCTGGTCGACTCGGCTGCGCAGCCTCATCTCGATGTGACTTTCCGCGCTGTTCCACACCGCTACGTGGTCGAAGGCGTCGGGGTCGAAGTCGGCGTCCAGTTCGCGGTTCAGGACGTGCAGCAGGTTCTTGTCGAACTCGGCCGTGACGCCCTGGCCGTCGTCGTAGGCGACGGTCATTTCGTGCTCCGGCTTGACCAGGTCGGCGCCGATCAGAAGGAAGTCCTCGGGGCGCATGATGTCCCGGAGTCCGCGGAGGAAGGGGCCCCGGGCGGGGCGCCGGAAATTCCCCAGCGTACTGCCGAGAAAGGCGATGAGCCGTGGGCCGTCAGCGGGCAGCGCCGGCAGGACGAGCGGAGCGGTGAAGTCGGCACGGAGGGCGTGCAGACGGATCCCCGGATAGTCCTGGACGAGTTGGGCGCCGGCCTGATGGAGCGCGTCCGCGCTGACGTCGATGGGAACGTAGTTCAGGTCGGCCGGCCCCAGCGCCTCGATGATCAGCTTGGATTTCGTCGAGCTCCCGGATCCGAGCTCGACCATGCTGCGGGCCCCGGTCCGCGCGGCCACGTCCCGGGCGTGGAGCTGGAGCAACCCCAGTTCCGCCCGCCACAAGGGGTATTCCGGGAGCTGGGTGATCTCCTCGAAGAGTTCGCTGCCCCGGGCGTCGTAGAACCACGTGGGTGCGGTGGACTTGGGAGTGCTGGTCAGCCCGCCGTGGATATCGGCGCGCAGTGCCTTGGCGTAGTGCTTGGCGTCGAGGGTGTCGGTGTAGCCGTAGGCGCGGGTGCCGGACATGATTGCCTCGTTTCGGTCGACGTCGTGGCGGTGGGTACCTGGAGTGACTGCGGGAGCCAGAAGTCAGGCCCGGTTCTCCCCTGGGCGCGGACGCCCTGCTCGGGGTCGGGTCTGAACCTGAGCGCTCTGCGTCACCAGCCAGAGTCGACTGGCCTTTCGAAAGGGACGCGGTGGGGAACTGCGAAGCGATGAGAGCGAAGACCTCTGCCCACCACTGAGGCAACACGACCCGTGTGGGACACGCCGTGTGCCGCGACTGTCTCCCGTTCGGTGATCCGCTCGAACAGCTCGCTGCCGTGCGCGTCGTAGAACCACTTCGGCGGCAGGGTCTTCGGGTTCGCGGTGAGGCCGCGCTGGACGTCGGCGCGCAGGGCGGCGTCCGTTGCGTCCTCGGGGAGGGTGCGGGTGATCTGGAACGGGCTCACGTGCCGGTCTCCTTGGGTGGTGCGGACGCCACGTCCGGGCTCGGATCCTTGAGCGGGGTGAGCAGGACGTCGGCGCGGCTCGCCGCGAGCAGGGTGCGGTCGGGGACCTCCTGCCAGCGCGGATCGTCGTCGTACGGTTCGGAGGCCACGACCGTGCCCCGGCCGGGCTCCGCGAGGTACCACAGGGTGTCGCCCCAGGCGGTCGCGGTGATGGACTCGCCGTCGGTGAGCAGCAGGTTGAGACGGGACCCGGGGGCCGCGCCCGCGACCTCCAGGACGGTGTCCGTCAGCGCCTGGCCCTCCGTGTCCCCGCCGCGCAGCCGGGCCAGCACCAGCGCCCACACGAACGCGGAGTCGTTGCGGGCCTCCATCGACAGCAGTTCGGCGGCGGGCAGGGAGCCGGTCAGCGGCGCCAGCGAGCGCGGCCAGCCCGCGACCGCCCCGTTGTGGCTGAACAGCCAGGTCCCGGCCGCGTACGGGGCCGCGGCGGCCTCCCCGTCGGCCCCGGCCAGGGTGGCGTCCCGTACGGCGGCCAGCAGGGACCGGCTGCGGACGACCCGGGCCAGATCGGCGAAGGACAGGTCCGCCCAGATCGGCCCCGCCCGGCGGTAGCGGGCCGGCACGGGGTCGCCGTCGGCGTACCAACCCACCCCGAAACCATCGGCGTTGACCGTCCCGTACCGCTGGCGCCGGGGCGCCCAGGACTGGCGGTACAGGCTGTGCGGGGGCTCCACCAGAAGCCGGCCGAGCGGCTCCTGGGGCCCCAGATAGGCGAGGTGACGGCACATCAGACGGCTTCCGAGCGGGCCGTGCGGAACCCGGAGAAGATCTGCCGCCGGATCGGGTAGTCCCAGTTGCGGAAGGTGCCCCGGCAGGCCACCGGGTCCACCGCGAACGAACCGCCGCGCAGCACCTTGTACTCGGGGCCGAAGAACACCTCCGAGTACTCCTTGTACGGGAACACCTGGAATCCGGGGTACGGAAGGAAGTCGCTGGACGTCCACTCCCATACATCGCCGATCAACTGCCGTACGCCGAGTGGGGATTCACCCTCCGGGTAGCTGCCGGCGGGCGCCGGGCGCAGATGGCGCTGGCCCAGGTTGGCGTGCTCGGGGGCGGGGTCCGCGTCGCCCCACGGGTAGCGCGTCGAGCCGCCGGTCGCCGGGTCGAAGCGGGCCGCCTTCTCCCACTCGGCCTCGGTGGGCAGCCGGCGTCCGGCCCAGCGGGCGTAGGCGTCGGCCTCGTACCAGCACACGTGCAGCACGGGCTCGTCGGGCGGTACGACCTCGGTGACCCCGAAGTGCCGGCGCAGCCACTGCCGGCCGTCGCGGCGCCAGAACAGCGGGGCGTGGATGCGGTGCCGGCGGATGTGCGCCCAGCCCTCCCTGGTCCACCAGCGCTCGTTCCCGTAGCCGTCGTCGTCGATGAACGCCTGGTACGCGGCGTTCGTCACCGGCGTCGTGTCGATGTGGAAGGGCGCCACCTCGCGCCGGTGCGCGGGCCGTTCGTTGTCCAGCGCCCAGGGCTCACCGGAGGTGCCCATCGTGAACGGGCCGCCGGGCACGAGGACTTCGGCCGGGCCGGTGAACAGCGGTACGGGCTCCGGGTCGGGGGCGGTGAGGGCCTGCGGTCCGGTGCGGAGCTGATGGGTGATCAGCATCGTCTCGTCGTGCTGCTGTTCGTGCTGCGCGATCATCCCGAAGGCGAAACCGGCCTCCGTCAGCCGGGTGCCTTGGAAGTCGGCCGACTCCAGCAGATCCGTCACCCGGCCGCGCACCTCCGCCGCGTACCGGCGCGCCTCGGCGGGCGGCAGCAGCGGCAGCGAGGGCCGTTCGGCGCGCGAGTGCTCGAAGGCGTCGTACAGTCCGTCGATCTCGGGGCGCATCGCCTCCCGGCCGCCCACCGCGCGCAGCAGCCACAGCTCCTCCTGGTTGCCGATGTGGGCGAGGTCCCACACCAGCGGGGACATCAGCGGGGAGTGCTGGGCGGTGAGGTCGGGCTCCTCCACACAGCTGGTCAGCAGCGTGGTGCGCTCGCGGGCCGTGGTGAGCGAGGCGAGCACGCGGGCGCGCAGGGTGTCCGCGTCGAGGGCGGCGGGCCCGGCGCCCGCGTCCGGGGCGGGCTCGGTGTCCAGGGCGGGCTCGGTCATGTGCGGAGGTCCTTCCCGTGCGCGCGGGTGTCCGTGCCGCGCAGGCGGTCGAGCTGGTCGTCGGCGGGTGTGCGGCCCTTGCGGACGTAGCGGTCCAGGTAGTCCGTCACGGCGCCCATGACCTGGTCGGAGGCGCCGAGGCGGGGCAGGGCCCGCAGCGCCGTGGCGAAGCAGGCGACGGCGACCTCGTGCAGTTCGGGGTCGGTCAGCGCGAACCGGGCCGCGTCGATCCACAGCGGATTGTGCGGGGCCGGCAGCGGCCGGGCCCGTTCGGCCAGCGGTTTCACGGCGCGGTAGGTCACCTCGGCGGCCTCCGGGTCCTCGAACAGGGCGGTCGTCACGGCGAGCGGCACGATCCAGCCGTCGTCGCCGGGCTGCGCGTCGATCATGCGCAGCTCCAGGTGGCCGCGCGGTCTGACCGGCGGGAACAGGGTCGTCAGGTGGTAGTCGAGATCCTCGCGGGTCGGCGCGCCCGTCCGGGTCCACTGCCGGAACGTGAGCCGTTCGGGTACGTCCCACGGCCCGCTGTCGCGCCGGACGCACATCACGGGCGCGTCCAGCACACGCCGGGCCCAGGCCGCGCGGGGATCGCCGTCCAGGACGGGCCCGCCCGCGCGGTCCGTGCCGATCTCCATCCACAGCAACTGCCGGGTGGAGCGCCAGCCGGTGGGGGCGCCGCGGAGCAGCGGGGAGTTGGCGAAGGCGGCCACCAGCACCGCGCCCAGGGTGTGCGACAGCCACCAGCGGCGGCCGTGCCCCAGTGGGCCGGGCTCCTCGTACCCGGCGTCCAGGCAGACCTGGACGGAGGCCGAGGTGCACATCATGGCGCGGCCGGCCGGGCCCTTGCGGTCGAGGCACGCCTCCATGGCGTCGTAGCGCGGCTCGTGCAGGAACCGGCGCGGGGCGTGCCAGGGATCCGTGCCGCTGCCGGCGAGAGCGAGGCCTTGCTCGCCCAGGGTCGCGCGGACGGCCGCGAGGTCGGCGGAGACGATGCCCACGCACTCCATCAGGGAGGCGGCGGGCGGCGAGCTCAGTTCCAGCTGGCCGCCGGGTTCGATCGTGAGCGGTGAGCTCAGGGGCACGTCCCGCAGTGCGGCGTAGGCCGCTTCGAGTCGTTCGGGTGTGACGGGGAGCTGCGGCGCGCGCAGCTCGTGGACCAGCCATTCGACCTCGACCCCGATGGTGCGGGGTGGGCCGGTCTTGAAACAGATGCCCCGGACCAGGGCCTCCACCTCGGCTTCGGTGAGGGCGCTGCGGGGCTCTGCTCCGTCGGTACAGTCGCTGACCGAGTCGGACATGTCGGGATCCTCCTGAGATTCCACCATGCCACCGGTCCGGCCTCGGTGCGGCCGGACAGGCATCGCTCGTCCCACCCAAGACCTTCGATCCGGATCGCACAAGGGTGCACAACGGCACATTTGGGACCGGGAATCGATGATTCCAGGCGTTTTCTGTGCGTGTGCAGCGTGTTCACGTACTCGGGAAACTCTGTTGCACACGTTGTCCAGGATCACTCACGATGCGTGCATGAGCACGACGGGGGAGACGAGCGGGGTGCGAGACACCGCGCTGCACGCGATCATGGAGTCCACGGGGGTGGCGCCATGAGCGCGCGGCTGCGCGGTATCGCGCGGGAGACGGAGGAGATCGTCGCGGCGGGCGGCTACCGCACGTCCGACGGACGCACGGTAGCTCTCGCGGACGCGATCGAGGCCGCCCGCGCGGGCACGCGGATGCTGGGACCGGGACCGGTGGAGGTGCCGAGGAACCCGCCCGCGGACACGGCCGACACCCTGGACGCCCATGCCGAGCCCGTCGTCGAGGTCACCGGCGAGAGCAGCCTGGAGGCCGCCCGTCGGCTCGCCGACGCGCCGGTCGCCGTTCTGAACTTCGCCTCCGCCCGCAATCCCGGCGGCGGCTTCCTCAACGGCGCCCAGGCGCAGGAGGAGGCCCTGTGCCGGGCCTCCGCGCTGTACACCTGTCTGCTTCAGGCCCGCGACTTCTACGACCATCACCGAGCCCACCGCGACCCGTTCTACACCGACCGGGTCATCCATTCGCCGGCCGTGCCCGTCTTCCGCGACGACCGGGGCCGTCTGCTGGACGAGCCGTTCGCCGCGGGCTTCCTGACGGCCGCCGCGCCCAACGCGGGCGTGGTGCTGCGGACGACGCCGGAGCGGGCGCCCGAGTTGCCGGCGGCGCTGGCCGTCCGCGCCGAGCGCGTGCTGGAGACGGCCGCCGCGCACGGCTACCGGCGGCTGGTGCTGGGCGCGTGGGGCTGCGGCGTGTTCCGCAACGACCCCGCGCAGGTGGCGGAGGCGTTCCGAGCGCTGCTGGGCCCCGGCGGACGGTTCGCACGAACCTTCGAACACGTGGTCTTCGGGGTGCTGGACCGGACACCGGGCACCGTGGTGCTGGGCGCCTTCGAGAAGACGTTCGCCCCGCGCTAGTCGAACAGGGGCTCAGGTCCAGCCGTAGCGCTCGTGCAGTCGGCGGCGCACCAGGTCGAACCGCATCCGGTCCAGCGCGCAGGCCTCGCGGCGCATGCCGTCCTCGTGCAGGCGCAGGACGCGGTCGACGTCCACCCAGGAGTCCCGCCCGGTGCGGTCCCAGGGCCCGCTGCCGATCGGCACCCACTCCCGGTCGCCGTCATGGCGCTTGCTGGAGAGCTGCACGGCGAGGAAGGTGCCGCGTGGCTCCCGCGCGACGACGAGCACCGGGCGGTCCTTGCCCCGGCCGTCGTTCTCCTCGAAAGGCACCCAGGTCCAGACGATCTCACCGGGGTCGGGATCGCCGTCGTGCGCAGGCGAGTACTCGGTGCGCACCCGGCCGACCTCGCGGGGGTCGGCCTCGATCGTGGCGGAGGGGCCGAAGCGGCCCGGAGTGTTCTCATCGGTAGACGTGCTCACGGGGGCACCCTACGGTCTGCCCCCGTGAGCACGTCCACGACGTGTGCTACTTCTCCTCTGTCACTTCTCCTCGACCGGCACCTTCTGCGAAGGCGGCGCGGCGACCCCGTTGAGCGGCGAAGCCCCGCCCGGCGTCTGCCCGTTCTGGTTCATCGACGAGAGCAGCTGACGGGCCAGCCCCAGCCCCGTCCCACCCATGGTGAGCGCCTTGGCCAGCATGTCGGCCACGCCGTCGGCGCCGTTGAGCACCACCATGTTGTCGACGTTGCCGAACGCCGACGCGCCCGCCTGGACGATCTCCGGCCACTTCTCGGCGAGTTGCTGCGCGACGACGGCCTCCTGGTTCTCGGCGAGGGCGGCGGCGCGGGCCTTGATGGCGTCGGCCTCGGCAAGGCCCTGGGCCCGGTTCGCCTCGGCCTTCGCGAGACCCTTCGCCTGCGTGGCGGCGGCCTCCGCCTCACCGGTGGTCCGGGTCTCCGTCGCCTTGGCCTCGGCGGCCGAGATCCGCGCGTCGCGCTCGGCGTCGGCCAGCGTCCGCTTCTCGTACGCCTTGGCGTCGGCCGGCTTGCGGACGTCGGCCTGGAGCTGCTGCTCACGCCGCTGCGCCTCGAGTTCGGCGACCCGAGTCTCCTGGACCACGACCTCCTGGCGGGCCGCGGCGTCGGCGAGCGGACCGGCCTGCCGGGCCTTGGCGTTGGCCTTGTCCTGCTCGGCCTGGTACCCGGCCTTGAGGATCTCGCTGTCCCGGGTGGCCTCGGCCATCCGGCCGAACGCCAGCTGCTCGGCCTCGGTGGCCAGCCGGTCGGCCTCGGCCTGCGCGATGCGCGCGTCCCGCCGGACGGCCGCCAGATGCGGGGCGGACAGGTTCTTGATGTACCCGGTCGGGTCCTCGATCTCGTGGATCTGCAGGGAGTCCACGATCAGGCCCAGCTTTTCCATCTCCGTGCCGCACGCGGCGCGCGCCTGCCCGGTCAGCTTCTCCCGGTCGCGGATCATGTCCTCGACCGTCAACCCGCCCACGATGGCGCGCAGATGACCGGCGAACACGGTGTGCACGCGCTCCGCCATCAGCTTCTGCTGGTCGAGGAAGCGGCGGGCCGCGTTGGCGATCGACACGAAGTCGTCGCCCACCTTGAAGATGACCACGCCCCGCACCTTCAGCGGGATCCCCTGGTGGGTGACGCAGTCCACGTGCAGTTCCGTCTGGTTGAGGTCGAGCGACAGCTTGCGCACGGCCTGCATCCCGGGCGTCACGAGCGTGCCCCGCCCGGTGACGATCCGGAACCCCATGCCCTCCTCGAGGCCTTCCAGCTTGTGCTTCGAACCGGAGATGATGAGCGCCTCGTTGGGCTCCGCGACCCGCCACATCAACTTGAACGCACCGATCAGGACGAGGACGGCGCCGAATGCCGCCCCGACGAGAATTCCGACTTCCATGGGTATGCGCTCCCCCTGTTCAGGGTGCCCTGGGGCACCGAACGTAAAGGGAGTGTGAGCCCGCGCACGCACCGTGTACACACGCCGTCGAACCGCTGTTGCCCGCTTGGTACCCACTGTTGCCCGCTCGGTACACAGGACGGCACAGGCGCCTCAGCGGCCTCAACCGCCGTACATCGCCGAGACGTAGACCGTCCGCGGCGGCAGGTACTCCACCACCGTGACCATCGTGCCGCGCTCGATGCGCTCCGTGCCGGTGGCGGCATAGGCGAGAAAGTGCTCGGCACCGCCGCGCACCCGGACGATCACCTCGCCGACGAGCCCGGGCCCGACCGTTCCGGTGACCCGCCCCATGAGCCCGACCATCGACGCTTCGTCCATGGTCACAGAGTAGGGGGCACAACGCCGTTACACCGCCGGGCTTTCCACGCCGGCCTGCTCCGGGGGCCAGCTCTCGTGCCAGCGCAGCTCCGCCTCCAGCTGTGCGGCGAGCGAGATCAGCAGCGGCTCGCTGTTCGCCGGGCCGAGCAGTTGCGCCCCGACCGGCAGCCCGCCGGGCGTGAAGCCGGCCGGGACGTTGACGCCGGGCCAGCCCAGCACGTTCCACGGCCAGGCGTACGGACACGCGGCGATCATGGCGCGGTCGGTGGCGAATCCGCTCAGGTGCAGCATGGCCCCCACGCGGGGCGGGGGAGCGGCCGTCGTCGGCGCGAGGACCACGTCGTACGTCTCGAGGAAGCGGCCGATACGGCGGTGCAGGACCGCCTCCGCGCGCCGGGCCGCGCGCAGCGGGACCCCGCCGAGCAGCCGGCCCAGCCGGGCGGCTTCGTGGGTGCGCCGGTCGAGGAGCGCGGGGAAGGGCGCCTCGGCGACCCGCTCGGCGAGACCCGCGGTCGCCCGCGGCAGGAAGGTGAGCCCGATCTGCCCGTACGGCGGGTCGGCCTCCTCGACGGTGTGCCCCAAGTCGGCCAGTTTCTCCGCGAGTTCGAGGACCCGGGCGCGCACCTCGGGGAGCAGACGGGCGGGCGCGGCGGTGAACGGCGGCTTCAGCGAGAGCGCGATCCGTAGCCGCCCGGGGTCACGGCTCGCCGCCGCCGAGGCGTCCACGGCGGGCGGCCGGTGCGGGTCGTGGGCGTGGTTGCCGCTCGCCGCGTCGAGCAGCAGGGCCGCGTCGGCGACGGTCCGGGCGAGGGTGCCGTTGACCGTGATGCCCTGGAAGGACTCGCCGCGCGGCCAGGTCGAGACGCGTCCGCGCTGCGGTTTGATGCCGACCAGGTGCGTCCAGGAGGCCGGGATGCGCACGGAGCCGGCCCCGTCCGAGCCGAGCGCGGCCGGCACCAGGCCCGCCGCCACCGCGGCCGCCGAGCCGCCGGACGAGCCGCCCGGGGTGTGTTCGGGGCTCCACGGGTTGCGGGTCGCGCCGAAGGCCGGGCCCTCGGTGAACGGCCATTGCCCCAGCTCGCAGGTGTTGGTCTTGCCGACGATCACGGCCCCCGCCGCGCGCAGCCGCCGTACCGCCTCCCCGTCCTCGGCGACCGGCGGGTGCGCGCCCTGGCAGCCGAAGGCGGTCGGCTCGCCCGCCACGTCCATGTCGTCCTTGATGGCGACGGGGACGCCGAGCAGGGGCCCCCGCGTCCCGGGCGCCCCGGTGCCCAACTCCCGGTCGGCGGCGTCCGCTTCGGCGAGCGCGGCGTCCTCGCGCACGACCCGGAAGGCGTTGAGGGTGCCCTGCGTGGCCGCGATCTGGGCGAGGGCCCGCTCGACGAGCTGCCGGGTGGTCACCTCCCCGGCCGCCAGGGCGCGGGCGGACTCGGCCAGGCCTTGGGCACGGTCGAGCGTCATGGCGGGACCACCTCCGGGTGCACGGTGTCTGCGTACACGATGTCTACCGGAGAGTAACTCTCGAACGGGCGGTGCTGTACAGGTTTCGCACAGGTGTCGTCCAGTCCCGCGCAAACCATTGACGTGCACCTGCCCCAGCTCTACTTTCTGCTCGACTTCTCGAACTTTGTTCGACATGTCGGACACCTGAAGCCGCATACAACCCGCGCGTTCTGCACGAGTCCCTGGGAGAGCCGCCCGTGACCACACGCCCCTCCACCCCCTCCCGCCGCGCCCTGCTCCGGGCCATGGCCGCCCTGCCCGTGTCGGCCCTGGTCCTGGGCGAACTGCCCGGACTTCTCGGCACGGCCGCGGCCGCCGCCCCCGCGAGCGGCTCCGCCACCCGCTACACCATCGTCCCGTTCCTCAACAGCAACGACGGCACGGTGAACGTCTACCAGTCCGACGACGCCACCGACTTCCGGCTGGTGCAGTCCTCCGCCTACACCCCGCCGAGCAACCGCATCCGCGACGCGAGTGTCTTCAAGCACACCAACGGCTACTACTACGTCACGTACACCACCCACACCTGGCAGGACACCAGCACCACCATCGGCTTCGCCCGCAGCTCCGACCGGGTCAACTGGACGTTCCTGTACGACTACACGGTCCCGATCACCAACCTCTCCCGCGCCTGGGCGCCGGAGTGGTTCGTCGACAGCGACGGCAGCGTCAACGTCATCGTGTCCTGCTCGGTCACCAGCGACGAGTGGATCTTCACCCCGTATCTGCTCAAGGCGACCAACACCGCGCTCACGGCGTGGAGTTCACCGGTGGCACTGTCCGGGATCGGGTCGAACCACATCGACACGTACATCGTGAAGATCGGCTCGACCTACCACGCGTTCACCAAGAACGAGACGGCGAAGTACATCGAGTACGGCACGGCGTCGAGCCTCGCCGGACCGTACACGATCACCAAGACCGGCGACTGGGCCGGCTGGGGCAGTTACCGCGAGGGCCCGTCCGTCATCCAGCTCGACAACGGCGCCTGGCGCATCTTCTTCGACGGCTACGGCGACGGCAACTACTACTACAGCGACAGCTACGACACCTTCGCCACCTGGACCACGCCCAAGGCGCTGCCCGGCATCTCGGGCACGGCACGGCACTTCACGGTCATCAAGGAGACGGTGACCGGCGGCCCGACCCTCGCGAAGAGCGTCACACGGTCCTTGAGCTCCGCCAACTACACCACCCGCTACTGGCAGGAGCAGTCCGCGCTGCTCAACCTGCCCGTGGTGACCAGCTCCAGCACCACCGCCGAGAAGCAGGCGTCCACCTTCACCGTGGTGGCCGGCCTCGCCGACGCCAACGGATACTCCTTCCGCGACGCCGCCGGCAACTATCTGCGCCACTACAACTACCGGGCCCGCTTCGACGCCAACGACGGCACGGCGACCTTCGCGAAGGACGCCACCTTCGTCGCCCGGACCGGCACCACGAGCAGCGCGATCCGCTTCGAGTCGTACAACTACCCCGGCTACTACCTGCGCCACTACAACTACCAGCTCAGCGTGGCCCTGACGGACGGCACCGACCTCTTCCGCCAGGACAGCTCGTTCGTGCCGACCACCGCCTGGGCCTAGGCCAGGTCCGAGCCGGCCGCATGACGCGAAACCGGGCCGGGATGACGGGTCCCCGGCCCGGTGGTCATGCGTTCGTCCCCGTCACCGGTGGTGCGGCGACGTCAGGTAGTGCTGCCTGAGGAGCTCCTTGCCGTAGTCGTTGCCGTTGGGCGTGCGGACGACGGAGTGGACGTGCTTCTGGGTCGCGCCGCTGCCCTGGCTCGCCCCGTACGCGCCGGCGAGCGGCCCCGGCGCCTGGCAGTCGACCTCGATCCAGACGACGGGGCTGTGCACGCGGACGTAGAAGGCGGCGTCGTCGCCGGTCCCGCCGGCCCAGGTCACGTAGGTGTCGTCGAGGTGCTTGCGGACCTCGGCCAGATGCGCCTTGGCCACATCGGCCTTGGCGCGGCCGACGAAGGCCTGGACGATACCCAGGAGCTTGGTCTTCTGGGCGCCGGTCAGCGCGTCGCCGCGGATGCCGGTGTACGCCTGGACGGCGTTGTCCGAGAACGCGCCCGCTGTCATCGACTCGTTGGACTTGGTCGTCGACTCGATGGCGACCGCCTGCTGGGCCGCGGTCAGCGAGTTGATGAAGGCGAGGCCGGCGACGACCTCCTCGTGGCAGACGGTCACCGTCTCGCCGTCGATGTCCATCGAGGTCGGCTCCGAACCCCAGAAGCAGGGGCTCATCACGACCTGGCCGCCCAGCACGAAGTAGTTGATCACCAGGTGGTGGCCGTCGAACTGGAAGCCCCAGGGCTCGGTCGCCGACGGGGTGCCCATCACGGTCCAGTAGTAGGCGTCCTCGTTGAAGGCGGTGGTGTTGCCGATCGCCTCGCCCGCCGCCTGGTTGATCTTCCGGATCTTCTCCGTGGTCTCCAGCCCGTCGGCGCTCAGGGCCGACTTCAACAGGGCGGTTCCCAGGGCTTTCTGATCGTCGCTCAGATCGGCGAGGGAGACGCCCTGGCGGTCGTAGGAGTCGACGTTGCTCCACAGCCGCCACTCGGTGGAGTGGACCGTGAACTGAGTCGAGGACTTCTGGGTGTCGGTCAGCCCGGCCAGGAACGCGTTCGCCGCGGCGATCACCGGCGCGGTCTTCACCCCGGTGGAGTGGATCGTGAACAGGTCGTCGATCCGCTTGCCGTCGGTGGTGAGGCCGAAGAAGTCCTCGGTGATCGACATGTTGCCGGGGCCTCCGGCGCCGCCGCCCGGGCCACCGCTGGGCGCGCCGCTGGGGGCGGGGGAAGCCGAGGCGTCGGCCGTGCCGGTGGTGTCGTCGGCCATCGCCGCCCACGCTCCGGCGCCGCCCATGGTCGCGACGGCCGTGGCGCCACTGGCGAAGAAGACCTTGCGCATGAAGTTGCGGCGGCTCGCGTGAGCACGGCCGCCGGCTTCGGACTGCGGCTCGTGGGCCGTCGGTTCACCGGTGTCGAGCTCGGTCATCGTCGCTGATTCCCTTCGTCATGGGCACGTCCACGCTGGACGGCCGCCCGGTGATCACTGTGGGGGAGCGAACTGAGGCAGGCCTGAAGCGCCGGCGCGACGACGGTCGGAAACAGCCCGCAGGGCCTGCGCGCACGCGGCCTGAACTGCGGTTCTGTGAGAGCCCTTAGAGTTCGGATCAGGCGGTCATGGGGGCGGTCACGGGGAGCGTGACCGAGAACTCGGTGCCGCTGCCCAGCTCGCTCCGCACCTCGATGCGGCCGCCGTGCGCCTCGGTGAGCGCCGCCGCGATGGCCAGCCCCAGGCCCGTGCCGCCCTCCCCGCCGGAGGTACGGGAGCGGGAGCCGTCGGCTCGGGTGAAGCGCTCGAAGATGGAGGGGAGCAGGTCGGCCGGGATGCCCGGCCCGTCGTCCCGTACCCGGATCACGCACTGTCGGCCTTCGGACTCCGTACCGCCGGACTCCGTACCGCCGGACTCCGTACCGCCGGACTCCGTACCGCCGGACTCCGTACCGTCGGACCCCGTACCGTCGGCCGGCGAAGGCGCCAGGCTCTCCACGACGACGGTGATCTTCGTGCCGGCGGGTGTGTGCACCCGGGCGTTGGCCAGCAGGTTGGCCACCACCTGATGCAGCCGGGAGGGATCGGCGACCACGGACACGGGCCCGTCGAGCCGCAGCGAGAGCTGCCATTCGTGCTCGCTGCCCGCGGCCTGCGCGTCCCAGACGGCCTCCGCGACCAGCGTCGCCAGGTTCACCTCCGTCCGCTGCAACGGCCGTCCCTCGTCGAGCCGGGCGAGCAGCAGCAGGTCCTCGACCAGGCCGGTCATCCGGGCCGACTGCGCCGAGACGCGGCGCCAGGCGAGCTCCGGCTCGATCGTCCGGTGGTCGTTGTCGCCCTTCATGTATTCCGCGTAGCCGGCGATCGAGGCGAGCGGGGTGCGCAGTTCATGGCTGGCGTCGGCGAGGAAGCGGCGCATGCGTTCCTCGGTGCGCCGGCGTTCGGCGAGCGAGGACTCGACATGGTCGATGAGCCGGTTGAGCACGACGCCGACCTGGCCCGCCTCGGTGCCGGGATCGGTGTCCCGCGGGGCGACCCGGGCGAGCGTGGCGACCTCGCCGCGGTCCAGCGGCACCCGGGCGACCTCGGCGGCGGTCGCCGCGACCCGCCCGAGCGGACGCAGCTGCCGCCGGATGACCAGCGCGGAGGTACAGGCCGCGGCGGCCAGTCCGACGGCGGCGATCACCGTCTCGACGACGATCAGCCGGTCGATCGCCTGCTGGACGTCGGCCATCGGCAGCCCGGCGAGGACGGGGACCCCGTCGCCGCCGAGCGCGGTCACCCGGTACGTCCCGAAGCCGGGAACGGTGCGGGTGTGCAGCGACCCGTCCGCGGTGATCCCCTTCAGGGCGGCGAGCTGGGCGGCGGTGAGCACCTGCTGATGGCCGTCCGCGGTCACCACCTCGGCGGCGATCACCCTGCCGTCGGCGAGCCGGGCGGCCAGCGTGCCGGCCGGCTGCCCCCGCTCGTTGAGGAACCCCAGATCCGTCGCGCCGCCCGTCCGGCGCTGCAACCCGCCCTGGCTGCGCTCGGCGGCGTCGGTGACGCGCTGGTCCAGATCCCCCAGGAGATGGACGCGCTGGACGAGCACCGTGGTCAGCGCCATGGCCGCGCACACGACGACCAGGGTCGCCGAGACGAACAGCACGAGCCGGACCCGCAGCGAACGCCGACCGAGGCGCAGCTGCGTCACGTCCACTCGTCCGCGGCCCTGATCGCGTACCCCACACCGCGCACGGTGCGGAGCATCGGCGCCCGCCCCTTGTCGATCTTCGCACGCAGACCGTAGATGTAGACCTCGACCAGATTCCCCTCGCCGTCGAACGAGGCGTTCCAGACGTGGTCGAGGATCTGGGCCTTGCTGAGCACCTGGTGCGGATGGCTCATCAGGAACCGGAGGAGGTCGAACTCCTTGGTGGTCAGCGTGACGGGGGCGCCGGCGCGCTGCACCTCGCGGGTGCTCTCGGACAGCACGAGGTCGCCCAGCGTCAGCACGGAGCCCTGCTCGGAGGTCTCGGCGGGGCGGGCCCTGCGCAGCAGACCGCGCAGCCGCAGGATGACCTCCTCCAGGGAGAACGGCTTGGTCACGTAGTCGTCCGCGCCGGCCGACAGCCCGTCGATCCGGTGCTCCAGCGCGTCGCGCGCGGTGAGCATCAGCACGGGCAGCCGGGCGTTCTCGCTGCGCAGCCGGCGCAGCACCTGGACCCCGTCGACGTCGGGCAGCATCCCGTCGAGGACGACGACGTGCGGGGCGCAGTCCCGTGCGAGGCGCAGCGCGTTGCGGCCGTTCTCGGCGGTGAAGGACCGCCAGCCCGCCTCGGTCACGGCGGCGGACAGCAGCTCGGTGAGCTCGGGCTCGTCGTCGACTATCAGCACGCGAACCGTGCCTTCACGGGGAGCGGAGGCGCCAGACATGGATCGACCTTCTCTTGGTTCGCCATCAGGGCGCTGTACGCAGGCTGTGCGTTTCTCATGGGCCGGTCGCGGTCGCGGTCGCGGTGGCCGTGGTCAGAGGCGTGGCGACCGGCGGACGGTCAGGACGGCGACGTCGTCGTGCCGGCGGCCGTCCCCGGCGAACGCGCGGGCGTCCTCGTGCAGTGCCCGGGGCAGCTCGGTGGGGGAGACGTCGAGCTGTTTCATCAGACGTTCGTCGACCGGGTAGAACGTGCCGTCGGCGGCACGGGTCTCGGTCAGGCCGTCGGTGGTCAGCACCAGCGTCGAGCCGGCCGGGAAGTCGAACCAGTCCACGGTCGTGGGCTCGGCGGCCAGTTCGGCGAGCCCGAGCGGGACGCCGGAGTCCAGCGCGGGAGTGGTGACGGCGCCTTCGTGTATCAACCGGGGCGGAATATGGCCGCAGTTGACCACCTGCGCCTCCGGGCCCGCGTCGACGCCGATGATCAGGGCGGTGACGAACCGTTCGTCGTCGCCGGTCTGCTCGGCGTAGGAGTTGTGGCGGACGACCGAGGCGTCCAGGGCGTCGACCAGCGCGGTGAGCGTGGGCTCCCGGTGGGCGGCCTCCCGGAACGCGCCGATGACGGCGAACGCGGCGCCCACCGCGGCCAGCCCCTTGCCCTGCACGTCTCCGATCAGCACCCGCGCGCCCCAGGGCGAGTCGACGACGTCGTAGATGTCGCCGCCGACCAGCCGGTCCTCCTGCACGGGCTCGTAGACGCCGTTGACCAGCACGTCGTCGGTGAGCAGCGGCAGCGGGTGCAGGATGTGCCGCTGCATGGCGGCGGCGGTGGAGCGCAGCCGGAGCATCTCGCGCTCGCGTCCGATGCGCCGGTGGCAGGCGTAGACGGAGACGGCTCCCAGGGCGAGGGTGAGCAGCACCAGCAGCGCCCGGTCGAGCCATCGGCCCCCCGCGGGGGCCCGCACCAGCACGGTGACGGTGACGAAGAGGGCGGTCCACGCGGCGATGAACCTCGTCTGCTGGACGGTGCACAGCGCCGACGCCGCGCTCGGCAGGAAGATCAGCAGCCCGAGAAGCCACACCTCGGAGCCGGACAGGATGCCGAGCAGCTCCACCAGGAGCGTCACCGTCAGCACGCCGAGGACCGTCTCGGCGTTGCCCGGGGGCTCGATGGCGTCGAGGGTGTCGAGGGCGACGGCGGTCCGCTTCCGACGGGTACCGATCATGGGAACTCCCGCGCAGGTGATGATCTCTCTGCCAGCTTAGACAGCTCCCCGGCCGCGGCTCCCGATACGGCGTACCGTACGATGACCCACATGCCTCGTCACTCCCCTTCGCTGGACCGTGCGACACCGGACCGCATCGCCGAGACCGCCCTGCTCCTGGTCGACGAGGGCGGCCCCGAGGCGCTGACGTTCCGGGCGCTGGCCGCGCGACTGGAGATCTCGCTCGCCTCCCTCCAGCGCCGCTGCACCGACCTGGCCGGACTGCTGGACCTGTGCACCGACCACCTCGCCGCCCGGCTGCCCGAGATCGCGCCGGGCACCGACTGGGCGAGCGCCACACAGACCCGGTTCACCGCGCTGTACCGACTGCTGGCGGATCGTCCCGGGCTGCTCGCCCTGCGCGGCTCCCGCCCCTGGCTGAGCCCGAACCTGCTGGCCCGCCTGGTCGAGCCCCAGCTCGCCGACAGCCTCGCCGCCGGGATGACCCCCGAGGAGGCGTTCGCCGCGTACCGGCGGATGTACCTGCTCACCCTCGGCAGCGCGAGCTTCGTCGACCACCGCGACCCGAAGTCCACCGGCGCGGCGGCCCGCACCGCCCTGGCCGCGCTCGACCCCGAGACGTTCCCGGTGCTGACCGGCCATCTGGCGTCGATCGTGCCCACCCTGACCGATCACGAGGTCTACTACGGCGCGCTGCGCCAGCTCATCCACGCGGCCGACCCGCGCCACGACCATCAGTGAGGACTCCATGAGCACCACCGTCACCCCCACCGCACGCGTCTTCAGCAGCGACAACGCCGCCGGCGCCTCCCCGGAGATCGTCGAGGCCGTGGCCCGGGCGGCCGCCGGACAGGCGCTGCCCTACGGGGCCGACGACAGCACGGCCTCGGTCCGCCGCCGCCTCGCCGAGGTCTTCGAGCGCGACGTCGACGTCCTGCCGGTGTCCACCGGCTCCGCCGCGAACGCGCTGAGCCTGGCCGCGCTGACCCCGCCCTGGGGGAGCGTGCTGTGCCACCGCGACAGCCACATCAACAACGACGAGTGCGGCGCGCCCGAGTTCTACACGGCGGGCGCCAAGCTCGTCCCGCTCGGCGGCGGCGACGCCAGGATCGACCCCGACGAACTGCGCGCGGCCGCCCGGCGCAAGGCCGGGGACGTGCACAGCGTCCAACCCTCGGTCGTGAGCGTCACCCAGGCCACGGAGACCGGGGCGGTCTACACCCTCGACGAGGTCCGCACCCTCGGTTCCATCGCCCGGGAGGCGGGGCTGGGTCTGCACATGGACGGCGCCCGGTTCGCCGGAGCCGTCGCCGCCCTCGGCTGCACCCCCGCCGAGCTGACCTGGCGGGCCGGCGTCGACCTGCTGTCCTTCGGGGCCACCAAGAACGGCACGATGACCGCCGACGCGATCGTCGTCTTCGACCGCTCCCGCACCGCCGAACTCTCCTTCCGCGCCAAGCGCGCCGGCCAGCTCGCGTCGAAGATGCGCTTCCACGCCGCCCAGCTCGACGCCTACCTCACCGACGGCCTGTGGCTGCGCAACGCGACCCATGCGGGCGCGATGGCCGCCCGGCTCCAGGAGGGCCTCAAGGCGATACCCGAGGTCGGCCTGCTGGGCGCCGCCGACGCCAACATCGTCTTCTGCCGCCTGCCCCACCGGATCACCGAGGCGCTCCTGGCGGACGGCTACGCCTTCTACCACGACCGCTGGGAGCCGGGCGTGGTCCGCTTCGTCACCTCCTTCGCGACGACGGAGCAGGACGTCGACGGCCTCCTCGCCGACGTCCGCCGACACGCCGCCCGAACCCCGGCAGGCGCTTGAACGGTCGCCGCCGTTCGCGCGTATTGCCTGGCGAACGCCCGTCCACAGGCGCGGACGGGCAGAGCGCCGAATTCGGAGTCGTACGTGCTTCAGCAGCCCCCGTCCCGCCGTGTGCGCACGTTCGCCCTGGCCGGCAGTCTGGCCCTGCTCTCCCTCGTCACCGCGTGCAGCGGCGGCGGGGACGACGCCGCCGGGAAGGCCACGCCGGCGGCGACCACGGTGACCGCCGCCCCCGAGGCCGGCGTCGTGGCGCCGGCGAAGGTCGAGGTGATCGCGGGGCTGACCGGCTGCACGGCGAAGATCCGCATCGAGGCGGACGAGCTGCGCCAGGGCGTCTGCCACACCGAGGAGGCCGACTACTTCATCACCACGTTCCCCGAGGAGCAGCTCAAGGAGACCTGGCTGGAGGCCGCCAGCATCTACGGCGGCCAGTACCTGGTGGGATCCCGCTGGGTCATCAGCGCGCAGCCGAAGAAACTGACCGAGCTCCGCCCCAAGCTCGGGGGAACCATCCAGCAACTCGGCGGCACGGGCCCGAGCGCGGTCCCGACCACCTCGTGACCCACCGGATGCGGGCGGGGGTGCGCTACGGGCGCGGCCAGGGGCGCGCGCCGATCGCCTCGATGCCGTAGTTGAAGCGCCGCAGATAGGCCGCGAAGGCGGCGATGTCCTCGTCGGACCAGTCGGCCATCACCTCGCCCAGGATCTCCACGATCCCCTCGCGCTCCGTGTCGAGCAGCCGGTCGCCCTCCTCGGTGAGCCGGAACTTGCGCGCCATCCCGCCCTCCGGGTCGGGGATCCGCTCCAGGAGCCCCGCCCGCATCGCCGCCGCGGTCTGCCGGTTCAGCGTGGAGGCGTCCAGACCGAAGGCGTCGCTGAGTTCCCCGATCGACATGGGTCCCTGGATCCGGATCCGGCTCAGCATGATGTACGCGCTGCGCTCCATGACGCTGTTCTTGCGACGGCCGCCCCGCTGGTTCAGAAACGAGTGGCGGCTCAGCAGCATCTGCTCGTACTCGACCTCGTGCGCCGGCGTCTCCATGTGCCCGACCTCCTGCTTCGCTGCGCTCACACCATCCTGGCACACCGGTATGCATGCCCCATGTCATGTGCTCGATACATACGACATGTACGATGCACATCCATCGCAGCAGAGATCCTTCACCGCGCACCCCACGTTCGAGGAGTCCCCATGGGCGCCCCCGCCCCCCAGCCCACGGCCCGCCCAGGAGCCGTGATCGCCACGCTGGCCTTCGCCGGCACCACAGCGGCGGTCATGCAGACCCTGGTCACGCCCCTGATCGCCGAGCTGCCACAGATCCTGGACACCTCGTCCGCGAACGCGGCCTGGGTGATCACGGTGACCCTGCTCGTGGCGTCCGTGTGCGTGCCGGTCGTCGGCCGCCTCGGCGACCTGGTGGGCAAGCGCAGGATGCTGCTCGCCTGCTCCGTGCCGCTGGTCGTGGGCTCGGTGGTGTGCGCCTTCGCCTCCGACGTCGTGACGATGATCGTGGGCCGCGGTCTGCAGGGCATGGGCATGGGCATGGTGCCCCTCGGCATCGCGCTGCTGCGGGACGTCGTACCGGCCGAGAAGCTCAGCGGCGCCATCGCGCTGGTCAGCGCCTCCATGGGCATCGGCGGCGCCATCGGTCTGCCGGTGGCGGCCGCGGTCGCCCAGTACGCGAACTGGCGGGTGCTGTTCTGGGGCGCCGCCGCCCTGGCCGCCGTCGTCGCCGTCCTGATCTTCCTGCTCGTCCCGGACGTCCCCGCCGGCGCCAAGGGCCAGCGCTTCGACCTGCCCGGCGCGATCGGCCTCGGCGTCGGCCTGGTGTCCCTGCTGCTCGCGATCTCCAAGGGCGCCGACTGGGGCTGGGGCTCGGCCACCACGCTCGGCCTGTTCGCCGCCGCCGCCCTGGCGCTGGTCGGCTGGGGAGTGTGGGAGCTGCGCACCACCGACCCGCTGATCGACCTGCGCACCACGGCCCGCCCCCGGGTGCTCTTCACCAACATCGCCTCGGTCTTCATCGGCTTCGGCATGTACGCGAGCCTGCTGGTGATGCCGCAGCTGCTGCAGTTCCCGGAGGCCACCGGCTACGGCCTCGGCCAGTCGATGCTCGCGGCCGGTCTGTGGATGGCGCCCGGCGGCGTCATGATGATGATCGTCTCCCCGCTCGGCGGAAAGCTCACCAACGCCCGCGGTCCGAAGTTCACGCTGGTCTGCGGCGCCCTGGTGCTGGCCGCCGGCTACTTCGTCTCGCTGGCCCTGATCGGCTCCGCCTGGGGCGTCATGCTGGTCACGATCATCACCAGCAGCGGTGTGGGCCTGGCCTACGGCGCCATGCCCGCGCTGATCATGAGCTCGGTGCCGCTGACGGAGACCGCCGCCGCCAACGCCTTCAACACCCTGATGCGCTCGCTCGGCACCTCGATCGGCGCCGCCGTCATCGGTGTGATCCTCTCCCAGATGACCACCACCATGGGCGGCCACACCTTCGCCTCCGAGGACGGCTTCCGCACCGCGCTGCTCGTCGGCGGCGGACTCGCCCTGGTCTCCGGGGCCGTCGCGGCCGTCATCCCCGCCCTGCGCAAGACCGCGGCGGACGAGGACACGGCCGAACCGGTCGCCGCACCCGAGCAGGCCAAGGTCTGATCCGACGGAGAACGAAAGGGGCGCCCGGCCAGTGTCGGGCGCCCCTTTTCGCATGTCTCACGTTTCGCATGTCTCACGCCAGGTCCAGCAGCCCCCTGCGCACCGCCTCCGACACCGCCGCGGCCCGGTTCTCCGCGCCCAGCTTGCGGTAGACCCGCACCAGGTGCGTCTTGACGGTGGCCTCGCTCAGGAACAGCGCCTCGGCGATCGACCGGTTGCTCAAGCCGTCGGCCAGCAGCCGCACCACCTCCACCTCCCGACCGCTCAACTCCCGCTCGGGCGCGACCACTTGGCCGACCAGCTCGTCCATCACCTCCGGCGCGAGCCCCAACGCCCCGGCCGCGGCCCCGCGCACGGCCCGGAACAGCTCCTGAGGCGGACCCGCCTTCAGCACATACCCCCGGGCCCCCGCCTCCAGCGCCCGCACGACATCGGCCCGGCCCGAGTAACTCGTCAGCATCACCACGGGCACCCCGGGGGCCTCGCCCGCCAGCCGGCGCACCGCCTCGATGCCGTCGATGCCACCGCCGCCGCCGAACCGCAGATCCATCAGCATCACATCGGGCGCCAGCCGTGCCGCGAGCCGCACGGCCTCCTCACCGCTCCCCGCCTCGGCCACCACCTCGACGTCCGGCTCGCCCTCCAGCAGCGCACGCAACCCGGCCCGTACGACGACATGGTCGTCCGCCAGCAGCAGCCGCAACGGCCCGCCGGTCATCGGACGGTCACCGGGGCCGGGCGGGTCATGGGCACGGTCGGCACGGTCGCCCGCAGCCGGGTGCCGCGGCCCGGCGCGCTGCCGACGTCGAGGTCGCCGCCGCACTCGCGCAGCCGCGCCCGGACGGCGGGCAGCCCGAGCCCACGGGAGCTCTGGGACGGCACGCCGATCCGGCCGGTCTCGAACCCCGCGCCGTCGTCGCGCACCTCCAGCTCCACCCGGTCCGCGTGCCCGTGCAGCGTGACCAGGACGTTCACCGCACGCGCGTGCTCGCGCACATTGGCCAGCGTGCTCTGCGCGACCCGGAACAGGGTCGCCGCCGACTGCCCGTCCAGGGCCGGCCGACGCTCGCCCGCCGAACGGAACCGCACCCGGGCCGCCGCGCCCTCCGCCTCGGCCCGCGCGCACAGCAGCCGCAGCGCGCCCTCCAGACCGGCCTCGTCCACGGCCGCCGGCGTCAGATCGCTGATGATCCTGCGGGTCTCGGCGAGATTGGCGTGCAACCCGTCGGCGACCGCCCGCAGCCGGGTGCGGGCCACGTCCGGACGCGTGTCCCAGTCGCGGTCGGCGGCCTGGAGCAGCATCACCCCGCCCGAGAGCTCCTGGGCCAGCGTGTCGTGCAGGTCCCGGGCGATGCGGGCCCGCTCGGCCAGCACCCCGGCCTGCCGCTGCTGCCGGGCCAGCACGTCCCGGGTGCCGCGCAACTCCTCGACCAGCCGCAGCCGTTCGGCCGCGTCGCGCTGCTGGGTGCGGTAGAGGGCGACGGTGCCCCACACGGCCGCCACCGGGATCAGGACGACCTCCGGGTCGAACGAGCCGGTGCTGCGCACGAGTTGAGCGGCGAGGACGACGGTCAGCACGGCCAGCGCCACCCCGGCCGCCCGCCGGCCGAGCGCCCGCAGCGCGACACAGGCCAGAGGCACCGCGCACCACACGTAGGCGGCCGTGAGCGACTGCGGGGCGAGACAGACCAGGGTCGTCCACAGCGCCACCAGGGCCGCCACCCACAGATGCCGGCCGATCCGCCCGAGCCGCTCCCCGGCCGCGAGCCCGCCCGCGTACACCAGCGCGAGCAGCCCGCTGACGGTCACGATGTCCCAGCACAGCCCGATCCTCAGCTGCACCAGCCGGACCAGCCCGGCGCCCACGACGACGAAGAACGTCAGATGGGCGAAGTGGGCGGGCGTCGGCCGGCTCCCGCGGACGGCTCTCACAGCGTCAGAACTACGGACGGGAGCACGGTCGGACACGGCAGATCCCCTTGGACGATGATCCGTTCGAACGGGGGTCCGAGTCTATCCGCCACCTGTAGGGACCGTGTGAGGACGGCCGCCCTCGGTCAGGCGCCCGGGTGCAGCCCGAGGAAGCCCGGCGTCGGGTCGCCCTTCACCTCGCCGAAGTACAGCGCGAACGTCTGCTTCAGCCGCTCCACCTCGGCCCGGTCGGACATGAAGCGGGGGAAGCCGTCGACGTTGGCGTTCGGGTACTCCCAGACCGGCTTCAGACCGGCCGGGGGAGTGATGTCGGTGCGCACCGACCAGCCGCTGAACGACGATCCCTGCACGGCCGTCGACAGCTGCCAGTTGAGGTAGAGCTTGGCGGCCGTGGAGTTCTTCGCCGCCTTGAGGATCGCCGCCCGCTGGCCCCACGCCATGAACGGGGCGCTGTCCGGCAGGACCCACTTCACCGGGCCGGTGGACAGGGCCGAGCCCGAGCCGCCGACGCCGATCGGGTACTGCCCGGCGCGCACGGCGTCCCCGGGCGAGTTGCTGCCGCGGGCGAACCGGACGTTCTGCGCGGCCAGCCCGGCCACGAAGTCCCAGCCGTAGTGCTTGACGTAGAGGGAGTACAGGAAGAGGACAGCGTCGTCGTCGTGCGGGAACGACGACGCGATCTTCCCCTTCCACTTCGGGTCGAGCAGGTCCAGCGGGGTGCGCGGCGCGTCCGCGCCGACCGCGTCCGTCCCGTACATGAAGCTGAAGCCGATCGCCGCGATGGCGACCCACGCGCCCTGCGGATCCTTGAAGCCCTCGTGGACCTTGGAGAACCCGGCGGGCTTGTACGCCAGCAGCCGGCCCTGCGACTTCCAGCGGACGAAGTCCTGGAGGGTCTGGAGCTGGACGACGTCCGGGACGAGGGTGCGGGTGGCGAACTGGTTGTCGACGCGGACGTCGTGGTACTTGCTGTAGTCCACGATCAGCTTCAGGTCGATGCCCGGGAAGGCCTTGAGGAAGGCGGCCTTGGTGCCGTCCTGCTGGGTCGGGGTGTCCCCGCCGGCGTAGATGACGAGCTTGCCGCCCTCCGCGAGCGCGGCCCGGTACAGCTCGTCGAGCGACCTGGTCTCCTCGGCGCCGGAGCTCCGTCCGGCGGAGGAGGAAGCGGAAGCGGCGGGAGTGGCGACGGCGGGCGACGCACCGAGGGCGCCGACGCCGAGGGCGGCGCCCGCACCGGTCACGAGGAGGCGCCTTCTGCTGGGGAAGCTGGGCATGCTGGGGAGACCTCTCTGCTGCTGAGGGGGGTGGTGGGGACCGGGCGCCTCGGTCGAAGCCGATTCTGCTGTGCCCCGCCTGTGCCGCGCGTCGTCCGGACGGATCGGACGGCCCGCGTCCGATGGAACCCCCGTTCAACCGAACGGTTGAACGCGCCCCTTTTGACCGTCCGCCCCGAGCAGGATCGCTACGGCCGCGCCAACCGCCGCATCGTCAGCGCGAGATGCAGCCGCAGCCGGCCCTGCGGGGTGCGCACCGGCCACCCCAGCAGATGCTCGGCGTGCGTCAGCCGGTCCTGGAGCGTGGAGTGGTGGACGTTCGCCTCGGCGGCCGCCGCCCGCAGACTCGCCGTGGCGGTGACGGCGTACAGCGTCGCGAGCAGCCAGGGGGCGTCCGCGGCGGCCGCCTCGACCGCGTGGACGTCCGGCAAAGGCTCGGCCCCGGGCAGCACGAGGTCCGCCAGCAGGGCGATGCCGCCGAGTTCGTCGGCGTACACGACCCGGGGACCGGGGTCCTGCGCGGTGCCGTCCGCGGTGAACCTGAGCGCGGTGCGGGCCGCCGCCCAGGAGCGGGGCAGCTCCAGCACGGGCACGGCCGGCCCGAACCCGGCCCGGCCGACGGGAACCGCGTCCGTGGCGGCTGCCGCCTGGGCGTCCGCCGACAGCACCCGGGGTCGGCCGCCGGGGGTGGCCAGAGCGCGGGCCGGGGCGGCGGGGTCGAGGCCGAGGCGGCGGGCCGCGTGCAGCCGGGCCGGTTCGGCTGCCGTGGCGTCGAGGAGGGTCTCGACCAGGGCGGGATCGTCCAGCGGCGCGCGTCCGCGCGTGCGATCGAGGACGAGCCGGGCCACGCCGGCCGCCCGTTCCAGGATCACGGCGTCCACCACGCTGGGCTCGGCGCCGGCGCGTTCCAGCCACAGCGCGGGAGCGCCCTCGGGCGTCAGCCCGGCGGACGGCCAGGCCGGGTCCGGCGGCAGGTCCGTGTCGCGGCGCGTGCCGTCGGCCTCCACCCGGATCCGCACCCGCCGGTCGGCGTCGACGAGCCGCGCCGGCACCCCGGAGAGCACCGCGGCCCCGCGCACCAGCGCCTCCACCCCGGCCCGTGACTCGGCCAGCCGGTCGAAGTAGGCGATGACCCGCACGGCGGCGCCGGCGTCCGGGTCGAGCGCGGTCAGGCGCCCGGCCAGCTCTTTCATACGGCCATGATGCGGCATGCGGGCGCCCCCGAGGAGGGGTCCGGCCTCCGCTTCCTGTGAGGCTTCCTGTGAGGTGCCGGCACGGACGGTCGGTTCCCGGCCACTTATGGCAAAGTGGCGGCAAAACCGACGGGATCGCGTGGGGGTGGGCGACATGCCGGAGCTGGGCAAGGGCGGGAACACGGCGCTGGGGGCCGGACCGGTACGGATGGAGCTGTTCGCGCAGGGCGACCAGGTCGACCTGAGCGCCCTGCTCGTCGCGGCGGACGGCAGGGTGAGATCCGACGACGACCTGGTCTTCTACAACCAGCCCTCCGCGGAGTCCGACGCCGTACGGCACCGGACCGCCGACGCCGACGGCCCCGAGCGCGTCGAGGTGGACCCGGCGGCGCTGCCCGCGGACGTCGACCGGGTCGTGCTGGTGGCCAGCTGCGACCCCGACGACCGGACGCGCACGTTCAGCGACGTGAAGAACGTCGAGGTGCGTGCCGTGCAGGACGGCGGCGAGGCGGTCGTCTTCCGGCCGCCGACCCTCTCCGACGGCGAACGCGCGGTGCTGCTGACCGAGCTGTACCGGCGCGGCGGCGCGTGGAAGCTGCGCGCCATCGGCCAGGGCTACGCCGACGGCCTCTCCGGCCTCGCCACCGACTTCGGCATAGACGTCGCGGAGGAGGACGACGCCCCGGAGACCGCGGCCGAGGAGACACCGGCGCCCGCCGCACCCCCGGTCGCCGCTGCCGTCGCCGCCCCGCCCCGGCCGAGCCTGGTCAAGCCGCCGCTCGGGAGGATCAGCCTCGACAAGGGCAGCCAGGTCTCCCTGAGCCTGGACAAGGCCGACCGCGAGCTCGTCGTCACCGTCGCCCTGGAGTGGGACGGCGGCAGCGACCGGCGCCGCAGGGCCGGCGCCGACCTCGATCTGTACGCCCTCTTCGTGCCCGCGAGCAAGGCGCTGCGCGGCCCGCTGACGCCCGGCGCCCTCGTGAAGTCCGGGCACGTTCCGCAGGGCGAGCCGCTGCGCCCCGGCGGGCAGCACACCGCCGGGGCCACGGCGAAGAAGGGCAAGAAGGAGAAGGCCGACGTCGTCTACTACAAGCGTCTCGGCTCGCTCAGGAGCCACCCGTACATCGTCCTCGACGGCGACTCCAGGGTCCCCGGCCGTGAGGCCGTGCGGATCGCGCGCCCCGACGAGCAGGGCTACGTCCTGCTGTGCGCGTACTCGGCGGTCAGCAACGGCTTCGGCTCGTTCCGCAGTTTCGGCGCGAAGGTCGTCGTCGACGACGGCCGGGGCTCCAACGTCACCGTCCCGCTCTTCGAGAACACCAAGACCCGGTACTGGGTGGCGATCGCGCTCGTCGACTTCACCTCCGCCGACGGAGCGGCGATCCACCACATCGAGGCCTACAGCTCCCGTATGACGGAACGCCGGCCGGTGCTGCACCCCGACGGGACCATCGAGATGAACGCGGGCCCCGTGGAGTTCAAACGGCGCTGAGCCCCCGCCCGGGCGGTCGGCCTCAGCGGGTCGGGCGAAGTCGGCTGCGGTTCGGCAGCGCCCTGAAGGGGCGCGGGGCGCTGACATCTGCGGCTCCGCCGCGCGGGCGCGACCGGCCACGATGGCGCCGCAGCAAAACGACGGCGCATCGCGGCACTTCCAGCGGAGCGCTTAGGACCTGTCCGGCCGATCAAGTCGCAGGAATCCGGCGGGGCCTTGAAACACGGGTGAGTGGGGTGTGGTGCGTGCAGCTGCAAGGCGGAGGAGGGAGTCGACGCGGAGCGTCGGCGACTGACGACAACGCGGCAGATGTGCGTGCCACACCCCGCGTCTGCGGCATGATCGGCCGGACAGGTCCTAGTCGGCGAGCAGCCTGCGCAGCCAGTCGAGGTGGGCCGCGCGGGCCGACTTCGACAGTGCGGCCTGTGGGGCGAAGCCGTCGAAGCCGTGGAAGCCGCCCGGCCAGACGTGCAGCTCGGCGACCCCGCCGGCCTGCCAGATCCGGGAGGCGAACGCGACGACCTCGTCCCGGAAGGTCTCGGCGGAGCCCACGTCGAGGAAGGCCGGGGGCAGCCCGGTCAGGTCCTCGGCCCGGGCGGGCGCCGCGTACGGGGAGACGTCCGGGCCGCCGCGCCGCTCGCCGAGCAGGGCGCCCCACCCGGTCGCGTTGGCCGTGCGGTCCCAGACGCCGAGGCCCGCCATCTGGTGGCTGGAGGGGGTGTCGTTGCGGTCGTCCAGCATCGGGCACATCAGCAGCTGTCCGAGCGGCCGCGGCCCCTGACGGTCGCGCAGCAGCAGGCCGAGCGCGGCGCCGAGGCCGCCGCCCGCACTGGCCCCGGCGATCACGATCCGCTCCGGGTCGGCGCCCAGCTCCTTCGCGTGCTCCACCGTCCACAGCAGACCGGCGTACACGTCCTCGACCGGCGCCGGGTGCGGGTTCTCGGGCGCCAGCCGGTACTCCACGGACACCACGACCATGTCCAGTTCCCGCGCCCACTCCAGCGGTACGTCCACGCCGACCCGGTTGTTGCCGATGACCATGCCGCCGCCGTGCACGTGGTAGACGACGGGCCGCGGCCGGTCGGGGGCCGGCGAGGTGGGCCGGCAGATCAGCAGCGAGATCTCGGGGGAGCCCTCGGGTCCCGGCACCGTCCGGTCCTCGACCTCGAAGGCCCCGCCCAGGGTCAGATCCAGGTCGGCGAGCAGCGCGATGCCCGGCCCCTGGCGGACGAACTCGATGTCCTCGGGGGTCATCCCCGGCTGGATCATCTCCTTGATGAGTTCCAGGGCGGCGGCGAGTTCGGGGTCGAAGGGCGGCGGCGGTACGGACGTCATGGGCTTCTCCTCACGCGGAACGCGGATGCGCGGCGGCTCGTGCGACTTGGTGCTGCTCGTGCTGCTCGTGGTGCTCGTGCTGCTCGTGCGGCCCATGTTCGGTCCGTCCGCCACTCGCCGGAGCACCGCCGTCCGGCGGAACCTGCCCGCCGTTCGGCGGGTGACAGCCGCTGCCGCCGCCTTCCGCCTCCGCAGCTTGCCAGGACATGACCTTTTGTTCACCTGCGCGGGGTGGAAAGGATCCGGCCATTTCGACAACGATTTTCACCCCCACGCAGGTATCAGGAGTCCCACCAGTGAACGTCTCGCTCTCCGTCTGGCTGCTGACCGTCGCAGCGCTCTGCGCGCTGGTCGCCGTCGACTTCCTCATCGGCCGCACACCGCACGACGTCTCGGTCCGGGAGGCCGGCACCTGGACGGTCGTCTGGGTCGTCCTGGCCTGTCTGTTCGGCCTCGGTCTGTTCGTCTTCGGCGGCGGGAGACCCACCGGGGAGTTCTTCGCCGGGTACATCACCGAGAAGTCGCTGAGCGTGGACAACCTCTTCGTGTTCGTCCTGATCATGGGCAAGTTCGCGGTGCCCACGCAGTACCAGCAGCGGGTGCTGATGGTGGGCGTGCTGATGGCCCTGGTGCTGCGCACGCTGTTCATCGCGGCCGGCGCGGCGATCATCTCGACGTTCTCGTGGGTGTTCTACCTCTTCGGCGCGTTCCTGATCTGGACGGCCTGGAAGCTGATCCAGGACGCGAAGAGCGGCGGGCACGAGGAGGAGTACGAGGAGAACAAGCTGCTCAAGTCGGTGGAGAAACGATTCGGCGTGGCCGACCGCTACCACGGCACGAAGCTGTGGGTCGAGCAGAACGGCAAGCGGGTCATGACCCCGATGCTGGTCGTGATGCTCGCGATCGGCTCCACCGACGTGCTGTTCGCGCTCGACTCCATCCCCGCCATCTACGGGCTGACCGACGACCCGTACATCGTCTTCACGGCCAACGCCTTCGCGCTGATGGGCCTTCGGCAGCTGTACTTCCTGATCGGCGGCCTGCTGAAGAAGCTGGTCCACCTCAGCTACGGGCTGTCGATCATCCTGGGCTTCATCGGCGTCAAGCTGCTGCTGCACGCGCTGCACGAGTCCGGGGTGCACGTTCCCGAGATCGGCATCCCGTTCTCGCTCGGCTTCATCGTGCTCGTCCTCGCGGTCACGACCGTCACGAGCCTGCGGGCCGCCAAGCGACAGGAGGAGGCCGCGGCGGCCGGCTCCGTGGCGTGACGGCTCGGTGGCGGGACGGCTCCGCGGGCGCGCCCGGCTATGCGGTGGGCGCCGCGTCCGCGCGCATCAGGACGCAGTCGAACTCGATCACCCGCCCGGTGCTCGCCTCGCGGGTCACCGGGTACATGCCGGTGATGCCGAATCCGGCGGCCTCGTACACGGCGACGGCCTCGCCCATGCCGGGGCTGCCCTCGTACAGCTTCAGCACCGCGACCTCGGACTGCATCCCGACGAACTCCGCGGTCCGCTCCCCGGCCCCGGCGAAGACCTCCAGGTCGTAGCCCTGGGTGTCCATCTTGAGATAGGGGCGTGGATCGGTGAGGCCGTCCAGCGCCTCGTCCATGACCTCCGCGAGCCGCCGGACGCGGATCTCCTCGGTGTCGGGCTTGGTGAACCGGCTGTAGCGGCCCTTGCCGTAGTCGCTGGCCGGGAGCAGGGAGTTCATCGTCTTCCAGCCGGTGTGGATCTCGGCCGTGGTCTCCGCACGGCCCAGTCCGCACCGGTACACCCGCCAGGCGGGGTCGTTCGCGGCGGCCGCCTCCAGCCGGGCGAACGCCTGCGACGTGGGCTCGAAGGACACGATCCGGCCCGTGTAGCCGTGTCGGCGCAGCCCCTTGGCGTACTGGCCGGTGTTGGCGCCGACGTCGAAGACGCAGTTCACGCCGTAGAGCTCCAGCATCGCGGCCACGTGCTGGGTGCAGAGGTAGGCGGCGGCCGCCAGCTGCAGTCTGCGCTCGTCCTGCCGGTCCGGGGCGTCCATCAGGAGCACGGCGCCCGTGTCGCCCAGCCGCACGACGCCGCCCTCGACCACCTCGGACCGCGCCGCGTCCCGCGTCCGCCGCAGTACCCAGGTGTCCTTGTCCGTGCCGGTCACCCGGTACGGACCGCCGCGCCGCGAGACCACCGCCGTGCCCGGCCCGAGGTCGGTCACCTCGACGCCGATGCGCGGCAACAGTGCGAGCAGTCGTCGATAAAGGGTTCGCATCCCCAAGCCCTATCAGACGCGACCGGCTGCGGTCTGCACGTCGACGGACGACGAAAGGGGCCCGGCAGTCGTGCCGGGCCCCTTCTCGGTCAGTGTGCTCAGGCGGCCGTGACCTCGCCCGCGTGGCCGTGCAGCCGGGCCACGACCTCGGTCAGCTGGGCGGCGACCTCGGTGTCGTCGACCGGGTGGGTCTCCGCGAAGCGGGTCAGGGAGCCCGGGATGGAGAGCTTCAGGTCCTCGATCACCTTGCCGCCGGCGATGCCCACGGCCTTGCGGGCCTCGTCCTGCGCCCAGACGCCGCCGAACTGGCCGAACGCGGTGCCGACCACGGCGACGGGCTTGCCGCCGAAGGCGCCGGCGCCGTAGGGGCGGGACAGCCAGTCGATGGCGTTCTTGAGCACGGCCGGGATGGTGCCGTTGTACTCGGGGGAGAAGAGCAGGAAGGCGTCGGCGGCCTGGGCGGCCTCGCGCAGCTTGGCGGCGGCGGCCGGGACGCTGCCCTCGACGTCGAGGTCCTCGTTGTAGAAGGGGATCTCGGCAAGGCCTTCGAAGAGGTCGACCTCGGCGCCCTCGGGAGCGACCTTGACGGCCGCCTCGGCGAGCTGGCGGTTGGTCGAACCGGCGCGAAGGCTGCCGACGAGCGCGAGGATGCGGACAGACATGGGTACTCCCAGAGAGCTGAAACATTGCCGTTACGAATCCGGACCAGGGTCCGTTTAATGTTCTAGCACTCTAACCGGACCGCGGTCCAGTTTCATTCCCGGTGCTTTACGCTGAGTTCATGTCCAGCCTTCTGCCACCTTGTCCGGAGCCCGAGGAGAGGACCGGCGAACCCGAGTTGTTGCAGCTCGGGTCGGCCGGCGACGAGCCGTGTCTGCGTGCCGACGCGGCCCGCAACCGGGCCCGGCTGCTGGACGCCGCCGCCCGGCTGATCGCCGAGCACGGTGCGGCCGGGGTCACCATGGAGGCGGTGGCGAGCGCGGCGAACGTGGGCAAGGGCACGGTGTTCCGCCGCTTCGGTGACCGCACCGGGCTGCTGACCGCGCTCCTGGACCACTCCGAGCGCAAGTTCCAGGCCGCCTTCCTGAGCGGTCCGCCGCCGCTGGGGCCGGGCGCGCCGCCCGTGGAGCGGCTGAGGGCCTTCGGAATCGCCCTGCTGAGGCGCTGCGTCGACGAGCTGGATCTGCAGCTGGCGGCCGAGCCCGGACCGGACCGCCGCTACTCGGTGCCGGTGCGCCGCGTCCACCACGGCCATCTGGCCCTGCTGCTGCGCCAGGCGCTGCCCGACGCGGACGGCGAACTGCTCGCCCACACGCTGATGGGGTACCTCAACCCGGTCCTGGTGCACCACCTCACCCGGAAGTGCGGCATGCCGCCGGCGCGGCTGGAGGCCGGCTGGAGCGATCTGATCGACCGGGTGACCAGTGGCGCGACCGGCGGGGTGACAAGCGGTGTGACCAGCGCGGTCACCGGCGCGGTGCCTTCGACTCAGGGCTGAGCCGCCGAACTCGGCGTCCCCCCGCCCGACATGCCGCGCACAGCTTCTGCCAAGATGCGTCACGTCATGGTGCAGATACCGAACACGCCCGCGCCGACGAAGTCGCCGGCGACGCGCCCCGTGCCCACGAGCGCCGACGTGGCCCGCCTGGCCGGCGTCTCGCGCGCGACCGTCTCCTATGTCCTGAACAACACCAGCGCCGTACGCATCAGCGAACCCACCCGCCGTCGTGTCCACGAGGCCGCCAAGGAACTCGGGTACGTGCCGCACGCGGCGGCCCGCACGCTGCGCGCCGGTCACAGCCGCATGGTGCTGATGCCCACCCTGCCGGTCCCGGCGGGGCCGCTCTACAGCCAGTTCGTGCACGAGTTCCAGGGCGCGCTCAGCCGCCTCGACTACACCGTCGTCCAGTACGGCGCCAGTGGACTGCCCGGCGACGCCGCCGCCCGCGCCTGGGCCGAGCTGCGGCCGGTCGCCGTGCTGGTGCCCGTGCCGGGCCTCGGCCCGGAGGGGGTGGCCGTCCTCAAGCGCTCCGGGGCCCGGGCCGTGGTGACGTTCAGCCCCGAACAGGTCGAGGGCGCCCATGCGGTGCTCCTGGACCACGCAGGGGTCGGACGCCGGGCCGCCGGGCATCTGTACGCCCGCGGCCGCCGCCGGATCGGCGTGGTCGTCCCCGAGGAACGGGGCATGGAGATGTTCTCCGCGCCCCGTCTCGGCGGCGCCCGCGAGGCCCTGCAGGGCACCGACGCCACGGTCACCGAGCTGCCCCTCGCCTACACCCAGAGCTCCGCGGCCGCCCTCGCCGCCCGCTGGCCCGACCTCGGTCTCGACTCCGTGTTCGCCTACAACGACGAGTACGCGATGCTGCTGCTGCGCGCCCTCCAGGACGAGGGCCTGCGCGTTCCCGAGGACGTGGCCGTCATCGGCGCCGACGACCTCATGCTCGGGCGGCTGCTGCGGCCCCGGCTCAGCACGGTCCGGATCGAGCTGCCCTCCGGCCGCGACCTCGCCGCGCTGGTCGACCGGGCCGTCCGCAACCCCGCGGCCGCCCCCGAGTCGCACGGGCTCATCGAGGCCACGGTGGTGCACCGCGACTCCAGCTGAACTACGGTTCCAGGGGAGGCACGCCATGCGCACGACGGTCGGCATCATCGGCGGCCACACGGTCACGATCCACGCCCGGACGGAGATCGAGGGCCGCGAGCAGAGCCTCGGCCGCGACCGGGGCGTCGGCTGCGACGGCTCGCACGGCATCGCCCGCGACGCCTTCCCGGCCGCCTGCGGCCGGACGTACACGCATGACCACCCGTACTCCTGGCTCGGCGTGCTCGCCGAAGTGCCGCCCTTCTGCGACGAGTTGATCCATGCACGGCATGAGCGAGGCTTCGCCCTGCACCGCATGCGCTCGACGCACGTCTCGCGGCTCAACCTCCGAGTCCCGTGCGGCACAAGGGTGCGGGACTGCCTCGAGTCCGTGACCCGGATGCGCAGTTGTGGTCACGAGCCGATGCGCCGCGGTCGGCTGTGTTCGGAGTTGTGTCTGCAACGTGTGTGGCAGGCGACACGTTTTTCCTACGACATGACTAGGATGTTGCACGCTCAACCAGATGGGGATGCGTTCGACCACCGGATGCAGCGCGCCCGGCTGCGCCGGATCACCGCATCCCGCCATGCCGCCGCCGAACCGGCGGCCAACCACACGGGACTTCCCCTCCCCCTGTGAGAGCCGCGAGTCCCGCGGGTCACCGATCGGAGAGCCTTCATGCCGCTGCTCGACCCCCAGACCTGGCAGCCCCGCACCTTGTCGGGGCCCCGGTACACCGTCACCGAGCCCGCCACCGGCGACCAGCTGGGCAGGGTCGTCCTGGCAGGCGCCGAGGACGTCGGCCCGGCCGCCGAGGCCGCCCGCGCCGCGCAGACCGAGTGGGCGCGGCTTCCGCACTTCGTCCGCGCCGGAGTGCTGCGCAAGGCCGGCGATCTCTTCGCCGCGCACGCCGAGGAACTGCGCGAGTGGATCGTCCGCGAGTCCGGCTCCATCCCGGGCAAGGCCGACTTCGAGCTGCACGTCGCCGCCCAGGAGTGCTACGAGGCCGCCGCCCTGGCCTCCCGCCCGGCCGGACAGGTCCTGCCCAGCGAGGCGCCCCGGCTCTCGTACACCCGGCGCGTCCCGGTCGGCGTGGTGGGCGTGATCTCCCCGTTCAACGCCCCGCTGATCCTCTCGATCCGCTCCGTCGCGCCCGCCCTCGCACTCGGCAACGCGGTCGTCCTCAAGCCGGACCCGCGCACCGCCGTCTGCGGCGGCCTCGCCCTGGCCGCGGTCTTCGCCGAGGCCGGACTGCCCGAGGGACTGCTGCACGTGCTGCCGGGCGGCGCCGAGACGGGCGCCGCGCTGGTCGCCGACCCGCGGGTCCCCGTCATCTCCTTCACCGGGTCCACCGCGGCCGGCCGCGCGGTCGGCGAGGCCGCCGGACGCCACCTCAAGCGGGCGCATCTGGAACTCGGCGGCAACTCCGCGATGATCGTGCTGGAGGACGCCGACCTGGACGCGGTGATCTCCACGGCGGCCTGGGGCTCGTTCTTCCACCAGGGCCAGATCTGCATGACCACCGGCCGCCACCTGGTGCACGCCTCCCTCTACGAGGAGTACGTCGAGCGGCTCGCGGCGAAGGCCGACGCCCTCGCCGTCGGCGACCCGCACCGCGCGCAGGTCCACCTCGGCCCCCTCATCGACGCCGGCCAGCTCAGCAAGGTGCACGCCCTGGTGGAGGCCAGCACCGCGGCCGGCGCGAAGCTCGCCGCGGGCGGCACGCACGAGGACCTCTTCTACCGGCCGACGGTCCTCGCGGGCGTCGACGACGCCACCCCCGCCTACGCGGAGGAGGTCTTCGGCCCGGTGGCCCCCGTGCGCCCGTTCACCACCGTGGACGAGGCCGTGGCCCTGGCCGCGCACAGCTCCTACGGCCTCTCGCTCGGCATCGTCACCCGGGACGCCGCGCGCGGCCTCGACCTCGCCGAACGCATCCCGACCGGCATCGTGCACATCAACGACCAGACGGTGAACGACGAGGCCGTCGCCCCCTTCGGCGGGGTCGCCGCCTCCGGCACCGGCGCCCGCTTCGGCGGCGACTCCAACCTGGAGGCCTTCACCGACGTCCGCTGGACGACGGTACGGGCCGACGTGGCGCCGTACCCGTTCTAGGCCCCCCGCGAGGGGTTACTCGCTCTTGGCCTGCTCGGCCTCGACGGCCTTGCGGACCTCGTCCATGTCCAGCTTGCGCGCCTGTCCGATGACGTCCGTGAGGGCGGCCTCGGGCAGGGCGCCCGGCTGGGCGAAGACGGCGACCCGGTCCCGCACGATCATCAGCGTCGGGATCGACTGGATGTCGAACGCCGCGGCCAGCTCCGGCTGCGCCTCGGTGTCCACCTTGCCGAACACCAGGTCCGGGTTCTCCTGCGCCGCCTTGTCGTAGACGGGGGCGAACTGACGGCACGGCCCGCACCAGGACGCCCAGAAGTCGATCAGCACGAAGTCGTTCTCGGTGACCGTCTGGTCGAAGTTCTCCTTGGTGAGCTCCACGGTGCTGCTCATGACCTGATTCCTTCTTCCTGGTGTGGGGCGAAGCAGTCCGCACAACACGGTCGGCGGATCGCGTATTCCGCGCCCCTACCCGTGTGGCCGCCCCGCACACCACCCACCAGACTGGCCCCATGACGGAAACGGAAACCATCGCGTACGACGTCGTGGTGCTCGGGGCCGGGCCCGTGGGGGAGAACGTCGCCGATCGCACCCGCGCGGCCGGTCTCACCACCGCGGTCGTGGAGAGCGAGCTGGTCGGCGGCGAGTGCTCGTACTGGGCCTGTATGCCCAGCAAGGCCCTGCTGCGCCCGGTGCTCGCCCGCGCCGACGCCCGCCGGGTGCCCGGTCTCGCCCAGGCGGTCCAGGGCCCCCTCGACGTTCCCGCGGTCCTCGCCCATCGCAACTACTACACCTCCGACTGGCACGACGACGGCGCGGCCCAGTGGCTCGACGGCATCGGCGCCGACCTCTACCGCGGCCAGGGCCGGCTCACCGGCCCGCGCACGGTGACCGTGGGCGACAGGGTGCTCACCGCCCGGCACGCCGTGGCGGTCGCCACCGGCACCCGCGCCGCCCTGCCCGATCTGCCGGGGCTCGCCGAGGTGAAGCCCTGGACCAACCGGGAGGCGACCAGCGCACAGACCGTGCCCGGCCGGCTCGTCGTGGTCGGCGGGGGAGTCGTCGCCGCCGAGATGGCCACCCTCTATCAGGCGCTCGGCGCGCGGGTCACCATGCTGGTGCGCGGCAAGGGCCTGCTCAACCGGATGGAGCCGTTCGCCGGCGAACTCGTCGTCGAGGCGCTCACCGAAGCGGGCGCGGACATCCGCACCGGAGTCTCGGTGGAGTCCGTGAGCCGCACGGCGGACGGCGTCGTCGTGGTCGTCACCGGGACCGGGGACCGGATAGAGGCCGACGAGATCCTCTTCGCCACCGGACGCGCCCCGCGCACCGACGACATCGGTCTGGACACCGTCGGCCTGGAGCCCGGCTCCTGGCTCGGCGTCGACGACAGCCTGCGGGTGAACGGCACCGACTGGCTGTACGGGGTCGGCGATGTCAACCACCGTGCCCTGCTGACCCACCAGGGCAAGTACCAGGCCCGGATCGCGGGCGCCGCCATCGCCGCCCGCGCCGCCGGGACCCCGCTCCTGCAGACCGAGCCGTGGGGCGCCCACGCGGCCACGGCCGACCTTCACGCCGTCCCCCAGGTCGTGTTCACCGACCCGGAGGCGGGGGCGGTCGGCCTCTCCCTGGCGGAGGCGGAACAGGCCGGGCACCGGGTGCGGGCCGTCGACGTCGACATGGCCTCGGCGGCCGGAGCAGGTCTGTACGCCGACGGGTACAAGGGCCGCGCCCGGATGGTCGTCGACCTGGACGAGGAGATCCTGCGCGGGGTCACCTTCGTCGGACCGGGCGTCAGCGAGCTGGTCCACTCGGCGACGATCGCGGTCGCCGGCCAGGTGCCGATCGCCCGGCTGTGGCACGCGGTGGCGGCCTACCCGACGATCAGCGAGGTGTGGCTGCGGCTGCTGGAGGCGTACCGGGACAACTGACCCTGGGTCGGCTGCCCCACGGCAGCTGACCCACGGCAATCGACCTGCGGCAATCGACCTACGGCAACTCGAAGTTCAGCGCCCGCGCCGCCTCCTGCGGCGTGGGCTGCGTCCAACGCTCCAGCACGGCCTGGTTGGCCGACAGCGAGCGCGGTTCGGCCTGGTCGAGGTAGAGCAGGCCGTCGAGGTGGTCCGTCTCGTGCTGGACGATACGGGCGGGCCACCCGGCGAACACCTCGTCCAGCGGCCGCCCCTGCTCGTCCTCGCCGGTCAGCCGCACCTCGGCGGGCCGGGCCACCACCGCCTGGTAGCCGGGCACGCTCAGACAGCCCTCGAAGAAGCCGACCCGCGCGGAACCGACCGGCTCGTACGACGGGTTGACCAGGACCCGGAACGGCAGCGGCACCCGCCCGCGGGCCAGCCGCACCTCCTCCGGCACCGGAGCGGGGTCCTCGATCACCGCGATCCGCAGTTCCACGCCGACCTGCGGGGCGGCGAGACCGACACCCGGGGCGGCGAGCATGGTGACGCGCAGGGCCTCCACGAACCGGGCCAGCAGGGCGGGGTCGAGCTCGCCGTCGTAGCGCGCGGTCCCGGCCCGCAGGACCGGGTCGCCGGCCGCGACGATGGGCAACGGGCCGCCGGGGGCGAGGAGTTCCTCGATCCGGTCGGCAAGGGGCGCGCGGGTACTGGGAGATGCCATTCGGCCAGGATGCCACGCTCGAGGTCCATGTGACGCAGGTCACTCGAAGTGGTCGGAACTCGAAGGGGTCCCGTTCCGACTACCTGATCGTCACGCCGGGAAACGTCCCCTCCCCACCCCGGCCACCCCGACCCCGGAGAAGCCCGCCGATGTCCATCGCTCCCCCGACCAGCACGGACGAGGTCCCGCAGGCAGCGGCCCCCGCGCCGAAGTCCCGCGGCCCATGGGCCCCGCTGCGTCCCCTGGTCCTGCGCCTGCACTTCTACGCCGGCCTGTTCGTCGCGCCCTTCGTGCTGATCGCCGCCGTCACCGGGTTTCTCTACGCCGGCGCGTTCCAGGCCGAGAAGCTCCTGTACTCCCAGGAGCTGACCGTGCCGGTCGGTGACACGAAGCTGCCGATCTCCGAGCAGGTGGACGCCGCCCGCAAGGCCCACCCCGAGGGAACGGTCTCGGCCGTGCGCCCCTCGCCGGAGGACGACGCCACGACCAGGGTGATGCTGTCGGGCGTCGAGGGAGTCGCCGCCACCCACACCCTCGCCGTGTTCGTCGACCCGTACACCGGCACGGTGCGCGGCGCGCTGGAGCAGTACGGCTCGACCGGCGCGCTGCCGCTGCGCACCTGGATCGACGAGTTCCACCGCGACCTGCACCTCGGTGAGAACGGGCGTCTCTACAGCGAGTTCGCCGCGAGCTGGCTGTGGGTGATCGCGGGCGGCGGGGTCGCGCTGTGGTTCTCCCGCCGCCGCGCCCTGCGCAAGGTGCGCGGCACCAGCGGGCGGCGCCGCACGCTCGGGCTGCACGGCACGGTCGGCGTGTGGGCCGCCGCCGGGTTCTTCTTCCTGTCCGCGACCGGACTGACCTGGTCGACGTACGCGGGCGCCAACGTCGACGAACTGCGCACCTCCCTCGGCCAGTCCACCCCGTCGGTCTCCGCGGCCGCGGGCGGCGGCGAGCACGCCGGGCACGACTCGGCGTCCGCCGCGGGCGGGGACGGCGAGCACGGCGTCGGCCTCGACAAGATCCTGTCCGCCGCGCGCGCCGAGGGCCTGGGCGACCCGGTCGAGATGGTCCCGCCCGCGGACGCGTCCTCCGCGTACGTGGTCAAGCAGGTGCAGCGCAGCTGGCCCGAGAAGCAGGACGCGGTCGCGATCGACCCGGCCACCGGCGAGGTCACCGACACCGTGCGGTTCGCGGACTACCCGCTGCTCGCCAAGCTGACCCGATGGGGGATCGACCTGCACACCGGCGTTCTGTTCGGCCTGGTCAACCAGCTCGCGCTGATGGTCCTCACGCTCTCCCTGATCCTGCTGATCGTGCTGGGCTACCGCATGTGGTGGCAGCGCGGCCGCGGCTCATCCTTCGGCCGGCCGATCCCGCGCGGCGCCTGGGCGCAGGTTCCGCCGTACGTCCTGGTCCCGCTGATGGCGGGGGTCGCCGTGGTCGGCTACTTCATCCCGCTCCTCGGCATCCCGCTGGCCGGCTTCCTGCTCGTGGACATCGTCCTCGGCGAGATCGCGTACCGACGGGGGCGGCGGACGACGGTCTGAGATCTGGGGCCGGAGCGGTACGGCAGCGACATGGGAGCGGCCCGGCGGTGGGTTCCACCGCCGGGCCGCTTCTTCGGTTCTGTCACTCCTGCGGGAAGTCGCCCGCCAGCGCCGAGGCGATCCGCAGGTGCGGTCCCGCCTCCTCGTGCCGACCCTGGCGCTCCAGGGTGCGGCCGAGCATCAGCCGGGCGTAGTGCTCCACCGGGTCACGCTCGACGATCACCCGCAGCTCGGCTTCGGCGCGCAGCAGTTGGGCCGAGTGGTAGTAGGCGCGGGCCAGCAGCAGCCGGGGCCCGGTCTGCTCCGGCACCTCCTCGACGAGTCCGACCAGCACCTGCGCGGCCGTCGCGTACTCCTTGGCGCCGAAGAACTGCTGCGCCCGCTCCCACCGCTCCGCCGGCGTTCCGTGGGCGTAGTACGTCGTGTATGTCGTGTCCACTCGTGACCTCCTTCGGGGCGGTCAACCGGACGGGGTAGTTGAATATTCCACTACGGCTGACCGTCGAGCACGGCCAGCTCCGCCTCGGCCCGCTCGGTGACGTGGACGAGGACCCGGCCGGCGGCGGCCAGATCCTCCGGGGGGATTCCGGCGTAGATCCGGGCGGTGATCCCGCCCGTCTCGGCGAGGACGGCGGCGATCAGCTCGCGCCCGGCGTCCGTGGGCCCGACCAGTGTGCCGTCGGCCACCAACAGCCCCTTGGCGAGGAGCTCGTCGACGGTGCGGTGCACGTCCGCCGGGTCGTTCTTGAGCGATCCGGCGATCTGCTCGACGAGCGCGTCGAGCTCCAGCGGCCCGTCGGCGAGGACGGTCGCCCGCAGGGTCAACTGCTGGAGGAAGGTGGCCCCGTGGCGGGCCAGGAAGTGCTCCAGGACGGCGCGGCTGGCGTAGTGCGCCCGGCCGATGAGGCGGCTGTCGGCGGGAGGTGCGGTGGTGGTCATGACTCCCCCTGGGAGGTCTCGATGGGTTCGAGCGGTACGTCGAGCAGGGTCCTCAGTTCGTCGGTCAGCGCGTGCGTCCGGGCGCTCTTCATGCCGCCCAGAGGCGCCAGCAACTGCTCCAGCAGCCCCTGGACGACCGTGATCGCGCGTCGGGTGACCTCCTCGCCCTGCGCGGTGAGCGCGAGTTGGACCGCACGCGGGTCGCGGGGGTCGCGGGTCCGCTCGATCAGGCCGGCGGACTCCAGGGCTCTGGCGAGCTTCGAGACGTAGAGCGGCTCCAGGCCGGTGTGGTCGGCGAGCCGCCGCTGGCTGGGGCGTTCGCCCGCGCGCTGCATGCCGTGCAGTGACGCGATCAGCGAGTACTGCGCGTGGGTGAGGCCGAGCGGAGCCACCGCCCGGTCCACCGCCACACGCCACTTCGTCGACAGACGCCACACGAGGAAACCGGGCGTGGCCCGTTCGGAACCCTTGCTCATGCTCGATAGATTACATGGCTACTATGTCCATGGCTACTATATTCATCTGCCCGACCCCGTGCCCGACCCCCTGCCAGGCCCCCGGGCGGGGCGGCGGACGGGGCGGCGGGCGCCGGGCGATACGGTGGCTCCCGGTCGGTCGTTGGCGGGGACGAAGGGACATGGCACGTGGCACTGAGGGCGCTTCGCTCGGCATTGGAAGCCCTGTACGTCAGGCGCCTGGCGCGCAAGTTGGAGGGCAAACCCCGTCCACGGCACGTCGCCATCATGCTGGACGGCAACCGCCGGTGGGCGCGCGGAGCCGGGCACGACGACGTCCGTGAGGGCTACCGCGTCGGCGGTGCGAAGGTGGGCGACTTCCTGCGCTGGTGCGCCGCCGCGGACATCGAGCACGTCACCCTGTGGATGCTGTCCGACGACAACCTCCACCGGCCGCCGGCCGAGCTCGAGCCACTGCTCGCCATCATCGAAGAGACCGTGGCCAGCATCTGCGCGGCCGACGAGGACTGGCAGATCGAGGTCATCGGCTCGCTGGACCTGCTGCCGGCGGACACCGCGCGGGCCCTGAAGGACGCCGTCGCGGGCACCACCCACCGGGCGGGCCTCAAGGTCGATGTGGCGGTCGGCTACGGCGGGCGCCGCGAGATCATCGACGCGGTCCGGTCCGCCTTCGACAAACACGTCTCCGCCGGGGGCGACCCGCGCGAACTGGCCGAGAACTTCGATCTCCAGCACATCTCCGACAACCTCTACTCCTCGGCGGGCCACGACACCGACTTCGTCATCCGCACCTCCGGTGAGCAGCGGCTGTCGGGCTTTCTGCTCTGGCAGTCCGCGTACGCGGAGGTGCATTTCGTCGAAGTCCTGTGGCCTGCCTTCCGTGAGATAGACCTGCTGCGCGCACTGCGTTCATACGCGGCCCGGGAGCGGCGTTACGGCAGGTGAGTAACGGCAGGTGAGCATCGGACGACGGTCAGCCCGCCGTCCTCCAGGGCCGGAGCTTGTCGGGGTTGAGCACCGCCCAGATCCGCTTGATCCGGTCGCCCTCGACGTCGAACGCCAGCACCGACACGGAGACGCCGTCCACCTGGGCGACCAGCCCCGGCTGACCGTTGACCGTGCTCTCCACCAGCGTCACGTCGGGCGCCGAGTCCATCCGGCCGGCGAAGAAGCGCGCGATCTGCTCGGCGCCCTCGACCGGGTGGAGCGCGGCCGGGACGAGTCCGCCGCCGTCGCCGGTCGCCGTGGCATCGGGGGCGAGCAGCCCGATGAGGGCGTCGATGTCCTTGGCCGCCCACGCCTGCTTGAAGGCCCGGACGGTGTCGGCGCGCAGGGCTGCCGGGGCCGCGGCGGACTGCGAGGCGCGTATCCGGCGGCGGGCCGACGAGGCCAGCTGCCGGCACGCCGCCGGCGTCCGGCCGACGATCGCGGCCACTTCGGCGAAGGAGTAGCGGAAGACGTCGTGCAGGATGAACGCGACCCGCTCGGCCGGGGTCATCAGGTCGAGGACGACGAGGAAGGCCATGTTGATCGACTCGTCGAGGGTGACCCGGTCGGCCGGGTCGGCCGCGGCGGTGCCGCCCCACCGCCCGCTGACCCACTGCATGCCGTCGGGCAGCGGCTCCGGGACCCATTCCCCGACGTAGCGCTCGCGCCGGGCCCGTGCCGAGCCGAGCAGGTCGAGGCAGATGCGGCTGGCGACCGTCGTCAGCCAGGCGCCGGGGGTTTCGACGGCCTCCCGTTGCTGTGGCGACATGGCGTACCAGCGGGTGTAGGTCTCCTGCACGACGTCCTCGGCCTCGGTCAGTGAGCCGAGGAGCCGGTACGTGAGATTGATCAGCTGCTGCCGCTCGCTCATGATCGCGCTCAGGCTCGGATCGGTCCTGTCGTGCTCGGACGTGGACGGTTCGGTCATGGTGTCGCCGACTCCCTCGGTCGTTCTGCTCCCGTTCAGTTCGACGAGACAGCGCGGCGGAATGTGAGCCGGGCGCCGCTTCGCCTCACGTTCCACAGGGCCGCGTCGTCGGCACTGATGAACGCAAACGCTGTCCCGGCGAGGAAAGTAGGCAACCGATGTCGGAATCGGTCAACGTCTCGATCATTTACTACAGCTCCACAGGCAATGTGCACGCTTTGGCGCAGGCGGCCGTCGAAGGTGCGGAGAAGGCCGGCGCGCAGGTGCGACTGCGCAAGGTCGCGGAGACGGCCCCGCCGGAAGCGGTCGACTCCCGGGCGGAGTGGGCCCAGCACCTTCAGGACACCGCCGAGGTCGCCCAGGCGAGCCTCGACGACGTGGAGTGGGCGGACGTGGTGCTGTTCGGCACCCCCGCCCGCTTCGGCAACCCGGCCAGCCAGCTCAGGGCCTTCATGGAGACCACCGGCCCGCTGTGGTTCCAGGGCAAGCTCGCGGGCAAGGTGTACTCGGCCTTCACCGCCTCCAACACCGCCCACGGAGGCCAGGAGTCGACCCTCCTGGCGCTGGGGAACACCTTCTACCACTGGGGCGGCGTGATCGTGCCCCCCGGCTACACCGACCCCGTCCAGTTCCAGTCGGGCAACCCCTACGGGACCTCCCACGTGGCCGGCGACGGCGCGCCCGGTGAGGTGCCCCTGCAGGCGGCCCGCCACCAGGCCCGCCGTGCCGTCGAGATCGCGGCCGCGCTCAAGGCCGGCCGCGCGGCCTGATCCGGCGCGGAACGCATGGGCCGCTGACCGCCGAAGAGCTCGCCGCCGACGACGGCAGTCGTCGTCGGCGGCGACAACGCGTCAGCGCGCCCTGCCTCGCGGCTTCAGCGGCACCGGGGGCAGTGCCGGTGCGGGCAGCGGGTCCCCGTCGTAGCCCTTCACCTCACCGAAGCGGCTGCCCGTCATCCAGTCCTCGCGGGCCTGTTCGATCTCGGCCTGGGTGCGGCCGACGAAGTTCCAGAACATGATCAGCTCCTCGTCGAACGGCTCGCCGCCGAGCAGCATCAGACCCGCGTCGGACTCGGCCCGCAGAGGCAGTTCGGTGCGGCCGCAGCCGAGGTAGAGCATCGAGCCGGGGAGGACGGGGACGCCGTCCACCTCGACCTCGCCGGACATCGACAGCACGCCGTACTCGAAGTCGGGCAGCAGCGGCAGCCGTACGTCCGCGCCGCGGGCGAGCGTGAGGTCGGCGCCCACGATGGGGGTGTACGCCGTGCCGGGCGAGGTGGAGCCGTCGAGGTCGCCGAGGAGCACCGTGGCCGTGAGGCCGGGGGCCGTGACCGTGGGCAGGTCGGCGTGGTGCTCGAAACGCGGGTCGGTGTGCCGGTGGGCGTCCGGCAGCGCGACCCAGAGCTGGGCTCCGTGCAGATACCGGGCGTGCGTCCTGGGACTCTCCTCGGAGTGGCTGATCGCACGCCCCGAGGTCATCAGCCCCAGTTCCCTGGGCCGGATGGTCTGCAGGCTGCCGGTCGAGTCGCGGTGCAGCACCTCGCCCTCGTGCAGCCAGCTGACGGTCTGCAGACCCATGTGCGGATGCGGCGGGACCTGCATGCCGGGTTCGTCGGCGATGTCGTCGGGGCCGTAGTGGTCGACGAAGGCCCAGGCGCCGATCATCCGCCGGCCGAGGTTCGGCAGCAGTCGGCGTACCTCGGTCGACTCGCCGAGCTTCACATGCCGGGGGCTCAGCAGCTCGCGGACGGGTTCGGCGACGACGAATCCACGGCCGCCGCACACACTGGGCACGGGGGCGCGGTCAAGGTTGCTCATGCGGTCAACCTAGCGCTCCGGTGCGGGAGCGCGCCTCAGTGGGTGAGTGTCGCCACGAGTTCCGTCGTGGCCCGCACGATCTCGGTGTCCCGCTCGGTGAGCAGCTGGGGGAGCACGTCGCGCTGGGCGTGGACGGCGTCGCGGGCCGCCCGTTCCCAGGCCACGTAGTTGTCGGGATGGTGCAGCAGCTTGGGGTAGGCGACGGCCGTCGTCTCCCACTGCCGGGTGTCGGCGATGCTCTTCAGCAGCTGCAGGATCTGCGGGCGACAGGTCACCTCGGGGCGTCGCACGAGTTCCCAGAGGAAGGGCACCGTCGCCGCCGTCGCCTCGTCGACGATGAAGCCGAACTGACAGATGCGTCGGCGCAGTTGGCCGAGCGCCGAGCCGGCGCTGTCGGCGTCGCCGCGGGCGACCGTGGTGAGCAGGGACGGGATGGCCGCGGCGGAGCCGGTGGAGTCCTTGATCTCGGGCCACGGCACATGTCCCAGGGCTGCTAACGGTGCGGTTCTCTTCGTGGCAGTCATCTCAGATATCAGGTGTGGGGGATCAGGGTCGGTGGTGGGTCGGCAGCATGGCCCAGACGGTCTTGCCCACGGGGGAGCGGCGGGTCCAGCCCCAGTGCTCCGAGAGGGCCTCGACGATCTGAAGTCCGCGGCCGTGTTCCAGCAGGGCGTCCGCGCTGTGCGGGTAGACGGGCAGGTTGTCGCTGGGGTCGGTGACGGCGCACACGAGGTGCGAGCGGCGCAGGGTGAGCCTGAGCCGGGCGTGGAACTCGTCCACCCACGGATGCGGGAGTGCGTGCAGGACCGCGTTGGCGGCCAGTTCCGTGACGACGACGACCGCGTCGTCGCCGCAGTGGCCCAGGGACCAGCAGTCGAGCGTGCGATGGGTGAAGTCCCGTGCCTGGGCGAATCCGTCCCGGCTGCCCGTGAGGTGCAGGGCGGCCGTTCTGGGCGAGTCGTGCACCGAAGCGGACTGGTGGCTCCGGATCTGCGCAGGTGATGACACGGGGCAGCTCCCTGAGACGACGTCAGGACGGGGCGCCGGAAGTGCGGTTGACGGCATGGATAGTATCCACGCTGACGGTGTCCCCGTGCAATTTCACGGGAAATTGCGCGTACGAGCAAGGAGGGTGCGGTGCCTTCAGTGCCGAACGGAGTGCGGGCCAGCTCGCTGGGCGTCCGCTGGATCAAGAGCAGTCACAGCAACGCCGAGGGCAACTGTGTGGAGGTCGCGGCCCTGGACGGGGGAGGCGTCGCGATGCGCAACTCCCGTGACCCCGACGGGCCGGCCCTGGTGTACACGCCGGCCGAGATGGCCGCGTTCGTGGCCGGGGCGAAGGGCGGGGATTTCGACCACCTCGTGTGAAGGTCGCGTGAGGGTCGTGAAGTGGGCGCGTGAAGACCCGAGAGGGATCCGCCGGGCGCCCGCCGAGAGCTCGATCGCCTTGCCGCGTGCGGCCGGAGGGCTTCGGATGCGATACTGCCGTCTGTCGTCTGCCGGTCCACGGGGAGTCAGGATGTCTCTCGAGTCGCCTCGCGTCTCCCGTCTCGAACCGTATCTGAACCGCGCCGAGCCCGCCCCGACCTTGCTGAAAATGCTGGTCGGAGTTCAGCTGGCGGGTATCCGGGAGGACTTCGGGCTCTCCCAGGACCAGGCGGCGCGTGCCATCGGGTTCAGCGCGGCGAAGCTGTCGCGCATCGAGGCGGGCAAGGGCCGCAGGCCACCCGTCGAGGCGGACGTCCGTGCGCTGCTGTCGCTGTACGAGACCGACGAGCACGAGGCCTCCGTGCTGCTGCGGTTGCTGCGGCAGGCGGGTGAGCCGGGCTGGTGGCAGCGCTACGACAAACGGCTGATGCCCGAGTGGTTCGACCGGCTGGTCGGTCTCCAGGAGGCGGCCACCGCCATCCGTACCTTCGAGATCCAGTACGTGCCGGGCCTGTTGCAGACCGCCGCGTACGCGCGCGCCGTCGTGGAGCGCGGGCTGCCGACGGCGACGCCGCGGGAGGTCGAGCGCCGGGTCGAACTGCGCACCAGGCGCACCGAGTTGCTGCGCCGGCCGGACGCCCCGCGGGTGTGGGCGATCCTCGACGAGTCGGTGCTGCTGCGGGTGCTGGGCAGCCGCGAGGTGATGCGCGACCAGCTCGCCCACCTCGTGGAGCTGGCCGCGCTGCCCCATGTCACCGTCCAGGTGGTGCCGTTGGACGTCACGCACGCCTCGGCGCCGGCCATACCGGTCACCTATCTGCGCTTCGGCGGCTCCGATCTGCCCGACGTCGTCTATCTGGAGCAGATCAGGAGCGCCACCTTCCTGGAGGACCGGGACGAGACGGAGGAGTACCGGGTCGCGCTGGACCGGCTCGCCGACGAGGCCCTCAACCCACGGGAGTCCGTCGCCCTGTTGGAGACGGCCGCCCGGCAGCGCTACGCCTGACGTCCGTCCGGCAGGTGTCTAGCCCAGCCGAGCCACACCGCCGAACTCGATCCACTCCTGGGTGAGTTGGCGGGGCGCCACCTCGGTGTCGGGGCGCCAGGTGGAGACCTCCACCAGACCCGGGTCGAGGATCTCCGTGCCCTCGAACAGCGCGGCGACGTCCTTCTCCTGGCGGACCCGGCCCCAGTGGCCCTGGGTGGCCTTGTCCATGAAGTCGGTGACGAACTCCCGGACCGCGGGGTCCTCGCTGACCAGCTGACACATCACCAGGCAGCTGCCGGGGGCCAGGCGTTCGGACACCCGGCGGACCACGGCCCGCGGGCCGTCGGTGTCGCTGTCGGGGATGCAGTGGAAGACCGAGTTGAACAGCACGGCCACCGGCTGCGAGAAGTCGATGAGGCGCTTTGTGTCCTCGTGCTCGAAGATGGCCTGCGTCTCGCGCATGTCGGCGTGGATGACGGTGGTCCGCTCGTCCTGCTCCAGCAGCGCCCGGCCGTGCACCAGCACCATCGGGTCGTTGTCGACGTAGACGACGTGCGTGCTCGGGTCGATGCGCTGGGCGACCTGGTGCACGTTGTCCTGGGTGGGCAGGCCGGAGCCGTGGTCGAGGAACTGCCGGATCCCGTGCTCCTGGGCGAGGGTCTTCACGACCCGCTGCAGGAAGCGCCGGTTGTTCAGCGCGAGGACGCGGGTGCTCGGGACGACCTTGTCGAGTTCCTCGCAGGCGGCGCGGTCGGCCGCGTAGTTGTCCTTGCCGCCGAGGTAGTGGTCGTACATGCGTGCGGCTGTCGGGACCGTGGCGTCGATCGACGTGGACAGCGGCTTGCCAGGCTGCATCTCTTCCCCCAGTTGCCTGCCGTGCCCCGGACCGGCGCGGCCGCAACACATCCTAGGGAAACGGCAATTGGCGACACCACCCCCTTGATCGACGGTTCCCCCGAAGGCGTCAACACACCGCCCTGATCTGGACGCCTGGTCCAGCCTCTGGACGTGTGGTCTAATGACGGCATGGAATCCCAGGAATCCGAGCGGGACGCGATCCTGCGGGCGCTCACCCCCGTCGTCGACGGCATCGCGGCGACCTTCGGGCCGGTGTGCGAGGTGGTGCTGCACGACTACCGGCGGCCGGAGGGATCCGTCGTCGCCGTCGCCGGCGCGGTGACCGGGCGGACGGTCGGCGGGGCGATGAGCGAGATCGGCATGCGGGCCCTCGCCCGCGGCGAAGCCGCCGTGGACGAGCTGAACTACGTCGTCCGCACCGGCGCCGGAAAGCTGGTGAAGTCGTCCACGATGCTGCTGCGCGACTCCACGGACACCGTGTTCGGCGCACTGTGCGTCAACGTGGACGTGGGCGAGGTGGACCGGGTGCAGGGACTGCTGGCAGCGCTCGCGGGGACGGCGGGAGCGCGGGCCGACGCACCGGTGACCACCTTCGGCGACGACATCGACTCCGTCGTCGACACCCTTCTCGACACCCATCTGCTGCGCCAGGACCAGACCTGGGCCGGCCTCGACCGGGCACGGCGCCTGGCGCTCTTCCGGAGCCTGGACGAACGCGGTGTGTTCGCCGTGCGCCGCGCCATCGAGCAGGTCGCCGCCCGGCTCGGCATCTCCCGCGCCTCCGCCTACAGCTACCTCTCCCAGGCCAGAGCCTCGCACGAGGCGGCGGCGAACGGCACCGACGACACCCACCAGGGGGCCCACCCGTGACGACCACACCCGCGCTGCCGATCACCCTGGACGACGTACGCGACGCGGCCGCCCGGCTCAAGGGCGTCGCACACCGCACGCCCGTGCTCCGCTCCCGGACCCTCGACCGCATCGTCGGCGCCGAGATCCTGCTGAAGTGCGAGAACTTCCAGCGCGTCGGCGCCTTCAAGTTCCGCGGCGCCTACAACGCGGCCTCCCGGCTGACCCCCGGACAGCTCGCCCGGGGCATCGCCGCCTACTCCTCCGGCAACCACGCCCAGGCCGTCGCGCTGGCCGCGCGGGAACTCGGGACCACCGCCGTGATCGTCATGCCCGAGGACGCGCCCCGCTCCAAGCGCGCGGCGACGGAAGGCTACGGCGCCGAGATCGTGACGTACGACCGCTACACCGGCGACCGGGTGGCGATCGCCGAGGCCCTGGCGGCCGAGCGGGGACTGACCCTGATCCCGCCCTACGAGCACCCGCACGTCATGGCCGGCCAGGGCACCGCCGCGCTCGAACTCCTGGAGGAGGCAGGGGAGTTGGACGCCCTGCTGACGCCGGTCGGGGGCGGCGGGCTGATCGCCGGCAGCGCCACCGCCGTCAAGGGGCTGCGACCGGGCATCCGGGTCGTCGGCGTGGAACCGGAGGCCGGGGACGACACCAAGCGGTCGCTGGAGGCGGGCCGACGGGTCGAGATCCCGGTGCCGCGCACCATCGCCGACGGCCAGGCCCTGCACACACCCGGCGAGCTCACCTTCTCGGTGAACCGGCGACTCGTGGACGAGATCGTCCTGGTCTCCGACGAAGAGATCCGCGCGGCCATGCGGTTCGCCTTCGAACGCCTGAAGATCGTCGTGGAGCCGAGCGGGGCCACTCCGCTCGCCGCTCTGCTGGCCGGGCGGCTCGGCGGTCTGCCCCGGCGGGTCGGTGTGATCGTGTCGGGCGGCAACATCGACACCGCCCGCTTCGCCGAGCTGTGCGGCGACGCCGGCTGAGCGGCCGGGCCCCGATTGGCGGCCCCCGCCGGACGGGCGGACGATGGAGGTGCGGGGTGCGGCCCCCAGCCGGTGAGGTACAGGGCCGCCGGGGGGACCGGCCCCGGCCGCGGTGAAGTGCGGCCGGAAGGGAGGAGCGTCATGCTGGAAGTGAAGACGCTCGACAAGCCGGACGAGCGGCGGGACTTTCCCCGAGGACATCTCGAAGCCGTCCACATGAGCGGACTCGACTTCGCCGTGGCGACGTTCGAGCCCGGCTGGCGATGGTCGGAGTCGGTGGCGCCGATAGCGGGCACCAAGAGCTGCGAGGTCCACCACAACGGCTATGTCCTCCAGGGACGGATGCACGTCAAGATGGACGACGGCGGCGAGTCCGAGCTGGGCCCCGGCGACGTCTTCGTGGTCTCGCCCGGACATGACGCCTGGGTCGTGGGCGACGAGCAGTGCGTGGTGTACGACTTCGCCGGAGGCATGGCGAAGGAGTACGCGAAGGCGTAGGACAGCCGGCCGGGGCAGGCTAGACCGGCAGCAACTTTCCTACCAGTACGCCGAGTTGGTGAGCGTTGCGGCACTCGTGCATCGCGACCAGCTCGGCGTACTCGGGCGCCGCCGAGTCGCCCGTGCCCCACTGCGGACGCGGCTCCGGGTTCAACCAGTGGACCTGACGGGCCTGTCGGGCGATCTGCCGCAGCGCCGCCAGATTCGGGTCGCTCATGTTCGTCCGGGCGTCGCCCAGCACGAAGAGCGTGGTGCGCGGCCCGACCGCGGCGCCGTACCGCTCGGCGAACTCGCCCAGGGCGACGCCGTAGTCGCTGCTGCCGTGGTAGCCCGTCAGCGTCGACTCCGCCCGGATACGGGCGCCGAGGCCCTCCGGGTCGGCCGCGCCGTGTTCCAGCAGCCCCGTCACCTCGTCGATCCGGTTGACGAAGGCGAACACCCGCACCTTGGCGAACTGCTCGTGCAGCGCCTGCACCAGCAGCATCGTGAAGTCGGAGAACCCCGACACCGAGCCCGACACATCGCACAGCAGCACCAGTTCGGGGCGGACCGGACGCCGGCGGCGCAGCACGGGCCGCATCGGCACCCCGCCCGTCGAGAGCGAGCCGCGCAGGGTGCGCCGCAGATCGATCGTGCCCCGGGCGGCCCGGCGGCGGCGCGCGGCCATCCGGGTCGCCAGCTTGCGGGCCAACGGCTGTACCGTGCGCCGCAGTTCGGCCAGCCGGTCCTTCCCGGCGTACAGGAAGTCGACGCGGTCGGCGGTCGGCGCCACCGCGCGCCGGGCGATCTCGTCGCGCCCTCGCCGCTCGGCCACCCGGCGCCGCGCCTCCCCGGCCGTCAGCGCCCGGAAGACCTCGATACGACGCCGGATCTCGTCCTCCAGCAACCGGTCGGTGAACCCGGAGGCGCCGCCCCCGGCGCGGATGTCGTCCCGGACCCGCGCCAACAGCGTCTGCGGGCGCAGCCGTTCCAGGGTCTGGTACGACGACCAGCCGTCCGCGCCCGGTGAACTCCCGTATCCGCCCAGCCCGTCGACGGCCTCGATCGCCAGCCGGGCCAGCATCGCCTCGTCACCCGCGGCGAGCGCGGCGGCCAGCCGGTCGCGCAGGTCGTCCCGGTCGCCGGGCTCGCCCCGGGGCGCGCCGACGCCATGCGGGAAGTACAGGTCGAAGACGGTGTCGAACACCCGCCGTTGGTCCGTCGAGTGCAGCAGCGTCGCGGCCAGTCCCTCGCGCAGCAGGGCGCGGTCCGTGAAGCCCAGCGCCGCCGCGGCCTCGGCGGCGTCCACCGTCTCGCCGGTGCCGACGCGCAGGCCGTGCGCGCGCAGCGCGGCGACGAAGCCGACCAGACGGTCGGCCACCTCGGCGCTCACACGGCGTCCAGGTCGAGCTTGGCGCCGGCCTTGAGGATGTCGTCCTGGTGCTTGAGGATCACGCCCAGACTGTCCCGGACCACGGCTTCGTCGAGGGCGGTGGCGCCGAGCGCGAGCAGGGTGCGCGCCCAGTCGATCGTCTCGGCGACGGAGGGCGCCTTGCGCAGGTCCATCGCCCGCAGCGCGCCGACCACCCGGACCACCGACTCGGCCAGCGCCGCCTCGATGCCGGGCACCTTCAGCCGGACTATCCGCCGCTCCAGCTCCTCCTCGGGGAACCCGATGTGCAGGAACAGACAGCGGCGGCGCAGCGCCTCCGACAGCTCACGGCTCGCGTTCGAGGTCAGGACGACGAAGGGGCGGCGGGTCGCGGTGATCGTGCCCAGCTCCGGGACGGTGACCTGGAAGTCGCTGAGCACTTCGAGGAGCAGTCCCTCCACCTCGACGTCGGCCTTGTCGGTCTCGTCGATCAGCAGGACGGTCGGCTCGTCGCCGCGGATGGCGGTCAGCAGCGGGCGCGGGAGGAGGAACTCCTCGCTGAAGATGTCCGTGCGGGTCTCGTCCCACGTCTCGTCGCGGCCCGCGCTGATGCGCAGCAACTGCTTGGCGTGGTTCCACTCGTACAGCGCCCGGGACTCGTCGACGCCCTCGTAGCACTGCAGCCGCACCAGCCGGGCGTCCGCCACCTGTGCGACGGCCTTGGCGAGTTCGGTCTTGCCGACCCCGGCCGGGCCCTCCACCAGCAGCGGCTTGCCGAGCCGGTCGGCGAGGAAGACGGTGGTGGCGACGGCGGGGGAGGCCAGATAGCCGCTCTCGGCGAGTCGGGCGGAGACATCGTCGACGGACGTGAACAACAAGACCTCCGGGCGATCGGCGCGAGCTGGGCTGAGCTTGATCCGCTCACTATCTAAGCGCTTGTTCACCGGCTTTGTCATCAGCCGCCAGGAGCCGTTGTCAGTGGCGCAGAGTACGTTGCGATCATGGGTGTGTATCTGGTGAGCGTGAGCGCGGAAGACTGGTCGGTGCCTGGGGAGGACGGCTATGGGGACGTCGCCCACGCCCTGAACGCGGAGTTGGCGCGGCGCGGCCTGCCGCCGTACGAAGCGGGCCGGCCCGAGGCCTCGGGCTGGTTCGAGGAGAAGATGAGCCCGTCGATGGACGGCTTCGACGCGCTGTGCCGGGCGCGGCTCACCCCCGAGGAGCACCGGACCCTCCTCGGCTGGACGCTGCTCGTCCCGTTCGCGCTGACGGAGGGCATCGAATTGCCCGTCGGCTCCGCGTACGCGGACGAGACGGTGGTCGTCGGAGCGCCGTACGTCCTCGCCCTCGCCGAGCGGCTCGCCGAAGCGCTCGCCCTGCCGCTGGACCTGATACCGGCGACCTTCGGCAACCTGGAACTCACCCTGTGGTTCCTGGAGGGCGAAGGGGAGCAGGCCGCCGCGGCCCGACCGGGTCCCTGGGCCCACGACCTGGCCACGGCGTTCTACACGGCGGTGTACCTGCGGGCCGCCCAGTACTCCCTGCGGCACGGCTGCGCGATGACCTACTCCTGAGCCTCGGCCGAGGCCACCAGGATCACCTCCAGGGTGCGCGGACCGTGCACCCCCTCCACCCGGTCCAGCTCGATGTCGCTGGTCGCCGAAGGACCGGAGATCCAGGTCAACGGGCGGGTCGGGTCGAGGCGTTCAAGAGCCTGGGGCACCGAGGAGACGACCTGGTCGGGGACCCGGACGACACAGATGTGGTGGTCGGGGATCAGGGTGATCCGGCGGCGTCCCTGGTCCGGGCCGCCGTCGAGGACGATCGTCCCGGTCTCGGCGACCGCGAGGGCGCAGCCGGTGACCACGCTCGCCACCTCGTCCAGCTCATGGGCGGTGCTGTCCGCGCGGTCGTCCACCCGGGTCGCGTCGACCGCCGACAGCCACTGCGGCGGCAGCCCCGGCGGCGCCAGCACCTGCCGTGCGCCGCGCTCGGCGAGCAACCGCCCGACGAGGTGCGGCAGTCGCTCCACGTCGGTGCGGTGCACGATCGCCCGGTAGTCCGCCAGGTTCTCCGCCAGCAGCTCCACCGTCTCCTCGACGCTCCGCTCGCCGTGCTCGCGCAGATAGTCGCGCGCGACGGCGTCCGCGTACGGAGGGTCGCCCGGCTCCACGTCGGCCAGCGCGCGCCGCACCCGGCCCAGGATCCGCTCCCTGCTGCTCACTTCGCCGTCCCCTTCTCGTCGGTGCCGCCGTTCGTGCGCTGCCACCAGTCGCGGAACGGCTCCGCGGGCACGGCCGGCAGATCCCGGGTACCGCTCCACGCCCGGCCGGGGCCGGGCAGCGTCCGGGGATGGAGACGGCGGGTGCGGGAGGCCAGCCGCTGGCCGGTGCGCAGCGCGCCCGGGTGGGAGAAGGCCCAGCGTGCCGCGCGCATCGCCGCCCGCTCGGCCGCGTGCCCCTTGGCCGGCTTGAGGACCGTCTTGTTGCCCTCCCGTACCACCGGCCCGCCCTCGACGACCCGCTCCCGCAGGTGCACCAGCACCTCGGGGATGTCGATGGCGACCGGGCACACCTCGTAGCAGGCCCCGCACAGCGAGGAGGCGTACGGCAGCGAGGCGTCGATCTCGCTGGCGGTGCCCCGCAGCTGGGGGCTGAGGATCGCGCCGATCGGGCCCGGGTAGACCGAGCCGTAGGCGTGCCCGCCGGCCCGCTCGTACACCGGGCAGACGTTGAGACAGGCCGAGCAGCGGATGCAGCGCAGGGCCTGGCGGCCGACCTCGTCGGCGAGGGTGTCGGTGCGGCCGTTGTCCAGCAGCACCAGATGGAAGGTCTGCGGTCCGTCGCCGTCCGTCGTGCCGGTCCATGTCGACGTGTACGGGTTCATGCGCTCGGCCGTCGAGGAACGGGGGAGCGTCTGCAGGAAGACCTCCAGGTCCCGCCAGGTCGGCACGATCTTCTCGATGCCGACGACCGAGATCAGCGTCTCGGGCAGGGTGAGGCACATCCGCCCGTTGCCCTCGGACTCGACGACCACGAGCGTGCCGGTCTCGGCGACCATGAAGTTCGCGCCGGAGACGCCGACCTTGGCCCGCAGGAACTTCTCCCGCAGGTGCAGGCGGGCCGCCTCGGCGAGTTCCGCGGGCGTGTCGGTGAGGCCCTCCGGGGCCGGACGGCCCCACTCGCTCATCTCCTGGCGGAAGATGTCCCGGATCTCGGCCCGGTTGCGGTGGATGGCCGGGACGAGGATGTGCGAGGGACGGTCGTCGCCCAACTGCACGATCAGCTCGGCGAGATCGGTCTCGTAGGCGCGGATGCCCGCTTCGAGAAGGGCCTCGTTCAGCCCGATCTCCTGTGTGGCCATGGACTTGACCTTGACGACCTCCGACTCGCCCGTCATCTTGACGAGTTGCGTCACGATCTCGTTGGCCTCGTCCGCGTCGGCGGCCCAGTGGACCGTGCCGCCCGCCGCCGTGACCGCCTCCTCCAACTGCACGAGATACCGGTCGAGATGACGGAGCGTGTGGTCCTTGATCCGCTTGCCGGCCTCCCGCAGCTCGGCCCAGTCGGAGACCTCGGCGACCGCCTTCGCGCGCTTGGCGCGGATGGTGTGGGTGGCGTGCCGCAGGTTGGCGCGCAGGGTCGCGTTGCCGACCGCCTCGCGCGCCGCCTCCGGAAACGCCGGCATCCCGACGAACGTCCCGCTCACAGGGCCGCATCCCCTTCCGTGCTCGCCAGGATCTCCGCGATGTGCACCGGCCGCATGCCCGTCTTCAACCGGGTCATGGTGCCGCCGATGTGCATCAGACAGGAGTTGTCCGCCGCGCACAGCACCTCGGCGCCGGTCGACTCCGCGTTGCGCACCTTGTCGGCGCCCATCGCCGCCGAGACGTCCGCGTTCTTCAGCGCGAACGTCCCGCCGAAGCCGCAGCACTCGTCGGCGCCGGGCAACTCCACCAGCTCCAGCCCCTTGACCGCCTGGAGCAGCCGCCGGGGCCGCTCCCCGAGGCCCAGCCCCCGCAAGCCGTGGCAGGTCGGGTGATAGGTCACCGTGTGCGGGTAGTACGCGCCGACGTCCGTCACCCCGAGCACGTCCACCAGGAACTCGGTGAGCTCGTACGTCTTCGGGACCACCGGCGCCAAAGTGGCGGCCAAGGTGTCCCCGCGCCCCTCGGCCCGGGCCCGCTCGCCCATCCGCGGATACAGCTCCCGCACCATCGCCCCGCACGAACCCGACGGCGTAACGATGGCCTCGTACTCGCCGAAGACATCGGAGAAATGCCGGGCGAGCGGCTCGGCCTCATGGCGGTAGCCGGTGTTGTAGTGGGCCTGGCCGCAGCAGGTCTGGGCCATCGGGAAGTCGACCTCGACGCCCAGCCTGGTCAGGAGTTTCACCACGGCGCGGCCGGTGTCCGGATAGAGCGTGTCGTTGACACAGGTCAGGAACAGTGCGACACGCATCGCGGCTCCTAGCGGTAGATCATCGGATGAGTGCAGGGTAGTCGGGCACGGCAGCCCGGGCGAGACCCCGGCTCACCGGGCGGTGAGCCGGGCCTCCGCCGCGTGCCATCGCCCGGTGTCGCCCTGCGGCTCGTAGCGCGTCAGGGGCTGGGTACGGGCGAGCAGTCGCCGGATGTCGGCGCGGTCGCCGACCAGCCCGTGCGTCCGGGCCTGGACGAGCACATTGCCGAGCGCGGCCGCCTCCGTCGGCCCGGCCACCACCGGCAGCCCGCAGGCGTCGGCGGTGAGCTGACACAGCAGCGCGTTGCGGGTGCCGCCGCCGACGATGTGCACCACGTCGACGGGATGGTCGGCGAGCCGCTGGGCGTCCTCGATCGCCCTTCGGTGGGCCAGCGCGAGCGAGTCGAGGATGCAGCGCGTGACCTCGGCCGGCGTCCCGGGCACCGGCTGTCCGGACGCACGGCACGCCTCGGCGATCCGCTCCGGCATCCGCCCGGGCGCCAGGAACGCGGCGTCTCCCGCGTCCACCACCGACCGCAGCGCGGGCACGGCGGCCGCCTCCCGCAGCAGCCCGCCCAGCTCCGGGTCACCCCAGGCCCGTACGCACTCCTGGAGCAGCCACAGCCCCATGATGTTGCGCAGATAGCGGACCGTGCCGTCCAGCCCCAGCTCGTTGGTGAAGTTGGCGGCGCGGCTGTCCTCGGTGAGGACGGGCGACGCCAGCTCCAGCCCGGCCAGCGACCAGGTGCCGGTGCAGATGTAGGCGAACCGCTCGCCGGTGGCGGGGACGGCGGCCACCGCGGACGCGGTGTCGTGCGAGCCGACGGTCGTCACCGGCACCGGACCGCTCAACCCCGTCTGCTCCAGCACCTCCGGCCGCAGCAGCCCCGCCGGCTCGCCGGGCCGGCGCAGCGGGGCGAACAGGTCGAGGTCGATGCCGAGCCGGGCGGCGACGTCGTAGGACCAGTCGCGCGTGCGGGGATCGATCAGCTGGGTCGTCGAGGCATTGGTCAGCTCGGTGCCCTGCTCGCCCGTCAGCCAGTACGCGAGCAGATCGGGGATCAGCAACAGCCGCCGGGCCTGCGCCAGCTGGGCCGAGGAGGCCGCGGCCGCCAACTGGTACAGGGTGTTGAAGGGCGCGTACTGCAGTCCCGTGGCCGCGTACAGCTCGGCCGCCGGAACAGTGCCCCACACCTTCTCGGCGACGCCCTCGGTGCGGGCGTCCCGGTAGTGGACCGGGTTGCCGAGCAGGGCCCCGTCGGCGTCCAGCAGACCGTAGTCCACGGCCCAGCTGTCGATGCCGACGGAGTCCACCGGGCCGGCCGCCCGCAGCCCGTCCAGCACCCCCGCGTACAGGGCCAGCACATCCCACCGCAGGCCCTCCGGCACCCGCACGGGACGGTTCACGAACCGGTGCGCCTCGGTCAGCTCCAGCGAGTCCGGGCCGACGCGGCCGACCATGACGCGCCCGCTTGACGCGCCGAGGTCGACGGCGGCGTACGACTTCACGGCCGTCACCGGAGGAAGGCGGCCGCCACACCCGCGTCGACGGGGATGTGCAGCCCGGTGGTGTGGGTGAGCTCGCCGCCGGTCAGCGCGAACACCGCGTTCGCGACATGCTCGGGCAGCACCTCACGCTTGAGGATGGTCCGCTGCGCGTAGAACTCGCCGAGCTTCGTCTCCTCGACCCCGTACACGGCCGCCCGCTGGGCGCCCCAGCCGCCCGCGAAGATCCCGGACCCCCGCACCACGCCGTCGGGGTTGACGCCGTTGACGCGAATCCCGTGCTCGCCCAACTCGGCTGCCAGCAGCCGCACTTGATGGGCCTGGTCGGCCTTGGTGGCGGAGTAGGCGATGTTGTTGGGGCCGGCGAAGACCGCGTTCTTCGACGCGATGTAGACGATGTCGCCGCCCAGCTCCTGCGCGATCATCACCCGCGCCGCCTCCCGTGAGACGAGGAACGAGCCGCGGGCCATGATGTCGTGCTGGAGATCCCAGTCCTTCGCCGATGTCTCCAGCAGCGGCTTGGAGATGGAGATCCCGGCGTTGTTGACGACGAGGTCGACCCCGCCGAACGTGAGCGCGGCGGCCTGGAAAGCCTGCCGGATCTGCTCCTCGGACGTCACGTCGACCGTGACGGCGACCGCCTTGTCGGCCCCGCCGAGCTCCTCCGCGACGGCGGCGGCGTTCTCGCCGTTCAGATCGGCGACGACGACACACGCGCCCTCCGCGACCAGCCGACCCGCGATCGCCTTGCCGATCCCGCTCCCGGCCCCCGTCACCAGGGCCACCCGGGTGGCGAGCGGCTTCGGCTTCGGCATCCGCTGAAGCTTGGCCTCCTCCAGCGCCCAGTACTCGATGCGGAACTTCTCCGACTCCTCGATCGGCGCGTACGTCGACACCGCCTCGGCCCCGCGCATCACATTGATGGCGTTGACGTAGAACTCGCCCGCGACCCGGGCGGTCTGCTTGTCCTTGCCGAAGGAGAACATGCCCACGCCCGGCACGAGCACGATCGCCGGGTCGGCGCCCCGCATCGCGGGGGAGTCGGAGTCGGCGTGCCGCCGGTAGTAGGCGGCGTACTCCTCGCGGTACTCGGCCTGCAGCTCCTTCAGCCGCGTGATCGCCTCGTCCAGAGAAGCGGAGGCCGGCAGATCGAGGACGAGCGGCCGGACCTTGGTGCGCAGGAAGTGATCAGGGCAGGAGGTACCGAGCGCCGCCAGCCGAGGGTGCTCTGCACGCGAGACGAAGTCCAGCACGACGTCCGCGTCGGTGAAGTGTCCGACCTGCGGCTTGTCCTGCGAGGCGATGGCCCGGACGTAAGGGGCAAGGGCGGCGGCCCGCTCCCGCCGCTCGCCCTCGGGCAGCGCCTCGTACCCGGCGACGACGGCCCCGAACGGCTCGGCCCGGCCCCTCTCCGCCAGGAACGCCTCCGCGGTGCGGATGATGTGCAGCGAGTTGCGCTCGCACTCCTCGGAGGTGGCGCCCCACGCGGTGATCCCGTGCCCGCCGAGCACACACCCGACGGCCTGCGGGTTGGCGGCCTTCACGGCGGCGATGTCGAGCCCCAGCTGGAATCCGGGCCGCCGCCAGGGCACCCACACCACGGTGTCCCCGAAACACTCGGCGGTCAGCTTCTCCCCGTCGGCCGCGCAGGCGAGCGCGATCCCGGAGTCGGGGTGGAGGTGATCCACGTGCGCGGCGTCGACGAGTCCGTGCATGGCGGTGTCGATGGACGGGGCCGCCCCGCCCTTGCCGTGCAGGCAGTAGTCGAACGCGGCGACCATCTCGTCCTCGCGCTCGACCCCCGGGTAGACGTCGACGAGCGCCCGCAGCCGGTCCAGCCGCAGCGCGGCCAGCCCCGCCTCGGTGAGCGTCCCGAGGTCCCCACCGGACCCCTTCACCCACATCAGCTCGACGTCCCCACCCGTCACCGGGTCGGTGTCAGCGCCCTTGGCGGAGGTGTTCCCGCCGGCGTAGTTGGTGTTGCGCGGATCAGCGCCCAGCCGGTGCGACCGGGCGATGAGGGCAGAGGCCTCGGGGCGGGTGGTCATGGAGATTCCTTACTTTTCGACAAGGGGCGAGTGCGTGTTTTTCAGGGGCGCGGGGAACTGCGCGACCAGCCACAACGGACCCGCACCCCGCGACGAATCGGAACCAGGCAGACGCTTACGCCCCCCACCCCGCCTGCTCCCCACCGACCCGCGAGGCAACGATCTTCTCGGCCCACCCGGAGCGGCGGTACGCTACAAGAGGCTCGGGGTCCAACCCCATCTCCTCCCGCACCTCACGCAGCAACGGCCGCACATCCGTGTTGTACGCATCCATCACCACGGCGTTCGCCTCCAGCACATCCCCGGCAGCCTGGGCGGAGGCCAACGCCGAGCGATCGACCAGCAGCGCCTTCGCCGTGGCCTCCTGCACATTCATCACGGACCGGATGATCGCCGGAATCTTCGCCTCGATGTTGTGGCACTGGTCGAGCATGAACGCCACCTCGGAGGTGAACCCGCCCCCACGCACGACCTCGTACATGATCCGGAACAGCTGGAAGGGATCGGCCGCGCCCACCATCAGGTCGTCGTCCGCGTAGAACCGCGAGTTGAAGTCGAACCCGCCGAGCTTCTCCTCCCGCAGCAGCGTGGCGACGATGAACTCGATGTTGGTCCCCGGCGCGTGGTGCCCGGTGTCCACCACGACCTGCGCCTTCGGGCCGAGCTTGAGGCAGTGCGCGTACGCGGTGCCCCAGTCCGGGACGTCCGTCGCGTAGAAGGCCGGCTCGAAGAACTTGTACTCGAGCAGCATCCGCTGCCCGTCCCCGAGCCGCTCGTACACCTCGGCCAGCCCCTCCGCCAGCCGGTCCTGCCGCTCGCGGATGTCGTCCTGCCCGGGATAGTTCGTCCCGTCGGCGAACCACAGCTTCAGGTCGGCGGAGCCGGTCGCGTCCATGATGTCGACGCACTCCAGCAGATGATCGAGCGCCTTGCGGCGTACCGCCGCCTCCGGGTGGCAGATGCTGCCCAGCTTGTAGGCGTCGTCCTGGAAGGTGTTGGAGTTGATCGCCCCCAGCTTCACGCCCCGGTCCTCGGCATGTTTCGCAAGTGCGGAGTAGTCCTCCACCTTGTCCCAGGGGATGTGCAGCGCCACGGTCGGGGCCACGCCGGTGAACGCGTGCACCTGAGCCGCGTCGTCCAGTTTCTCCTGCGGGGTGCGTGGGACGCCCGCTTGCGCGAACACCTTGAAACGGGTCCCCGAGTTCCCGTACGCCCACGACGGCGTCTCGACGGCCTGGGTCTTCAGCGCGGCCTTCACCGCGGAGAGGTCGGTCACTTCGGGCTCCTGAGACATCGGTCCGGAACAGCTCCCGGATGAAACGATTCAGAACGGGAAGCTATGAGGCTGTCGAGGGAGTGTCAACCCCTTCGTCCAGGACTGTTGTCCGTGACCCCGGCGTGACCTTCGGCTATCGAAAACTTTTCGAGACGGACCCATTGACGTGACATGCCCCCCATGTCTAACGTCCCGGCAATCCAGTTGAAACCTTTCACGACGTCGCGACAGGCCCCCCGGTCCTCGGTGGGAACGGTTCGCGGGCGTCGTCGAGGAGCCACCCATGACCCACCCGTCCGACACGGGAGCACCCCCGGTGCTGGCACTGAAGGACGTGACCAAGTCCTTCGGCGCCGTCCGCGCCCTGCGGGGCGTCTCCCTGGAGCTGTTCCCCGGCGAGGTGCACGCCCTCGCCGGGGAGAACGGCGCGGGCAAGTCGACCCTCATCAAGACCCTTGCGGGGGTGCACCGACCCGACGCCGGTCGGGTGCTGCTCGACGGTGAGCCCGTCGCCTTCCACGGTCCCGGCGACGCCCGCGACGCCGGCATCGCCGTGATCTACCAGGAGCCCACGCTCTTCCCCGACCTTTCGATCGCCGAGAACATCTTCATGGGCCGCCAGCCCCGGCGCGCCCTCGGCCGCATCGACCACAAGGCCACCCACGCGGCGACCGCCGCCCTGATGAGCCGTCTGGGCGTCGACCTCGACCCCGACCGCCCGGCGCGCGGGCTGTCCATCGCCGACCAGCAGATCGTCGAGATCGCCAAGGCGCTCTCCTTCGACGCCCGCGTCCTGATCATGGACGAGCCGACCGCCGCCCTCACCGGCAGCGAGGTCGCCCGCCTCTTCAAAGTCGTGCGCACCCTGCGCGAACAGGGCGCGGCCGTCCTGTTCATCTCCCACCGACTGGAGGAGATCTTCGAGATCTGCCAGCGGGTGACGACCCTGCGCGACGGCGCCTGGATCGCCAGCGAGCCCATCGCGGGCATGACCGAGGACGACCTGGTCCGCCGGATGGTCGGCCGCGACCTCGACGAGCTCTACCCCAAGCAGGACGTCACCCCGGGCGAGGTCGCCCTGAGCGTGCGCCGGCTGACCCGCGAGGGCGTCTTCACCGACGTCTCCTTCGAGGTCCGGCGCGGCGAGATCGTCGGCCTCGCCGGCCTCGTCGGCGCCGGCCGCACCGAGGTCGCCCGGGCGGTCTTCGGCATCGACCGCTGGGACGCCGGGGAGGTCTCCGTGGACGGCCGCCGGCTCACCAACGGCGCCCCCTCGGCCGCGATGTCCGCGGGTCTGGCCCTGGTCCCCGAGGACCGGCGCGCCCAGGGCCTGGTGATGGACATGTCCATCGAACGCAACATCGGCCTGACCGGCCTGCGCACGACCGTCAAGGCCGGTCTGATGGACCGCGGTGCCGAGCGCAGCCGCTCCCTGGACTGGGCGGTCAAGCTCCAGGTGAAGTACGCCCGGATCGCCGACACCGTCAACACGCTGTCCGGCGGCAACCAGCAGAAGGTCGTCCTCGCCAAGTGGCTCGCCACCGGGCCGAAGGTGCTGATCGTCGACGAGCCGACGCGCGGCATCGACGTCGGCACCAAGGCCGAGGTGCACCGGCTGCTGAGCGAGCTGGCCGCCGACGGGGTCGCCGTCCTGATGATCTCCTCCGACCTGCCCGAGATCCTCGGCATGGCCGACCGCGTGCTGGTGATGCACGAGGGCCGGATCAGCGCCGAGATCCCCCGCACCGAAGCCACCGAGGAAACCGTGATGGCCGCAGCCACCGGGAGGGCCGCCGCATGACGGTGACCACGTCCCACGAGGCGCCCGTCGCCGAGGCGCCGAAGTCCAGCGGCACCCGGCTGGTCGACCGCGTCTTCAAGATGCGCGAACTCGCCATCCTGGCCGTCTTCCTGGTGATGATCGCCGTCACCCAGGCCGGCAACAGCGAGTTCCTGTCCGAGCAGGGCATCAAGGACCTGCTGCTGAACGCGACCATCCTGGTGCTGGTCGCCACCGGTCAGTCCCTGGTCGTCATCACCCGCAACGTCGACCTGTCGGTCGGCTCCACGCTCGGCATCAGCGCCTTCGCCGCGGGCACGTATCTGCACGGCGGCGGCAACCCGGTGATCGCGATCGTGCTGGCGATCCTGACCGGCGTCGGCTTCGGGCTCCTCAACGGACTCCTGGTCAGCCTCGGCCAGGTGCCCGCCCTCGTCGTCACCCTCGGCACGCTGTACATCATCCGCGGCATCGACTCCATCTGGGTCGGCTCTCGCCAGATCACCGCGGCCGACCTGCCCGGCTCCTTCGTCGACTTCGGCTCCGGCGGCCTCTCCGCCGTGCCCTGGCTCGCCCTGATCGCCGTCGTCGTCCTGATAGCGACCGCCTACTACCTCAAGCACTTCGGCAGCGGGCGCGAGCTGTACGCGCTCGGCTCCAACCCGGAGGCCGCCCGCCTCGCCGGCATCCCGGTCCGCAAGCGGATCCTCGTCGCCTACACCTTCTGCGGCGGCCTCGCCGGGCTCGCCGGGGCGATGTACCTGGCCCGGTTCGGCAACGTCGACTCCAGCACCGGAAACGGCTACGAACTCACCGTCGTCAGCGCCGTCGTGGTCGGCGGAGTCGTCTTCACCGGCGGCTCCGGCAGCGTCTACGGCGCGGCCCTCGGCGCGCTCCTCCTCACCTCCATCAACAGCGTCCTGCCCGCCCTCGGCGTCAGCTCGGTCTGGGTGCTCGCGATCAACGGCGTGCTGCTCCTGCTGGCCATCGCGGTCGACCGGATCGTGGCGCTGCGGGTGGCGTCCGCCCTGAAGAAGAAGTCGGCCGCCGCCAAGCCGGCCGTAGCGAAGAAGGGGGAGGACCGTGCCTGAGTCCCTGGCCCGAGCGATCCGCTGGGACACCGTCGTCGGCGCCCTCCTGATCGTCCTGCTGCTGTTCTCCTTCTCCCTCGTCGACGGCTTCGGCAACGCGCTGAACCTGTCGTTCCTGATCGGCAACACCCTGCCGATCGCGCTGATCGCCCTGCCGATGACCCTGCTGGTGGTCTCCGGCGAGATCGACCTGTCGGTGGCCTCCACCGCCGGTCTGTCCGGCGCGGTCATGGGCGCCCTGTGGAACCAGGGCCTGACCATCGAGGCGATCATCCCGATCTGCCTGCTGCTCGGCGTGGTCTGCGGGCTGATCAACGGTCTGCTCGTGACCCGGCTCGGGCTGCCGTCCCTCGCCGTCACCATCGGCACCCTCGCCGCCTACCGGGGCATCGCACAGATCGTGCTCGGCTCCGACGCGGTGACCGACTTCCCCACCCAGTACCTGGACTTCGCGGCCGGCCGGGTCGGGGACAGCTTCCTCCCGCAGGCCTTCCTGCCCTTCGTCGTGCTCCTCGCGATCGCCGTGGTCGTGCTGCACGCCACCCCGTTCGGCCGCTCGGTGTTCGCCACCGGCGCCAGCGAGGAGGCCGCCCGGTTCGCCGGCATCCGCGTCAAGCGGCAGAAACTGATCCTGTTCACGGTGACCGGCCTGATGGCCTCCCTCACCGGAATCTTCTGGGCCCTGCACTACGCCAGCGCTCGCTACGACAATGCGACCGGCCTCGAACTCTCCGTCGTCGCCGCCGTGTTGCTCGGCGGCATCGACTTCGACGGCGGGAAGGGCACGCTCGGCGGCGCCATCGCCGGCGTCTTCCTGCTCGGCGCGCTCCAGAACGTCATGAGCCTCCTGAACGTCTCCGCCCAGTCGCAGATCGTCGTCACCGGCGTCCTGCTCGTCGTCTCCGTGCTCGGCCCCAGGGTCGCACGGCAGATCTCCGTCGCGAGGGCGGGCCGTAGAGCCGCAGCCTCGACCCCGACGGCCTGAGAAACAGCCCTCCTCAGCCCTCCTCGTAAAGGATCGACACCACCATGCGTAAGTCATCCCTGCGCCGTGCCTGTGCGGCTCTCGCCGTCGTCTCCTCCCTCTCCCTCGCCGCGACCGCCTGCGGCGGCACCACCAAGGAGGACGTGAAGAACGAGTCCACCGGCTCGGCGGCCTCCGGCGGGAAGGCCGACCCCAACGCGGCCACCAAGAAGGGCCTGACCGTCGGCTTCCTGCCGAAGCAGGTCAACAACCCGTACTTCACCTCCGCCGACAAGGGCGGCGAGGCGGCCCTCGAGGAGCTGGGCTCCAGCTACAAGGAGGTCGGTCCGTCCAGCGCCACGGACACCTCGGGGCAGGTGTCGTACGTCAACACCCTGACCCAGCAGCAGGTCGACGCGATGGCCGTGTCCGCGCAGGACCCGGGCGCCCTGTGCACCGCGCTCAAGCAGGCCATGAGCAACAAGATCAAGGTCGTCACCTACGACTCCGACACCAACCCCGAGTGCCGCAACGCCTTCGTCTCACAGGCGTCCGCCGAGGACCTGGGCCGCACCGAGGTGCAGCTGCTCGCCGAACAGATCGGCTACAAGGGCGAGATCGCGATCCTGTCCGCCGCGCAGACGGCGACGAACCAGAACACCTGGATCGACTTCATGAAGGACGAGCTGAAGGACGCCAAGTACAAGGACGTCAAGCTCGTCAAGGTCGCGTACGGCAACGACGACGCCCAGCAGTCCTTCCAGCAGACCCAGGGCCTGCTCCAGGAGTTCCCGAACCTGAAGGGGATCATCTCCCCGACCACCGTCGGCATCAAGGCGGCCGCCCAGTACCTGTCGGGCTCCAAGTACAAGGGCAAGGTCAAGCTGACCGGCCTCGGCACCCCGAACGACATGCGCAACTACGTCAAGAACGGCACCGTCGACGCCTTCGAGCTGTGGGACCCCTCGAAGCTCGGCGCGCTGGCCGCGCAGACGGCGGTGGCACTGGTCTCCGGTCAGATCACCGGCAAGGAGGGCGAGACCTTCAAGGCCGGCGGCACCACGTACACCATCGGCAAGGACGGCGTGATCAGCCTCGGCAAGCCGACCGTGTTCGACGCCAAGAACATCGACCAGTTCAACTTCTGATTCCGGAGCGGTACTTCATGCAGCGCGTCTGTTTCCTGCTCAAGGTCCGACAGGACCGCCTCGCCGAGTACCGCGAACGCCATGCCGCCGTGTGGCCGGAGATGCTGGAAGCTCTCTCGGCCACCGGCTGGCACAACTACTCGCTCTTCCTGAGAGACGACGGCCTGCTCGTCGGCTATCTGGAGACCGAGGACTTCGAAGCCGCCCTCGCCGGTATGGAGGCCACCGACGTCAACGCCCGCTGGCAGGCCGAGATGTCCCCGTTCTTCGAGTCCCTCGACGGATCCCGCCCCGACGAGGCGATGAAACCGCTCACCGAAGTGTTCCACCTCGCATGACAATGGAGTCCCCGAGATGAGACGACGTACCCTCCTGGCCGGCGCGCTCCTCAGCGCCGCGGCGTCCCCCGCGCTCGCCGCCGGCACCGCCCGCGCCGCCGACCCGGGCCCCTCGGTCACGAAGCAGGCCACCACCGAACTCGACGCGCAGGCCGTGTTCTTCGTGTCCTACGACGGACTGGTCAACAACAACTCGTTCCAGAAGAACGGCCTGTTGACCTACAAGGGCTACCAGTACGCCGCCTGGTACACCTCGACCAGGAACGCGGTCGTCGCCCGCCGCGTCCTCGGCGGCAGCACCTGGTCCACCGTCACCCTCTCCCACCAGCTCAAGGCCAGCGACTCGCACAACGTCATCTCCATGGGCGTCTCCAAGGTCGACGGCCGGCTCCACCTCAACATGGACTCCCACAGCGACGGCTTCTTCTACGTGAAGTCGACCGCCGGACTCCTCGACAACCCGGCGACCACCTCCTGGACCTCGTCCCGTTTCGGCGCCGTCCAGACCACCCTCGACGGGCTCGCGCTCACCAGCCAGTTCACCTACCCGCAGTTCGTCGCCACCCCCGAGGGCAGGCTCCAGCTCAGCTACCGGGTCGGCATCTCCGGCAACGGCCGCAACGCGCTCGCCGAGTACGACGGCTCGACCTGGACGAACCTCGGCGAGTGGACCAGTTCCACCGGCACCTACACCAGCGAGCACGGCTCCAGCACGGTCCGCAACATGTACCTGCACGGCATCGACTACGACGTCAACGGCCGCCTGCACTCGTTCTTCACCTGGCGCGAGCAGAACGGCGCCGTGATGTGCTCCAGCGGCGGCATCACCAACCACGACACCGGCTACGTCTACTCCGACGACCGCGGCCGGACCTGGCGCAACAACGCGGGCACCGCCGTCGGCACCACGGGCGGCTCCGACAAGGTGGCCGTCACGGACAGCGGACTCGTCGTGGACGCGCTCAACCCGGACCACTCCCTGATGAACCAGGAGAGCCAGGCCGCCGACTCCACCGGCCTCCCGCACGCGATCATCAGCTATGTCCCCGGCCGCTTCGGCCAGTGCACCACCAACTACGTCAGCGACCGCACCGCCAACGGCCGCGCCTTCCACGTCCGCAAGAACTCCGCCGGGACCTGGCAGAAAACGGAGATCCCCGTCGTCCTCGGCTCCAGCCAGCGCACCAAACTGATCCTCGACAAGTACGACAACGCCTACGCGATCTTCCCCTTCGGCCGGATCGCCGGCGCCTCCAAGGCCTCCGGCTACACGAACTGGACGGTCCTCTTCGACGGCAGCGGTCTCAACGCCTTCGGCGAGGTCGTCATCGACGAACTGCGGGTCAAGGCCGACAACGTGCTGTCGTTCATGTACCAGGAGAAGTCGACCGGGACGACCCCGTCGGCGCTCCATGTCATCGACTTCGCACTGCCCGCATGATCCGCATCCACACGCGGACAGGGGTCCGGCGGGATGACGGTAATGTGAAGGCCGTCCCGCCGTGCCCCGTTCACCTGGAGGTCCCCGCCTGATGGCCCATTCGGTGGGTATCAAGGACGTCGCCCGTGCCGCCGGAGTCTCGGTCGGCACGGTGTCCAACGTCATCAACCGCCCGGACACCGTCGCCACGGAGACCCGGGCCCGTGTGCTCTCGGCGATAGACCGGCTCGGCTACGTCCGCAGCGAGTCCGCCCGCCAGCTGCGCGCGGGGCGCAGCCGGATCATGGGCCTGCTCGTCCTCGACATGGGCAACCCCTTCTTCGTGGACGTCGCCCGCGGCGCCGAACGGGCCGCCCGGGACGCCGGGCTCGGCGTGATGGTCTGCAACAGCGCCGAGAGCGCCGGCGAGGAGGCCGAGTACCTGTCGCTCTTCGCCGAGCAGCGGGTGCGCGGCGTGCTGCTCACCCCGGCCGACGCCACCGGCCGCAACATCGAGTCCTTCCGCCGGCACGGCATCCCCTTCGTGCTCGTCGACCGGGTCTCCGAGGGCACCACCGAGTGCTCGGTGTCGGTGGACGACGTGGCGGGCGGCGCGCTCGCGGTCCGGCATCTGATCGACGCCGGGCACCGCTCCATCGCCTATGTCAGCGGCCCGCCCGGCTTCACCCAGGTCCGCGACCGCCGCACCGGCGCCCTGAACGCGCTCGCCGAGGCGGGCCTCGGGCCGGAGGCCCTGCGCGAGCTGCCCACCGAACGGCTCGACGTGGCCGCCGGCCGGGACGCGGGCGCCCGGCTCCTCGGCCTCGCCGACCGCCCGACCGCCGTGTTCTGCGCCAACGACCTGCTCGCCCTCGGCGTCCTGCAGGCCATGTACGCGGCCGGTGTCGGCGTCCCCGACGACCTCGCCATCGTCGGCTACGACGACATCGAGTTCGCGGCCGCCGCGGCCGTCCCCCTCACCTCGGTCCGCCAGCCCGCCGTCACCATGGGCGCCCTGGCCGCCGAGATGCTGCTGGAGGAGACGGAGGAGGGCGAGAACGGGGTCGGCGTCGCTGTGCACGAACACCGCAGGGTGGTGCTCCAGCCGGAGCTGGTGGTGCGCAGGTCCAGCCTCTCGGCGCGCTGAGCGGCCGTTCAGCAGCCGTTCATGATCCCCCGGGCTCCGGGGTCGTCCGGACATGTGCTGAACTGGGACGCGGCCCGCACACCGAGCGTCCCAGGAGACCCCTGTTGTCCCTCAGCTACCGCCAGCCCGGCGTCGTACTCACCGACCGCCGCTTCACCGTGCCCCTCGACCACGCCGACCCGACCGGGGAGACGATCGGGCTCTACGCCCGTGAGGTCGTCGCGAGCGACAAGGCCGGCCAGGGCCTGCCCTGGCTCCTCTACCTCCAGGGCGGCCCCGGCTTCGGCGCCAACCGCTTCGTCGGCAAGCCGGCCTGGCTCGGCCGCGCGCTGAAGGAGTACCGGGTCCTCCTGCTCGACCAGCGGGGCACCGGCCACTCCACCCCGGCCAACCGCCAGACGCTCCCGCTGCGCGGCGGCCCGGCCGAACAGGCCGCCCACCTCGCGCACTTCCGGGCCGACTCCATCGTCCGGGACTGCGAGCTGATCCGCCGCGAGGTCACCGGCGGCGCCCCGTGGACCGTGCTCGGCCAGAGCTTCGGCGGCTTCTGCACGGTCACCTACCTCTCCACCGCCCCCGAGGGCCTCGCCGCCGCCCTGATCACCGGCGGCCTGCCTTCCCTGGACGCCCACGCCGACGACGTCTACCGCGCCGCCTACCCGCGCATGGAGCGCAAGGTCGCCGCGCACTACGCCCGCTACCCGCAGGACGTCGAACGCGCCCGCCGCATCGCCGACCACCTCCTCCACCACGAGGTGACGCTCCCCAGCGGCTACCGCCTGACCGTCGAGGCCTTCCAGACGCTCGGCATCCTCCTCGGCGGCAGCGAGGGCAGCCATCGACTGCACCACCTCCTGGAGGAGGCGTTCGTCCCCACCCCGCGGGGGCCGGAGCTGTCCGACGCCTTCCAGGAGGAGATCCAGGGCCTCCTCTCCTATGCCGGACACCCGCTCTACGCCCTCGTCCACGAGGCGATCTACGGCCAGGACGGCCGTCCCACCGCCTGGTCGGCCGAGCGGGTGCGCGCCGAGTTCCCGCAGTTCGACGCCGCGAAGACGCTCGCCGGCGACGGACCGCTGCTGCTGACCGGCGAAACGATCCACCCCTGGATGTTCGAGACCGACCCCGCGCTGCGCCCGCTGCGCGAGACCGCCGAACTCCTCGCCGCCCGCACCGACTGGCCGCCCCTGTACGACTCCGCCCGCCTCGCCGCGAACGAGGTCCCGGTCGCGGCGGCGATCTACCACGACGACCTCTACGTCGACACCGCCCACTCCCTGCGCACCGCCCGCGCGATCCGCGGTCTGCGCACCTGGGTCACCGACGAGTTCGAACACGACGGCGTACGGGCCGGCGGCCCCCGCGTCCTGGACCGGCTGCTCGCCCTGACCCGTGACGAAGCGTGATGTCAGTGTCACGGATTAGTCTTCGAGCATGACCGAGCCGACTGTTCCCCAGCTCCAGCCCATGCCCGAGGACTGGCAGCGCGCCCTGGCCGTGGTGGCGCATCCGGACGACCTCGAGTACGGGTGCTCCGCGGCCGTCGCCGCCTGGACCGACGCCGGCCGCGAGGTCGCCTATGTGCTGGCGACCCGCGGCGAGGCGGGCATCGACACCGTCCCGCCGGCCGAGTGCGGTCCGCTGCGCGAGCGGGAGCAGCGGGCGAGCGCGGCCGTCGTCGGCGTCTCCACGGTCGAGTTCCTCGACCACCGGGACGGCGTCGTCGAGTACGGGCCCGCCCTGCGCCGGGACATCGCCGCCGCGATCCGCCGGCATCGTCCCGAACTCGTCATCACCCTCAACCATCGGGACACCTGGGGCGGGGTCGCCTGGAACACCCCCGACCACGTCGCCGTCGGCCGCGCCGTCCTCGACGCGGCCGGGGACGCGGGGAACCGCTGGATCTTCCCGGAACTCGTCGAGCAGGGCCTCGAACCCTGGAACGGCGTGCGCTGGGTCGCCGTGGCCGGATCGGCGACGCCCAGCCACGCCGTGGACGCGTCGGCGGGCCTGGAGCGCGCGGTGGGTTCGCTGCTGGAGCACCGCGCCTACATCGCCGCGCTGACCGACGAGGAGCCGGAAACCTACGTACGGGGCTTTCTGACCGGGGCGGCGAAGTCCGTGGGCGAGCGGTTCGGCGGTCGCCCGGCCGTGGCCTTCGAGCTGTTCAACCGGTAGACCGCAGGTCAGTAGGGTGGACGACATGCGAGACACGACTGCGGACCCGGCGGTGGACACGACTGCGGACCCGGTGCCGGACCGGGCCGGACTGCGCGGCGACTGCGAGAACTGCTTCGGCCTGTGCTGTGTGGCCCTGCCCTTCGCCCGCTCCGCGGACTTCGCCATCGACAAGCCCGCGGGCAAGGCGTGCCCCAACCTGGGCGAGGACCACCGCTGCGGCATCCACGCACAGCTGCGGCAGAAGGGCTTCACCGGCTGCACGGTCTACGACTGCTTCGGCGCCGGTCAGAAGGTCTCGCAGCTCACCTTCGGCGGCCGGGACCGGCGCACGGCCTCGCGGGCGGACGCCCGCCGGATGGCCGACGTGTTCCCGGTCGTCCGGCAACTCCACGAACTCCTCTGGTACCTCACCGAGGCGCTCACCCTCCCCGCCGCCCGCCCGATCCACGGCGACCTGAGCCGGGCCCTGGAGACGACGGAGGAACTCACCCGGCTGAACCCGGAGGACCTGGCCGCGCTCGACGTCCCGGCGCACCGTCAGGACGTCAACGCACTGCTCCTGAAGACCAGCGAACTGGCCCGGGCCGGTAGGGGCGGGCGCAAGAAGGAGCGCCGGGGCGCCGACCTGATGGGCGCCCGCCTCAAGGGCGCCGACCTGCGCGGCGCGAACCTGCGCGGCGCCTACCTGATCGCGGCCGACCTCACCGGCGCAGACCTGCGCGGAGCGGACCTGATAGGCGCCGACCTGCGCGACACCGACCTGACGGACGCCGATCTGACCGGCGCGTTCTTCCTGACCCAGCCGCAGCTGAACGCGGCCCGGGGAAGCGCGGGCACCAGACTGCCGGAGTCAGTCACCCGCCCGGTGCACTGGACACCGCAGCTCTGAGGACGGTCCCGCGGCCTCCTGGCCGACCGGCGCGCCCGACGGCATCGGCACCTGCGTCGGCACCCCCTGCGTCGGCACCTGCGTCGGCGTGCGCCGCTCCAGGTGCATCCTCAGCCCCTCCGGCATCAGCGTCAGCCGTTCCGTGACCCGCAGCCGGTACGCCGGGTCGGGCCGCAGCTCATAGCGGCGCAGCAGCAGCCCGAGCACCAGCGTGGCCTCGTGCAGCGCGAACTGCCGTCCGATGCAGGCCCGCGCCCCGGTGCCCCACGGCTTGTAGGTGTGCGGGGCCCGCGCGCGGACGGCCGCCGCGTCGAAGCGGTCCGGGTCGAACCGTTCGGCGTCCGGCCCCCACACCTCGGGATCCCGGTGCAGCATCGCGGTGAGGACCAGCGCCCACCCGCCCCGCCGCATCGGATGCTCCCCGCCCAGCACCGTGTCCGCCCGGGCCTCCCGCGCGAACGCGGGCGCCGTCGGCCACAGCCGCAGCGCCTCGTCGAGCACCCGGCGGACGTGGCGCAACTTCGCCACCTGCTCGTAGGCCGGCACGGCCGTGTCCCCCCACACCTGGTCCACCTCGGCGCGGGCGCGGGCCGCGATCTGCGGGTTGAGGGAGAGGTAGTGCAGGGCGAAGGAGAGCGCGCCGGAGGTGGTCTCGTGGCCGGCGACCAGGAAGGTGATGACCTGGCGCCGCACGTTCTGCGCCGACAGCCGTTCGCCGGTCTCGGGGTGGGCGGTGTCGAGCATCCGGTCCAGCAGATCACCGGCCCCGCCGTCCGCGCCGCCTCGGCCGCCCCGGTCCCGGCGGGCCCGCACCAGGTCGTCGACGGTGCGGTCGAGGTACGCGATGTCGGCCTCGTTGCGCCGCGTGGCCCGCCGCAGCAGCGCGGGGGACGGCGCCGTGTTGAGGCGCTGGGCGTAGGTGAGGGTGCCCACCATCGCCGTCACGAAGGGATGCGGCCGGGCGCGTTCGAAGGAGCCGAAGTCGTGGCCGAAGCCGGTGCGGGCGATCGTCTCCAGGGTCAGTTTGGTCATGTCGCCCGGCACGTCCACCGCCCGGCCCGCGGCCAGCTCCCGGTCCCAGTGGCCGGTGAGCCGCTCCGCCACGTCCAGCATCATCGGGTGGTAGGCCGCCATGGCCTCCCGGCTGAAGCCCGGGGCCAGGACGTCGTGCGCCAGCTGCCAGTTCGGCTCGTGGTTGTACGCCGTGAACAGGGCGTCCCCGACGACGGGCCGCAGATTGGCGATGCCCAGCCCGACATGCTTGGCGAAGCGCGTCTCGTCCGCCATGTCGGCGGCCAGCGCCGCGCCCCCCACGAACACGAACTCCCGGCCGAACGCCTTGCGCCGGAAGATCGGCCCCAACTGTCCGGCGTACCGCAGGGAGTCCTGCAGGGGTGTGCGCCGGCTCGCGCCCAGGATGTCGCCGAGCAGCGGGATCCGGTGCGGCGGATGCGGAATGCGCTCCAGCTCGGGCCAGCCGAACTCCGCGCTGCGAAACCCCTTCGGCAGTACGTCCCCGGTCGTCGTCCCCGTCTCCGCCATGACGCGATCTCCCTTGATGCAGCGGCAGGTTGAGCATGTTGTACGTGGGTTCAATAACGCGCCTCAGTCTGGTCCCGCCGTTGAACCGGCGTCAAGTAAAGTGCGGGCATGGCCGCGAACCAGGGGGAGCGCACCCGGCGCCGACTCAGCACCGGGGAACGCAGGGAACAGCTCCTGACGGTCGGCGCGCGCCTGTTCTCGGAGAGTCCGTACGACGAGGTCTGGATCGAGCAGGTCGCCGAGATCGCGGGCGTCTCCCGGGGGCTGCTGTACCACTACTTCCCCACCAAGCGGGACTTCTTCGCGGCGGTCGTCGAGCGCGAGAGCGAGCGGATGCTGCGCATGACGGCGGCGGTGCCCGGCATCCCGGTCCGCGATCAGCTCGCGTCCGGTCTCGACACCTACCTGGAGTACGTGGAGACGCACGCGCACGGCTACCGCGCCTTCCATCGTGCGGACGCGGCCGGCGACCAGGCCGTGCGCAAGGTCTACCGACGGGCCCTTCAGGCCCAGGAGCGCCAGATCCTGGCGGCCCTCGGCGCCGACCCGGAGTTCGGCCCGCTCTTCGGCGAGCGCCCCGACGTACGGCTGGCGGTGCGTGGCTGGCTGGCGTTCACGACGGCGGTCTGCCTGGAGTGGCTGCGCGGCTCGGACCTGTCACGCGAACAGGTCCGGGAGCTGTGCGCGCGGGCGTTGTTGGGGGTCATTTCCCTCCCCGGGTGATCGTCGGCGGGGGAGAATGGGGGATGACTTCCTCCGACGCCCTCGACTCCCACAACTCCCTCGCGAGCGCCGAAGACATCCACGCCCACCTGGTCGAACAGGTGAACTCGATGCTGAGACGCCTTGGCATGTACGGGGGCGAGGCGGCCTTGTGGGTGGCCTTGAGGCATCTGGCGTTCGTGGAGCGCGACACCGGGGCGTGGGACGAGCAGTGGCGGTCCTGGCTCGATCGCTCCGGGAGGAGCACGGGGGTGAAGGGCGTCTTCCGCGACATGGCACCGGGCCACCGGGTCGACGACGACGAACTGGCGTCGGTGTACGCGGAGTTCGCGCGCCGGCGCGGCTGGCTTCGGCCGGACCGCGTCATCGACGCGGACGCCCACGCGCGCGTGCGTGACCGGGCGCGCGCGTGGGCGGCCGAGGACCGCACCTGGCCGGACGTCGCCGAGGAGTTCGGGGAGCCGGCCCTGCTGCTGGGCGGCACCAACCCGTACTACGGCAAGACGCTCGGCTACTTCGGGCCCGATCTCGCGGAGCCGATGGTGTGGTTCCACCTCTGGAACGGCACGGAGCCGCACGGAGAGTGGCCCCCGAAGCGTTCGCAGCCGGTCCTGCTCGCCGTGCGCTTCGGTGAGGAAGGACCCCTCGACGACACCTTCACCTTCACTCCCGAGGGCCGGCGGCTGATGCCCGAACCCGACGGGTGTGGCCATGGTGGTTGGCGCGGGCACGGATCTCCGATAGGTTAGGCAAGGCTTACCTAAGGAGGTTTTGGATGGGTGACAGCCAAAGCTGGGCTGCCGTGCCTGCCGCTGCCGAGCGGGCCCGTTCGGTGCTCGCGGCCTCGTGGTCCTGCGCGGTGACCGCGGACGGCGGGCGCGAGGAGTTCGTCGGTGCGCACACCGTCGACGAGGACGGCAGGGTGATCCTGCATGTGCCCGAGGACAGCGCCCTGCTCACCGCGGCGATCTGCGCGCCCCGCGGCGAGCCGTCCGCCGTGCTGGAGTTCGGCGACGTCGCCCCCGTCCCCGTCCGCAACCGTATCCGGGCCCGGCTCTGGCTGGCCGGCTGGTTCGCCCCCGAGGAAGAGGCTCTCGTCTTCCACGCCACCCGCGTCGTGCTGAAACAGCCCACCGGCGCGGTCGTCGTCGACCTCGACGAGTTCGCGGCGGCCGAGCCCGACCCCCTCGCGACCGCCGAGGCCCAGCTGCTCACCCATCTCGCCGACTCCCACCCCGACGCCGTGGAGCGGCTCACCCGGCTCGTCGACCCAGGCAGCCTGCACGGCGCCGTCCGGGTCCAGCCGCTCGCCGTGGACCGGCACGGGCTGACGCTGCGCATCGAGCGCGCCCGCGCCCACGGCGATGTACGCCTGCCCTTCCACGCGCCCGCCGACGACGTCTCCCAGCTCACCGAGCGCATGCACGTCCTGCTCACACAGGCGGCCGCCGCCTCCTGCCCGCGCGCCCTACAGCGGCAGCGCACAGACGGCGACGGGTGACGCGAACGGCTCGCCCGCGAGCCGCAGTCCACCGTCCGCGCCGTCCACCCGGAAGACGCTGACCGTGCCGGAGCGCTGGTTGGCGGCGAACAGCAGACCGCCGTCCGGCGAGAGGGCGATCTGCCGAGGGAAGTCCCCTTCCACCGGCACCGTGCCGAGCAGCCGCAGCCGGGCCCCGTCCGCCTCCACCGCGTAGCGCGCGAGGGTGTTGTCGCCGCGGTTGGCGAGGTACGCGTACCTGCCGTCCGGCGTGACGGCGAACTGCGCCGGGTAGTTGGTGTCCGCCTTCGAGCCCGTCGACTGCGGCTTCCCGATCGTCAGCCGGCCGCTCGACGGGGTGTAGGAGCAGACCGCGACCGTGTCGTCCGCCTCGTTCGCGAGGTAGGCGTATCTGCCGCCGGGATGGAACGTGAGGTGGCGCGGACCGGCCCCCGACCGGGTGTGCGCCTGCGCGACCTCGGTGAGGGTCCCCGCCGTGCCGTTCAGCCGGTAGCTGTACACCGTGTCCGTGCCGAAGTCGACGGCGAGGACATGGCCGCCGTCCGGGGACGTGATGAACTGGTGCGCGTGCGGCCCCTGTTGGCCCGACCGGGGCGCCGGACGGGTGTGGACGACCTTGTCGGTGCGCTCGCCGAGCGCACCCGAGGCGTCGATGGGGTGCACGGCCACGCTGCCCGAGCCGAAGTCGGCGCTCAGCAGCCACCGGCCGCTCGGATGGACCGACACCTGGCAGGTGTGCGCCCCGCCCGTGGCCCTGCTGCCCAGCACCTTCTGATCCGACAGCCGCACGGCGGTCACCGCGCCGCGCTCGCGTTCGTTCGCCGCGTACAGCGTTCTGCCGTCCGGGTGCACCGCGAGGTACGACGGGTCCGGGACGCCGGTGATCGTGCCCCGGCCGGTGACCCGCCCCGACGCGGAATCGTACGAGGCGACGCCGATGCCCTTCCCGCCGCCCTCGGCGGAGGTGTAGGTGCCCAGATAGAGGGGGCGGGGACCGGAGAGACTCCGCGAGGCGGACGGCGACGGCTCCGGCGACGCGGACGACGACGGCTGCTTCGGCGCGCCCTGCTGGGCCTCCCGCGCCTCCTGGGCCTCCCGGGTTCCCTGGGCGTCGGGTGAGTCGCCCTCGTCGCCGCACGCGGCCAGGGCCGAAGCCGCGGCCGCGCCGCCGAGCAGTCCGACGAAACGGCGCCTGCTCAGGCCGCCGCACGCCGCTTCCGTCCCACTGCCCATTGCCAGCACCTCAGGTCGTCGTCCGTCTCGGCCGTGACTGCCACCTTGACCCGGACCGGCCGTCGAACGCAAAAGCGGAAACCCCGAGGGCGGGGGAGCGGGGCTACCAGTCGCCGTCCGCCACCGGCTTCCCCGGCGCGTCCTTCAGCTGGTGGACCTGGCCGGGGGCGGGCGGCTGCCACGGGTCGAGATCGGCGCCGAGCCAGTCGCCGACCGGCTGCACGTCCGCCAGGGTGTCGCTGGGGGCGACGTCGTGCGCGTCGTTGTTGTAGTAGTCGTACCAGGGCAGCCCGGCCGCGGTGTACGCGGCACGGTCCACCGGGGAGGCCGGAGGCTCCTCGCCGGTGATGCGACGCCACTCCGGGGGCGTCACCAGATGCACGAAGACCCGGGCGGCGGGTGTGTCGGTGTAGTCCGCGACCGGACGGACGTCCTTGTAGACCTCCTGCCGCATCGAACCGCCCACCCCCAGGCCCATCGCCGCGGCCGCCCGGGCCCGGGGCGCGCTGCCCGGGGCGGGGGCGGCCGCGGGCATCATCGGGGCCGCGCCGGGCGCGGGCGGCGGGGCGCCGAATCCGGCGACCCGCACCGACTTCACGCTGCTCGTCTCCAGGGCGCGGCGGCGCTCCGCCTCCAGCCACGCGGCGCGCTTGCGCTCGTTCAGCGGGAACGACTGCAGCTGGACCCCGCCCCAGACCTCCTCGCCGGTGACCTGGCCCTCCACGGTCGCCCCCAGGCCCAGCGGCACCGCCACGAACTGGCGCACCGTGCCCCTGCCCGAGTTGATGCCGTCCAGCCAGGGCTGACGGGGCAGCGTGACGTAGTTCTGCGGATCACGGGAGAGCCGGTCGCTCCACGGCTTGCCGGAGACCGCGCACACCTTGCCCGCTCCGACCTGCAGCGCGGCCGGCTCCGTCGAGCCCCCGAAGCTCAGCCACATCGCCTCGCGCAGATACATCGGCAGCATCACCCCACCGCGCGCCAGCCAGTCGGCGGGCACGGTGTCGGGGTGGTCGGAGACCCGCCGCACCGGGAACGTGCCGAGCCCCGGCGGCAGGTCGTGCGTACCGCTCTCCGGCAGCCGCAGGGTCCGCATGAACCGCACCGCCACCCCGCCCGGCAGCCTCAGCGTGTCCCCGTCGATCCGTACGGTGGTCCCGGCCATCGGCCCGCTCCCTCGCGTCGCGCGCCGGCCCCGCCCGGCGCTCCCTCACTGAAAACGCCCGCCGATCCCCGTACGGTTCCGCCACAGCTGCTCCTGAACGCCCAGGCGCTCGCGCAGCCGGGTCAGCCGCGGCATCCGTTCGCGCTGCTCCCGGGACACGAGGTCCAGCTCCTCCAGGAGGCGTCGGGAGCGGTGCTCGGTGTCGAGCTCGTCGATGATGCGGTTGACCTCGGTCAGCGCCGCGCCGTGCAGCTGCCACTGGCGGGCGTCGTGCTGGAGCTGCTCCAGCAGCAGTTGGGCGAGCTTGTCGCGGGTGGCCGCGGCCTGCCGCAGTTCGGCGCTGAGCCGGGCCTCGGCGGCGTCCGCGTTGAGGCTGACGGACGTCGTCACCAGCACCCCGAAGCTGACCACCGCGTCGGCGATCTCCGACAGCAGCCGCTCCACGGTCTCGCCGATCTCGGGCGGGAACAGCGGCTGCGGCTCGCGCTCCTTGGCGAGGTCGGTGAGGGTCCGGGCGAGCACCCGCAGCACGACCGTGCAGATCTCCAGCGTGTCCAGACCGGTGCGCAGCACCACCCGGTGCAGCAGCCCCTCCCGCACCCGCGGGTTGAGCCGCAGACTGTCCTCGGCCTGCCGCAGGGCCGCGTCCACCGACACGATGTCGTGGTCCAGACGGCGGGCCTCGTGCAGCCGGGCGGCCGCCTGCTCGACCGGCGTGCGTCCGGCGGCCTCCTCGCCGATGCGCAGCATCAGCTGCCGCAGCCGGCGGGCCAGCCCCTCGATCGACTCGCCCGCCTCCTCCACCCACACCGGAGGCGGCAGCAGCACATTGGTGGCGAACCCGACGAGCGCGCCGATCAGCGTCTCCACCACCCGCGCCCACGCCGTGTCCCCGACGGTGGTGACCCCCAGCACCAGCATGGCGCTGATCGCCACCTCGGGGACGTACTCGTCGACCCGCACCAGATGTCCCACCGCCAGCGAGGCGATGATCAGCAGCGCGAGGCTCCACCAGGTCAGACCGACCAGCAGGCTGAAGGCGATGGCGACGAGCACGCCGGCCACCACCGAGTTCACCCGGCGGACCCCGTTGGTGAGCGTCGCGTACAGGGTGACCTGGACGACCAGCAGCGCCGTCAGCGGCGCGGTCAGCGGCAGCGCCTCGGGGCTCAGGCGCAGCGCGATGACATACGCGACCGTGGCCGCGGCGGCGGACCGCAGCGCCTGGACGACACTGGGCTCCCGGTAGCGCCGGGCCAGCCGCACGAGGGGCGCCGCACGCTCAGGTACATCTCGCATCGCCAGTCCCGTTCCCTTTCCCCGGCAGCCTCGAACGTCTCTTCACCACCTCGCGGGACCCGACGGACCATCGGCTGCATCGAGGACCGGAACTGTCCGCGAGCGAGCCTAGATCGTTCTCACCTGCCGGGGAAGACACCGGGCGCACGCGGGCGCGAAGGGAATCCCCCGTGCTCACGCCCGGGCTGCCCGCACCCCCCGGACGGTGGATCACAGGATGGTGTGCCGGGCGCCGGGACGGGACGCTCGGAGCATGAAACGCAACCGGACCGGCATCGTCGCCGGCATCGGCATCGTCCTCTCCCTCCTCGGCACCCTCTCCGTCGCGGCCGTCGCCGCGCCGGCCACCGCATCCACCACCACCGCTTCGGACGACGCGGGCGTCGTGGCGGCCCTCGACCGCGCCGCCCACCCCCTGCACACCGTCGAGCCCGGCGGCGACACCGGCGATCTGCGCGCCCTGGACCGGATGATCGGCGACGCCCAGGTCGTCGGGCTGGGCGAGGCCACCCACAGCTCACACGACTTCTTCACCCTCAAGGACCGCGTCTTCCGTCACCTCGTCGAGGAGAAGGGCGTGCGCACCTTCGCCCTGGAGGGCAGCTGGAGCACCGGACTGCGCCTGGACGACTACGTCCTGCACGGCACGGGCGACCCCGGGCGCATCATGAGCGACGAGTTCCAGAGCGAGTACCTCTGGTGGAACAACGCCGAGTACCTGCGGCTCGTCGAATGGATGCGGGCGTACAACGTCCGCCATCCGGGGGACCCGGTCCGTTTCATGGGCGACGACTTCGCCTGGACCGGCCCGGAACTGTACGACGACGTCACCCGCTACGTGGCCGACGCCCACCCGGAGCTCACGAGCCGCCTCGACGCCCTCTACCGCGGTCTGCGGCCCACCGTGACGGTCGAGACGTACATGGTGGGCTCCTACAACCAGCCGCTCGCCGAGCGCCGGGAGAAGGCCGAGCGCACCGCCGAGGCCCTGGAACTGCTGCGCGGGCACGCGCCGGGCGCGGACCGCGAGGCGTACGACCGGGCCGTGCAGCACGCGGCGGTCATCGACCAGACGGCCCGCTGGTACGCGTTCGACTTCGCGGACCCGGAGCAGAACGCCGCCTCGCTGCTGTGGCGCGACCGGACGATGGCCGAGAACGTCCTGTGGTGGCGGGAGCACACCGGCGCCAAGGTGCTGCTGTCGGCGCACGACGCCCATGTCGGCTACGAGAGCTTCGACCCGACCACCTATCCCCGGATGCAGGGCGCGTTCCTGCGCGACCGGCTGGGGGCGGGCTATGTGAGCGTCGGGGTCACCTTCGACCAAGGCTCGTTCAACGCCCTGGACGCCGACCAGAACCTGCGGAAGTGGACGCTGGGCCCGGCCGGGCCGGGCACCGCCGAGGCCGTGCTGGACCAGGTCCGGTACCGGGACTACGTCGTCGACCTGCGGTCGGTGTCGTCACCGGCCCGGGAGTGGCTCGACGTCGTGCGGCTGGTGCGGTTCATCGGCACCGACTACCCGGCGCCGGAGTTCAGGATCGCCCTCGGCCGCTGCCACGACGTCCTGATCCATCTTCACCGGGTGGAGGCGGCCCGGCTGCGCGACCGGTAGCCGGCGACCTTCGCCTGGTTGCCGCAGCGCTCCATGGAGCACCAACGGCGGCGGCGGGCCTGGGAGTCGTCGAGGAACAGCAGGGAACAGTCCGGGTTCTCGCACTTCTTGACCCGCTCCATCAGCGGACCGCGCACCAGCAGGACGGCGTCCCGGGCCACCGTCGACAGGGCCGCCCGGGCCGGGTGCCGCGCGGTCCAGGGCGGGTCGCCCAGCCGGGGTGCGAGGTCGGGCCGGGCGGCCGCCGCGTTGACCCGCTCGACGTCGGCCGGCTCCGGCTCCCGCCCGGCCAGCGCGGCACGGAGCAGCCCGTACACCGCCTCGCGCAGGGCGCGGGCGTCCGCGAGGTCCCGGGCCGTGACCCGCACCGGCGGGGGCGCCGCGCCCAGCCCGGCCGCGTCGATCCAGCGGGCCAGCGCCGCGGGGTCCGGCAGCCGTTCCACGGGCGTGCTGTGCCGCCGGCCGAGCGTGGCGACGAAGTCCAGGCACGGCCGACCGCCGATGAACGGGAAGGCGAGGGCGGGGTCGGGAGCGTCGGTCATGACGGGGATCCTACTACCGTCTCGACACCGGTTCAGAAGGTGTCGTCGTGCTCGGCGTCGCCTCTTGACACCGGTTGAGGGGGTGTCGCAGGGTGACACCTGTTCAATCGGTGTCGGCCGGTGCGGAGTGCGTCGGCCGCCGTGAGGAAACGGGTGGGTGCGACATGCGTGCGATACGGATCGAGGAGTTCGGCGGTCCCGAGGTGCTGGTGCCGGTCGAGGTGCCCGACCCGGTGGCGGGGCCCGGTGAGGTGCTGGTGCGGGTCGCGGCGGCGGGCGTCAACCGCGCGGACGCGCTGGTCAGGTCCGGGCGCTATCACCGGGCCGGGCGGCCGCCGCTGATCCCGGGGGCGGAGGCGGCCGGCACGGTGGCCGCGGTGGGGGAGGGGGTGAGCGGGTTCGCGCCCGGGCAGCGGGTCCTGGCCCTCGACGGCGGCAAGGCGCCCGGTTTCTACGCCGAGTCGGCGGTCGTGCCCGCCACACAACTCGTCGCCCTGCCGGACGGCGTGGACCTGACCACGGCGGCCACGCTGCCCGTCGCCTGGCTGTCGGCCTGGTACTGCCTGCGCCGGCTCGCCCGGGTCGGCAAGGACGACACGGTGCTGGTGAAGGCCGCGGCCAGCGGGGTGGGCACCGCCGCCGTCCAGATCGCCGCGGCGACCGGCGCACGTGTCCTCGCCCTCGCCGGATCCGCCGGGAAGGCCGCCTGGGCGGGGGAGTTCGGCGCCCACGCCACGGTCGACGGCTCGGCGCACCCCGGCGAGGCGGAGGTCGAGGAGGTGCTGCGGCTGACGGAGGGGCGAGGCGCCGACGTCGTCCTCGACACCGTCGGCGGCCGGGCCTTCGGGCTGAGCCTGCGTGAGGTCGCGCAGGGCGGCCGGGTCGTCGCCCTGGCCAACGTCGCCCTGGAGCCCAGCACCGTCGACACCCGCGACTTCTATCCCAAGAACGCCTCGATCCTCGGCTTCCAGCTCACCAACCTGCAGCTGAGCGGCTGGGATCCGCGACCGGACCTGCGCGAGCTGGTCGACGGGGTGGCCGCGGGCGACTACCGGGTCCCGATCGAGACCGTCCTGCCGCTGGACCAGGCGCGCGCCGCGCACGAGCGGCTGGAGAGCCGGGACAGCCGAGGCAAGATCGTGCTCACCGTGGCGGGGGCGGGCCGCTGAGGCATGCCCGGATCACGGCACTGAGTCCCGCCGGGCCCGCAAGCCCGGGACACGGCCGCCGGCCCACAGTCGCCGGGTGAGGCGACGCGGCCCGCGGGTCGGCCGAATGCCTCCGCCGACCTCGGTCCCGGCCACCTCGCCGGGCGGCCACGGCGCGGACGAGCGGGCCGCGGCGCAGGTCCGGCCCGCTCACCCGTGGACGGAGTGCGCCGCCTGCCAGGCCAGCCGGAGGTCCGCGTCCTCGCCGAGGCCGGTGAGGAACTCGTCGAGGTCGAGGAACTCCTGCCACACCGGCCGACCGCCGGCCCGCGAGAGCTCCGCCACGACCAGGTCCTCCAGGTCGGCCACCCGCTTGTTCTTCCACACCTTGTCGGCCAGGCTCACCAACAGGTCCGCCAGGCCGATGCCGGGGGCCGTCCAGGAGGCGTGGGTCCCGGCGAACCGCGCGAGATCGGGGCGCACGCCGTGGGCCAGCAGGAGCTCCCGGCCGGCCTCCTCGTGCCGGGCGCCGGGGCCGGACAGCTCGCCGGGGTGCAGGGTCTTGCCGATGTCGTGCGTGGCCGCACCGAACAGCACCGCCTCCCGGTCCACGGCCGCCGCCGGACAGTGCGCCCCGATCCAGTCGACGAGCCGGTCCGCGACATCGTGGACGGCCCGCAGGTGAGCGACCAGCCGGGGCGGCGCACCGACCTCGGCCAGCAGCGCCGCCACCTCCGCGGGCAGCGGACGCAGCACCGGCTCAGAGGTCTCCGCCAGGGCGATGGACAGCACGGTCGGGGCGGTCGTCATCCGCCCAGCCTAGCCAGGCGTCTCACGCGATGTCGGTGAGGAACTCGCGGACGGCGGGAGCGAGGGCGAGGTCCTCGGCGGTCCGGAGGTCGTCGCCGATCGCGATCGTGGCCAGTCGCCCGTGGGGGAGGGCGGCGGCCGCTTCGGCGAGGGCGGTGGGGTGACGTGGGTCGGCGCCGGGGAAGACGAGGGTCGGCGCGGTGATCGCGGCGAGTTCGTCGACGCTCCGGAAGGAGCGGTCATGGCCGATGCCGGCCGCGGCCACGATGCCGGCCGGGTCCGAGCGGGGGATGGCGTCGCGCACCATCGGACGAGGGCCGGGCCTGTTCCGACGGCGGTGGCGTGCAGGGCGCAGCCGTCGGCCGCCCGGAAGCTGATCTCTGCCATGAGCCGAACGTAGACCGGGTGCGACCGGGTCCGGTACGCATGATCCGCCGACCGGTATCGCAATCCCGCCACTCGGCCGTCGTCCGTACCCGCTACGGTGATCGCGCTCCTGGCAGACCGGACAAGGGTGGGCACACGGTGACGGACCCGAGGGACTCGACGGGCTCGACGGACTCCTGGGAACGGGCCAGGCAGGTGCTGGCGACGGCGGCCGTCCCGCCCGACCGGCTGGCCCAGGTGCGTCCGCTCAGCGGCGGCACGTACAACACCGTCGAGGAACTCCGTCTGACGGACGGCAGCCGCTATGTGCTGAAGGTCGCGCCCACCGCGCCGGGCCTGCGCTACGAGAGCCGACTGCTGATCGGGGAGGCGGAGTTCTGCCGTGGGGCGGCCGCGGCCGAGGTGCCGGCGCCGCAGGTCGTGGCCGTCGACGGGCGGCTGCTGCTGATGACGGCGTGCCCCGGCGACCCCTGGGACGACTCGATCGACGCCGTCGAACAGAGCGAGCTGCGCACCGAGCTGGGCCGTCAGGTCGCCCGGCTGCACGAGGTGACCGGGCCCGGCTTCGGCTACCCCTCCGGCGCGTTCGGCCCGCTCGCCCCCGACTGGCGCACCGCGTTCACGACGATGTTCGACGGCATCCTCGACGACGCCCGCCACCACGGCGCCCGACTGCCCCGGCCCGTCGGCGAGGTGGCCGCCGTCGCCCGGACCGCCTACGACGCCCTCGACGAGGTCACCGTCCCGCGGCTGGTCCACTTCGACCTGTGGCAGGGCAACGTCCTGGTGGACCGCCGCGCCGACGGAAGGCCCCGGATCGGGGGCCTCATCGACGGCGAACGCATGTTCTGGGGCGACCCCCTCGCGGACTTCGTCTCGCTGGCGCTGCTGGGGGACATCAGGAAGGACGAGGCGTTCCTCGGGGGCTACCGCGACGCCGGAGGCCGGGCCGCCTTCGACCGGTCGGCCCGGCTGCGCCTCGCCCTCTACCGCGCCTACCTCTACCTGATCATGCTCGTCGAGACGATCCCCCGGGCGAGCGGCGCGGATCACGACCGCTGGCTGCAGGAGACGGTCGACCCGGAACTCCTGGCGGCGCTGGACGAGATCGCCGACCCGGCGACCTGAAGACCCGGCGATCTGGCGATCTGGCGATCTGGCGATCTGGCGATCTGGCGACCTGAGAGCCTGCGGGCTAGCCCTGCGCGGGGAACGCGTTCACGCCCGTCAGCTCGGCGGACAGCTCCCACAGCCGTGCCGCCTGCTCGGGGTCCTTCGCCCAGTCCTTGACGCCGGCCGTGGCGTCGTCCGCCAAGGCCGGCTCGGCGATGTCGCAGTCCTCCAGATAGACGCCGCCCATCCGGGCCAGCTGCGGCGAGGTCGCCGCCCACACCTGGGTGGCCGCGCCCTGCTCCGGGGACTTGAAGCCCTCGGGGTTGAGCAGGTTGCCGTCCTCGTCGATCCAGCCGCGCTCCACCATCTCCTGCTTCGGGAGGTGCCGCTGGAGGGGCGTGATGATCCCGCCCGGGTGCAGGGCGAAGGCCCGTACGCCCCGGTCCCGGGCCAGCTTGTCGAGGTGGACGGCGAACAGCACGTTCGCGGTCTTGGCCTGCCCGTACGCCGCCCACTTGTCGTAGCCCTCGCGCCACTGGACGTCGTCCCAGCGCATGCCGGCGAAGTGGTGGGCCCGGGAGGAGACGGAGACGATCCGGGCGCCGCCGGGCTCGATCGCGGGCCACAGCCGGTTCACGAGGGCGAAGTGCCCGAGGTGGTTGGTGGCGAACTGCGCCTCCCAGCCGGGGCCGACCCGGGTCTCGGGGCAGGCCATGATCCCGGCGCTGCCGATGAGGAAGTCGACGGTCCGGCCCGAGGCGAGGAACCGGTCGGCGAAGGCGCGCACGCTCTCCTGGTCGCCGAGGTCCAGCTCGTCCGTCTCGACGCCGTCGAGGCCGGCGAGGTTCTCGCGGGCCGCCGCCGGGCGGCGCGCGGGGACGACGACACGGGCGCCGGCCCTGACCAGCGCACGGGTCGTCTCCAGTCCGAGACCGGAGTAGCCGCCCGTGACGACGGCCAGCTTCCCGGTCAGGTCGATGCCCTGCAGGACGTCCTCGGCGGTGCTCGTGGCGCCGAAGCCCGAGCCGATCTTGTGCTGTGCGGTGTCGCTGCTGTCCATGGCGCTGTTGTTCATGCTCACAACGCTACGAATTGGAGTGCTCTCGAAGTCAAGCGCGACGAGCGGGCAAGGGAGAGCCCCGACCGCAACGGGGGAATCACGGTCGGGGCGGTCTTCGGGGGTCGGCACCCGCGGGACACTGTGCCATCCGCACCCACAGTCGGTTCAACGATGAACTACCTATGAGTGTTCCCGGGCCCGCCGCGCCACACGGTGAAGTGCGTCACCGAGCGCGTCGCCGTGGGTGTCACCGAGCGCGTCACCGAGCGCGTCGCCGCGCGCGTCGCCGTGGGTGTCAGCGCCTGTGTCAGGCCTCGCTCGTCCAGGCCAGGAGGTCCGCCAGCGGCCAGGTGGTCACGATCCGTTCCGCGGGCGCCCCGCACTCCTCGGCCCGCGCGCAGCCCAGGACCTGCCAGTCCAGCTGGCCGGGCGCGTGCGCGTCGGTGTCGACCGAGAACAGCACCCCCGCCGCCACGGCCCGGCGCAGCAGCCGGCGCGGCGGGTCGAGCCGCTCGGGCCGGCTGTTGATCTCCACGGCCGTACCGGACTCGGCGCACGCCGCGAACACCTCGTCCGCGTCGAACTGCGACTCCGGCCGTCCGCTCAGCAGCCGTCCGGTGCAGTGGCCGAGGATGTCGGCATGCGGGTCGCGCACCGCGTTCACCATGCGGCGGGTCATCGCACGGGCCTCCATGCGCAGCTTGGAGTGCACGGACACGACGACCACGTCGAGCCGCTCCAGCAGCTCCGGCTCCTGGTCCAGCGACCCGTCGTCGAGGATGTCGCACTCGATGCCGGTCAGCAGCCGGAACGGCGCCCAGGTCGCGTTGAGTTCCGCGACCACGTCCAGTTGCCGGCGCAGCCGCTCGGGAGACAGCCCGCGGGCCACCGTCAGCCGTGGCGAGTGGTCGGTGAGCGCGGCCCACTCGTGGCCGAGCGCGGCCGCCGTCCGGCCCATCTCCTCGATGGGGCTGCCGCCGTCCGACCAGTCGGAGTGGACATGGCAGTCCCCGCGCAGCAGCGCCCGGAGCCGGGTCCCCGCGCCGTCCGTCAGCGGCAGGCCCTCCTCGCCGCCCTCCAGCTTCTCCAGGTAGGACGGCGTCCGACCGGCGAGCGCCTCACGCACCACCTGCGCGGTCTTGGGGCCCACGCCCTTGAGCGACTCCAGCGTCCCGGCCGCCGCCCGCTGCTCGACCTCCGCCGCGGGCAGCCGCGCCAGCACCCGGGACGCGGTGCGGAAGGCGCGCACACGGTAGGTCGGCGCCAGGGACCGCTCCAGCAGGAAGGCGATCCGGTCCAGGGCCTCGACGGGATCCATCGCCACCTCCTGGCTCCAGAGTTCCCCACCTCCTGGCTCCAGAGTTCCCCACCCGTGCCCGGACCGCACGACGGACGTCGGGCCGCTGTCGGTTTCACCGGACACCCGGTGATTCGTCCCGAACAGTTCCGCTTTACCCTCTATGACATGAGCGAAATCGCGTACCTCCGTGTGTCCCACCCGCGGATCATCGTGCTGGGGGTGCAGCCGGCCCCCGCTCCGTTCCGCATCGTGGAAATCGACGCCGAGGTGGTCGGCGAGGCGAGGGAAGTGACCGACGTCCTCGTCATAGCCGCCGCCCACGGCATCACGGTCCATGACCTCGACGACCCCGATGTCGTGCGGTGGGTGGGCGGGGACCGGTACACCTGGACCCCGCACTGAGCCGCCCCCGTCACCGGCGCTTGTGCCGCGCGTGCACCGCACGGCTCACCCTGCGGCCCAGCAGCAGGTAACCGATCAGCGCGCCCGTGGTGTTGAGGATGACGTCGTCGATGTCGAAGGCGCGCCCGGTGACCAGCGCACCCTGCGCGAACTCCACCAACAGCATGACGGCCGCGGTCAGCAGCAGCACCCGCAGCAGCCCGCGCGCCCGGGGCGCCACGACCGGCACCAGGACCCCGAAGGGCATGCCGAGCAGCAGGTTCCCGCCGATCTGCTTCCCGGCGTCGCGCAGTTCCGGCTGGTCCAGATAGGCCCGCAGCGAGTCGCCCGGACGCAGGTTGGTGTGTATGAGCGCCTCGGAGGCGGGCGACGGCTCCAGGGTGACCCGGGCGAGCGCGACGGCGAACGCCACCATGAACGCGAAGGCGAACAGCATCGCCAGCAGCCGCAGCGGGAACGGCAGCGGCCGCCGCTCGGCAGACGACGCCTTCGTGGACTTTGTCCCCTTCGTCGCCTTTGCCGCCCTTGGCGTCTTCGTTGCCTTCGCCCGTGCGGCATGCTTCCCGTTGCCCTTCGGCGGTTCCTTCGGCTCGGCGGGCTTGTCGGTCTTGGCGGTGCGCAGGCGGAACGCGGTGAGCGGACGTAAGGCGGTACGGGCCATGCGGTCCTCCAGTTTTCGACTTCCCTGCGTGACAAGGCGAGCGGGGATCAGGGGCCGTAGGCCACCTTCACCTCCTTGAAGCCGAGGGAGTGCAGCAGGCCCTGGAGCATGTCGGTGGTGTTGGACTCGGCGCGCGCGGTCAGCTCGCTCTCCTTCGCCGCGTCCCCGATGTGCCTGACCGCGAGTTTCTGCACGGCCTGCTCACCGTTGGGGTTGTCCGAGAAGAGGTCGCCGAGGCGGTCGAGGAGACCGCGCTGCTTGGAGACCGCGTAGGAGCGGTCGGGGTCGAGCGCCGGTGTGCCGAGCTGGGCGTGCGGCAGTCGGAGCGTGGCCGAGGTGCGGTCGGCGTCGACCGTCACGTCCTTGTCGCCGACCTTGCCGAGGTCGACGAAGGCGTCCACGGTGCCCGCCCCGACGTACAGGGTGCGGGTGCCGCGGAGCGCGTCGGGGAGGTACTTGGCGTCCTTCTCCAGGTCGACGACGACCTGGAAGTTGCCGGAGGCGGCGTCGTAACGGCTCATGTCCTGGATGGACTTGAGCAGTGCGGGGCCGGAGCGGTCATGGGTCTCGGTGCCGAAGAAGTCGCGCAGCCCCGGCAGCAGGCTGAGCCGGATCCCGGCGAACATCACGACGAGCACGACCACGACGGCGGTGAGCACCTTGGCCCAGCCGGGCATCCGGCCGACTCGGCGCCTGACGGGCTTGGCAGCCTTGGTGGGCTCTGTGGAAGTCGTCATACAGAGGGTCCCCCTTCCTACTGACCGGATGCCCGCCAATTCCGTTGTCAGACCGCTCTGTTGACATCCTGTGACAGGAGGGGCCGCGGATGTCGCGGACGGTCGTCCGCCGGGCCGCGCGGGCGAACTCGGCGAGCGGCCGGGGGGCGCCGCCACCGCGGCCCGAGGTGTCCCGGAAGGTCGTCACCGGCCTTCTCGGGACCTGAGGGACGCCAGAGCACGCCAGGCACGCCAGAGCACGCCAGAGCACTCCTGGCCACTCCGGAGCACTTCTGGCCACTTCTGGCCGCTTCTGGGTACTCCTGAGGGTGGGCAAAACGGGCGTGGTCCGTAGCATGAGAGATCCCGCCCCAGCCGGACATGATCAGCGAGGAGCCGATCGTGCGAGACATCTCCGTGTTCAGCGGTAGTGCCCACCCCGAGCTGGCAGCCGAGGTCTGTGCCCACCTCGGCGTGCCCCTGAGCCCCACCCGCCTCAGCCGGTTCGCCAACGACTGCCTGGAGGTCCAGCTCCAGGCCAATTGCCGGGAACGGGACGTCTTCCTCGTCCAGCCCCTGGTCCGGCCCGTGCAGGAGCATCTCGTGGAGCTGCTGCTGATGTGCGACGCGGCCCGCGGGGCGTCGGCGGGCCGGATCACCGTCGTCATGCCGCACTATTCCTATGCGCGCTCCGACAAGAAGGACGCGCCCCGGATCTCCCTGGGCGGACGCCTGGTCGCCGATCTGATGGCGGCGGCCGGTGTGCACCGCGTGCTCGCGATGACCCTCCACTCGCCCCAGGTGCACGGCTTCTTCTCGATGCCCGTCGATCATCTGCACGCCCATCGGGAACTTGCCGCGCACTTCCGCCGCTACGACCTCACCCGCACCACGGTCGTCTCACCGGACCTCGGCAACGCCAAGGAGGCCGCGGCCTTCGCCCGGATGATCGGCGCCCAGGTGGCGGCGGGCGCCAAGCAGCGGTACGCCGACGACCGGGTCAGCATCAGCGCGGTGATCGGCGAGGTCGCCGGGCGGGACGTCATCGTCCTCGACGACGAGATCGCCAAGGGCAGCACCGTCCTCGAACTTCTCGACCGGCTGCGGGAGCTGGAGCCGCGTTCGATACGGGTGGCCTGCACGCACGGGCTGTTCGCGGCCGGTGCCCTCAAACGGCTCAGTGAGCAGAGCGATGTGCTGGAGATCGTGTGCACCAACACCGTGCCGGTGCCCGCCGAGGAGCACACCGACAAGCTGCGGATCCTGTCCATCGCCCCCGCCCTGGCCGAGGCCGTGCGCCGTATTCACAACGGTGAGTCCGTCAGCGCCCTGTTCGACGCGGCACGCAGCGAATAGCCGGGAAGGAGCGGCGCGCAGGGAATGGCCGGGAAGGAGCGGCGCGCAGGGAATGGCCGGGAAGGAGCGGCGCGCAGCGAATGGCCGGGAAGGAGCGGGGAGCGGTTCACCGGGATCGTCGAGCAGCGCTTCGGGGCGCCGTCATAACGTGCCGGACGTGGCCTCGGGCTGTTCCAGGGCTGCGTCCAGCGTCGTGGCGGGCGGCAGCAGCCGGTACAGCCCGGTGGCCCGCAGGATCCGCAGGGTGAGCGGATGGGCGCAGACCAGATGCAGATGCCCGCCGCGGTCCAGGACCCGGCGGCGCGCCCGGTACAGCAGGCGCAGCCCGGAGCAGTCGAAGAACTCGATCCGGGTCAGGTCGATCACGATCCGCGGGGCCGGGCCGACGGTCGCGTCGTCGAGCCGCGGGCCGATCTCTGTCGCCGCGACGATGTCGATCTCGCCGTGGAACTCGAGCACCGTGTACCCCCGGTCCTGGCGGATGCGCAGATGTGGGGTGTCCGGCGCGGGTTCCTGCTGCACGACGACATCGCCTCCAACCCGCTCCACCGGTCGGGAGCTTCCAACGGCCGGGGAGCGCATAGCAGTTCCCCGCACCAGCAAGTTACCCCCGATGGAGTGAATTCCAGCATGTTCGATTGACATATGTCTTCGAAATGCAACCGACTCTGGCCGAGTTTTTTCGCCCTGTGGACGAAGGGGGGAGAGGGGTCGGCGAGGGGCGGTCGGGGGGTGCTAGGAGAGTGCGTGCCACGCCTTGGAGAGGGCTGTGCGGAACTGCTCCGACTGGTGGGCACTGAGCCCCCGCACCATGCGTTCCTCCAGCTCCCGCACCGGCCCCGCATGCCGCTCGAGCAGCTCGCGCCCCTCGTCGGTGAGCAGGATCAGCAGCTCGCGCCGGTTGCGCGGATTGCGCTCGCGGCGGATCAGGCCGCGCCCCTCCAGGGAGCGCACCAGGTCGGCGATCGACTGGGCGGTGACGAAGGAGTCCCGGGCCAGCTGAGCTGCCGACAGTCCGTCGTGCCGCTCCAGTACGGTGAGCGCCGTGTACTGCAGTGCAGTGATCCCGGACGGTTTGACCAACTCGTCCAGATGGGATCGCACGACCAGCTCCACCTGCTTCACCATGTAGAGCAGGGACGGAGGCGCCCGGTGGGGCGTGGGTGTGGACGCTGTGTTGCTCGTCTGGGTGCCGACCATGAGTCCGAGCGTAGAGCATTGACAGGAAACCTGTCTGTAAAGAGACTGCGGACCAACAGGAATCCTGTTTGTTGAAATCTTGGCGACGATGCTGAGGAGTGGCGATGACCACCTTCGAGATCGACCCCGGTCGACTGTTCATCGGGGGACAGTGGCGCGAGGCCGCGGACGGAGCGCGGACCGAGGTGGTCGACCCGTCCCGGGGCACGGTCGTCACCACCGTCGCGGAGGCGGGCGCCGCCGACGTGGACGCGGCGGTACGGGCGGCTCGCGCGGCCTTCGACTCCGGCGCCTGGTCCGGACTCAGCGGCCGCGAGCGCGGCCGCATCCTGCTCAGGATCGCGGAACTGATCCGCGCCGAGGCCGACGACATCGCCCGCCTCGAGAGCCTGGACGTCGGCAAGCCGATCACCCTGGCGCACGCGGTCGACGTCACGAACGCCGCCAACGACTACGAGTACTTCGCGACCCTCGCCTTCTCCCTGGAGGGCGGCAACCGCGACACCCCGATGAACGCCCTCGCCTACACCAGGCGCGGCCCGATCGGCGTGGTCGCGGCGATCACCCCGTTCAACTTCCCGCTGATCCTGGCCGGCTCGAAGATCGCCCCGGCCCTCGCCGCGGGCAACACGGTCGTCCACAAGCCCGCCGACGAGACCCCGCTCAGCGCCCTGTACATGGCAGGCCTGTTCCAGCGGGCCGGCGTCCCGGACGGCGTCGTCAACGTCGTCACCGGCAGCGGGCCGGTCGCCGGCGAGGCGCTGCTGCGGCACCCCGGCGTCGACAAGATCGCCTTCACCGGCTCCACCGCGGTCGGCCGGCACGCCGCGAGCGTCGCCGGGGAGAACCTCAAGCAGGTCACGATGGAGCTCGGCGGCAACGCGGCGCACATCGTCTTCGAGGACGCCGACCTGGAGAAGGCCGTCGGTGCGGTCATCAAGGGCTTCGTCTTCAACACCGGCCAGTTCTGCATGGGCGGCCCGCGTCTGCTGGTGGCCCGCCCGGTCTACAGCACCCTGCTGAACATCCTCGCCGAGGCCGTCCCCGGCGTGCCCGTCGGCGACCCCCGCGCGGTGGAGACCGTGGTGGGCCCGATGGCGGGGGAGAAGCACCTGCGCAAGGTCGAGGAGTACGTCGACCTCGCCCGCAAGGAGGGCGCCCGCATCGTCTGCGGCGGCGAGCGGCTCGACCTCGACGGCGGCTACTACTACAAGCCCACCGTCATCGCCGACCTCGCGAACGACTCCCGGGTCGTCCAGGAGGAGATCTTCGGCCCGGTCCTCACCGTCCAGCCCTTCGACGACGAGGACGAGGCGATCGCCCTCGCCAACTCCACGCCGTACGGCCTGGCCTCGGGCGTCCAGACCGGCAACCTGGCCCGCGCCCACCGGGTCGCCGACCGCCTCCAGGCCGGCATCGTCTGGGTCAACGACTGGGCGATGCTCGACCCCGCCGTCCCCTTCGGCGGCGTCAAGGACTCCGGCTTCGGCCGCGAGTACGGCCCCGAGGCGCTCACCTCGTACACCAAGGTCAAGTCCGTCGTCGTCTCGCTCGACTGAACGCGGTCGCCGAACAGCCTGCGCAGCAAAGGGAGTTCATCAGTATGTCCATCACCACCCGCGCCGCCGTCGTCGAGTCCGGCGGAGCGCCCTTCACCCTCTCCGAGGTCGTCCTCGACGACCCCGCCCCGCACGAGGCGGTCGTCCGCCTGGTGGCGGCCGGACTGTGTCACACCGACCTCGGGGTGGCGAGCGGCGGACTGCCCTTCCCGCTGCCCGGAGTCCTCGGTCACGAGGGCGCGGGCATCGTGGAGGCGGTCGGCTCGGCCGTCACCGGCGTGGCCCCCGGCGACCATGTCGTGCTGTCCTTCACCTCCTGCGGCGACTGCCGCAACTGCCACGGCGGCCACCCCGCCTACTGCGCCACCTGGCTGCCGCTGAACCTCATCGGCGGCCGCCGCGCCGACGGCACCGGCACCATCAGCCGGGACGGCGAGACCCTCGGCGGCCACTTCTTCGGCCAGTCGTCCTTCGCCGAGCGGGCGTTGGTCGACGAGCGCAGCCTGGTCAAGGTCGACCCGGACGTACCGCTGACGTCGATCGCCCCGCTGGGCTGCGGGGTCCAGACCGGCGTCGGCGCCGTCTGGAACGTGCTGAAGCCGGTGATCGGCTCCACGATCGTCGTCCTCGGTGCCGGAGCCGTCGGCCTGTCCGCGGTCATGGCGGCCGCGCTCACCCCGGCCACCAGGATCATCGCCGTCGACAGGGTCGCCGAACGCCTCGAACTGGCCAAGGAGTTGGGCGCCACCCACACCGTCGACGCCGGCCAGGCCGCCCTCGGCGAGGCCATCGCGGAGATCACCGGCGGGCAGGGCGCCGACGGCATCGTGGAGACCACGGGCAGCACCGCCGTCCTGCGCCAGGGCGTCGACGCGCTGGCCGCCCGCGGCACCCTCGTCATCGTCGGCGCACCGGCCTTCGGCACCGAGGTCTCCCTGGACGTCAACGGGATGCTGGGCGGCAAGCAGGTCGTCGGCCTCACCCTCGGCGACAGCGAGACGCAGAGCTTCATCCCGGCCCTGGTCGAGCTCGTCAAGGCCGGGCGGCTGCCGCTGGACCGCCTGATCGGCGCCTACGCCTTCGAGGACATCGGCCAGGCGGTCCAGGACATGACCTCCGGCAAGACCATCAAGCCGGTGCTCACCTTCTGAGAGTCACTCCACGACCAGGACCAGCTTCCCGGTGGTCCGGCCGGTGTCGCCGAGCCTGTGCGCCTCGGCGGCATCGGCCAGCGGGAAGGTCCCCGCGATCGTGGCGCGCAGCTCGCCCGCCTCGACCAGCTCGGCGATCGCCCGCATCCCGGCCCGGTCGGCGTCCACGAGGATCCAGGTCGCCCGGACGCCGAGCCGCTCGGCCTCCTCGAAGAACTCCTGCGGGGCCCCCGGCAGGATCGACACCACGATTCCGCCCGGACGCAGGACGCGCAACGAGCGCACCGGGGTGTCGCCGCCCAGGGTGTCCAGGACCACGTCGACGTCCTTCACCGCCTCGGTGAAGTCGGTCTCCCGGTAGTCGATCGCCTCGTCCACGCCGATCTCCCGCAGGAAGTCGTGCTTGCCCGCGCTCGCCGTGCCGATCACATACGCGCCGCGCGCCTTCGCGATCTGCACGGCCACATGCCCGACGCCGCCCGCGGCCGCGTGGATCAGGACCCGCTGCCCGGCCCGCAGGTCCGCGGTCTCCACCAGCGCCTGCCAGGCGGTCAGCGAGACCAGCGGCAGCGCGCCCGCCTGGACATGGTCGACCGCGGCCGGCTTGTGCCACAGGGCCCGGCCCGGCGCGATCACGAACTCGGCGTGCGAGCCGTGGCCGAAGGGGTACGGCAGCATGCCGAAGACGTCGTCGCCCGGCTTGAACGCGGTCACGCCGAGGCCGACCGCTGCGACGGTTCCGGAGACGTCCCAGCCCAGGACGAAGGGCGGCTCGCCCAGCAGGCCGCCGGTGGCCCGGTGCTTCCAGTCGGTCGGGTTGACGCCGGCGGCGTGCACCCGGACCAGTACCTCGTTGGTGCGCGGCGCGGGCCGCGCGACCTCTGCTTCCTTCAGTACCTCGGGACCGCCGAGGGTGTCCTGACCGATGGCGCGCATGGTGTTCTCAGTGCTCATGGCAACCAGCCTGCCGGGCCCCGGAGGAGCGGGAAATGGCATGATTGCCAACCTTCGATAAGATCGTGCCATGGTGGCAATCGCAGCGAAGCACCGGGTCGTCGTCCTCGCCCTCGACGGCGTCTACCCCTTCGAGCTGGGCATCCCGAGCCGGATCCTCGGCGCGGCCGACGATCACTACGAAGTGCTGACCTGCACGGTCGACGGCGAGCCGGTGCGCACCAACGCCGACTTCACGATCGGCGTCGAGCACGGCCCGGAAGTGCTGGAGAGCGCCGACACGGTCGTGATCGCGCCCGTCGCCCACGAGTGGGTGGCCGAGGAACTGCCGGACGGCGTCGCCGAGGCCCTCGCCCGCATCCGCCCGGACGCCCGCATCGTCTCCATCTGCACCGCCGCGTTCGTCCTCGCCGCGGCCGGTCTCCTCGACGGCCGCCGGGCCACCACCCACTGGCACGTCACCGACCGCTTCCGCCGTATGTATCCCCGGGTCGAGCTCGACCCGGACGTCCTCTTCGTCGACGACGGCCGGGTGCTGACCTCGGCCGGCGCGGCCTCCGGCGTCGACGTCTGCCTGCACCTCGTGCGCAAGGACCACGGCCATGAACTCGCCAACAAGGTGGCCCGCCGCTGTGTCGTGCCGCCGTACCGCGACGGCGGTCAGGCCCAGTACATCGAACAGCCGGTGCCCGAGGCCGGCGCGGCGAGCACGGCGGCCACCCGCGCCTGGGCCCTGCAACACCTCGACGAGCCGCTCGTCCTGGCCGACCTCGCCGCACACGCCCGGATGAGCCTGCGCACCTTCGCCCGCCGCTTCCACGACGAGGTGGGTCTGAGCCCCGGCCGCTGGCTGATCCAGCAGCGCGTGGTGCACGCCCGGCAGCTGCTGGAGGCCAGCGACCTCTCCGTCGACCAGATCGCCGGCCGGGTCGGCTTCGCCACCGGCGCCTCGCTGCGCCAGCACCTGCACGCGGCCATCGGGGTCTCCCCGCAGGCGTACCGCAGGACGTTCCAGGCGGCCCGCTGAACGTTCCGGGCCGCTCGGGCGTCGCAGGGGTGCAGGAACGGCCGGTGGAACGGGGACGGGTATGCGCAAGGGGTTCGTGGCGGTGGCGCTGACGGCGCTGGTGACGGCTGTGGGATGCGGGGCCGGGGAAGGGGACGAGGAGGACGTGATCATCGACTACGGACCCGTGGCGACCCCGTACAGCGGTCCGCTCCACATCGCCACCGAGGAGCTGGACGAGGACACCCCGCAGGCCCTGCTCCTCGCCTCGGGCGCCGCGGGCCGGGCGCTGGAGTGCGACGGCGAGATCTCCTGGGGCGGTGGGCCCGACGGGTGGAGCGAGCGGGACGGCGGTGACACGCCCGAGGACGGGCTGCGGCTCTACTTCGACCTCTTCGAGCGGCCGGCTCCGCACGCGGGATTCCGCGTCGAGCGCGAGGAGTCCGACCGCGTCCTGTACTCGTACGACGTCGGCGGCCGGACGAAGGTGGCGGTCGTCGTCGCCAAGGACCAGAAGGACAGGCCGGGTTGGGGCCCGGAGACCCACGCCTCCTGTGACCCCGCAGAACTCCCCGCGAGCGTCACCGACTCCGGCGACCAGGAGATCTGGACCGACCGGAACGGGAAGCGGATCCCGACCACCACACTCAGCAGCTACGCCGGCGCGGAGCACTGCGACTGGGAGCGGGCGCACTTCCTGGGGATGGGCCGGAGCAAGGACCACCGGCAGTACGTCCGCGACCCCGACGGCGTGCTCCCGGGCGAGCTGCTCACGGCCCCGTACGACGGCGACGTCACGATGCCGGCCGATGCGCGCGACACCGGATACCGCTACGGGGACCGGCAGCTGTGGCTGACGGACGACCGCAGGACGGCCTACGTCCGCACGTCCGACGGCGTCGAGGCCTGGCCGCTGGCGAAGGACACGGTGGCCTGCCTCTGACCGTCGCTCAGCGGCTCGCGTGCAGGGCGACGAGCAGCTGCCACACCTGGTCGGCGATCTCGCCGGGGGCGCCCTCGAGGTCGCCGTGCAGCCAGTCCGCCAGCACGCCGGCGAAGGTCGCGGCGACGGCCGAGGCGACCAGCGGCGCGTCCGCGGCACCCGCCCGCGTCCGCTCCCGCAGGCTGTAGGCCCGCAGGTCCCGGTGCAGCACCCGGCCGAGCGGCCCGCCGCCGCCCGGCGCGAGCAGGGTGCGGTACAGCGTGGCGTGCGGGGTCAGCGAACCGAAGAACTCCGCCAGCGCGGCCGGCGCCCGCACCGGGTCCGGCCGCCCCTGCCAGGAGTGCAGCGCCTCCACGGCCTCGCGCACGACGTCCGCACAGGCGTCGACCGCGAGGGCCTCCAGGTCGGGATAGTGCACATAGAAGGTGGCCCGGCCGACCCCGGCCCGCCGCACCAGCGCGGCCACCCCCACCTCCTCCAACGGCCGCTCGGCGCACTCCTCGAGCAGCGCGGAGCGCAGCCTCGCCCGGGTGCGGGCCGCCCGCGGGTCCTCGGGCTCGCCGCGGGTCACTGCGCGATCAGGACGGCGGCCAGGGCGAGCGCACCCGGCAGCGCCTGCGCGACCAGGATCCGGCGGTTCGCCGTCACCGCGCCGTACACGCCCGCGACGATCACGCAGGACAGGAAGAACACCTGCGCCCGGAACCCGGTCGGGTCGGCCGCGATCAGCCCCCACACCAGCCCCGCCGCCAGAAACCCGTTGTAGAGCCCCTGGTTGGCGGCCATCGCGGCGGTCTTCTTGGCCATCTCCGCATCGAACCCGTGGAAGCCCATCCCCGGCTTCTTCTGCCACAGGAACATCTCCATCACCAGGATGTAGACATGCAGCGCGGCCACCAGGACGACGAGCACGTTCGCCAGGATTTCCATGATCTCCCTCAAACAGTCTTGGACAGGTGTCCACTATAACGGGACACCTGTCCAAGAAGTCCAGCTGTCGGCGGCGGCCACTGGCCCGCCGGCGGATCACGGTCACACTGAGAACATGACGCGAGTACCCGCACGCGCTGCGCGGCAGCGCAAGATCGACACTCTGCACCGGCTGGAACACGACGTCGACGCCTGGGTCGCCACGGCCGGCGCGGAGGGCGCCGCCCCGTACCTGGTCCCGCTCTCCTACGTCTGGGACGGCGCGACGCTGCTCTTCGCCACGCCCGCCACCAGCCCCACCGGCCGCAATCTGCTGGCCACCGGCATCGCGCGGATCGCGGTCGGCCCGACCCAGGACGTCGTGATGATCGAGGGCGCCGCCGTGGCCGTGCCGCCCGCCGAGCTGCCGGAGGAGGACGCCGAGATCTTCGCGGGCAAGACCGGCTTCGATCCGCGTGAACTGTCCGCGCCCTACCTGTACTTCCATGTCCTGCCCAGCCGGATCCAGGCCTGGCGCACGGCCGTCGAGATCCAGGGGCGGGAGCTGATGCGGGACGGGAAGTGGCTCGTCGCCGACTGAGACCGGGGCACAGAAGAGCCCCGCCGCGACGGGGGAACGCGGCGGGGCCTGACTGACGGGTGCCCGGTGGGAGCACCTTCATGCATCCCTGCGGCAGATTTTTCTATGAAATCTCTGGAGCGCTGTCGTCCGCTTCCACCACGAACACCGGTATCTCGCGGTCCGTCTTCTTCTGGTAGTCGGCGTACGGCGGATAGGCGGCGACAGCACGCTCCCACCACTCGGCCTTCTCCGCGCCGGTGACCTCGCGGGCCGTCATGTCCTGCTTGCGGGGTCCGTCCTGGAGCTCGACCTGGGCGTCGGCCGTGACGTTGTGGTACCAGACCGGGTGCTTCGGCGCCCCGCCCAGGGAGGCGACCAGGGCGTACCGGCCGTCGTGCTCGACCCGCATCAGCGGTGTCTTGCGGAGCTTCCCGCTCTTCGCACCCCGGGTCGTCAGCAGGATGACGGGCAGCCCCGTGTCCATCAGCGTCGTCCCCTTCGTGCCGCCGGAGCTCTCGTACAGCTCCACCTGCTCACGTACCCACTGCGTCGGGCTGGCTTCGTACTCGCCTTCGAGAGGCATGGCATCCGTCCCCTTCATCGTGCCGTCATGTCGTCACGGCGGCCGTGTCCCCCACGTCCGCCCCGCACCGTGCTTCAACACCGGAGCCCGCGCGATTCATCCGCCCGCGGACCTGTCTACGCCACCATCCGCACGGCCAGCACCGTCATCACCGCGCTCGACACCAGCGCCGTCACCAGCCGGCCCCGGTGACCGGTCAGCGCTCTGCCCAGCAGCGCGCCGCCCCCGGCGAGCGCCAGCTGCCAGCTCGCGGAGGCGACGAACGCCGCCAGCACGAACACGCCCTGCTCCAGCGGCCGCACGGAGTCGGCGGCGCCGCTGCCGAGGACCAGCGCGGCGAAGTAGACCACGGTCGTCGGGTTGAGGAGGGTGATGCCGAGAAAGCTCAGATACGCCCGGGCCGGGCTCGGCGGTGGTGGTGTGGACCGGGTGGCGAGCCGGCGGGCCCGGTGCTGTCGGACGGCCGTCAGCGCGCCCAGCGTCGCCAGCGCCAGCAGGACCGCCGCCGAGGCCCAGCTCAGCGGCGTCAGCACCGGCCGCAGCACGGCGGCGACGGCGGTGCCCCCGACCGTGGCGACCAGGGCGTAGAGCCCGTCGGCGGTGGCGACGCCGAGTGCGGCGCACATGCCGGTGCGCAGGGAGGTGCGGGCGGTGAGCGAGACGAGGTAGGTCCCGACCGCGCCGACGGGTACGGCGATGCCGTAGCCCGCGACCAGGCCCGCGACGAGCGCGGCCGTCACGGTCGTGCGGCGTCGGTCCTATGGGGACGGCCGGGCTGCTGTCGGCCCGTAGCCGGAAGAGCGGCGGCGGACGTCAGCGGCGGAAGGGCGTCGAATGTGGCCATGGCCGGATCCTGCGGGTGTCGACCGCCGGGCGGCAACCGGTTTTCCCGAGACCACGGACCCGACAGGTCTGACGGGTCCGCCGACTCACCCCAGCAGCAGCCGCGCCGCCTCGCGGGCCTCGGCCGCCGGGGCGGCGTCGCCGCTGATGCCGGCCGTCGTCATCGCCCCCTCCGCCAGCAGGAACAGCGGGCCGGTCAGCGCGGGCGGCAGACCGGCGTCGGCGACCAGACCGGCCAGACAGTCGCGGAACGCCCGCTTGTGCGCCCGCACTTGGCGGGTCACCCGCTCCGAGGCGGCGCCCAGTTCGCCGTACGCGTTGATCCAGGCGCACCCCCGGAAGTCGGGCTCGAGGAACCACTCCTCCAGCCAGTCGAACACGGCCAGGATCCGCTCCCGGGGGTCCTCCCGCCGGGCCACGGACTCCGCGAGCAGCCCGCGCCAGCGGACGTCCCGCCGCTCCAGATAGGCCTCCACCAACTGCTCCTTGGCCGGGAACAGCTGGTACAGCCGCTTCAGCGAGACCCCCGAGGCGCCCCGGACGTCGTCCATGCCGACGGCCTGCACGCCGCGCCCGTAGAACAGCGTCTCCGCGGCGTCGAGCGCCTGCTCACGGGCTGTTGCGCTGTCCATGGGCGACCACCGATCCGCAGAGCTTCCTTGACGGGAGAACGAGCGTTCTCTACGTTAGCAGCCAGGACGGAGAACGATCGTTCTCCATCTCGTCGGGAGTGTCAGCAGCCAAGGAGAAGCCATGTCGGACGCCCGTCCACCCCTGCCGCCCTTCACCCGGGAGACCGCGGCCCGGAAGGTCCAGGCGGCCGAGGACGCCTGGAACACCCGCGACCCGCGGAAGGTCGCGCTCGCCTATTCCGAGGACTCGGTCTGGCGCAATCGCGACACCTTCCTCACCGGCCGCGCCGCGATCGTGGACTTCCTCACCGCCAAGTGGGCGCGCGAGCACGAGTACGCGCTCCGCAAGGACCTCTGGGCCCATGACGACCACCGCATCGCCGTCCGTTTCCAGTACGAGTCGCGCGACGCCGACGGGCAGTGGTGGCGCAGCTACGGCAACGAGCTGTGGGAGTTCGACGAGCGCGGGCTGATGACCCGCCGGGAGGCGAGCATCGACGACGTCCCGATCGAGGAGGCGGAGCGCAGGATCCACGGCCCGCGCCCCGAGGCCGAGCGCGGCCGGTCCCTCCCGCTTGAGTAGGGTTCGCGGGTGAGCCAACAGGACGAACAGCCGCCCTTTCTCTACGTCGTCGTCTGTGCCGCCGGCATCGCCGCGGACGTCGGCAAGCTGATCACCGCCGCGCAGGAGCGGGAGTGGCATGTCGGTGTCATCGCGACGCCGCACGCCATGAACGGCTTCTTCGACACCGCCGCCGTCGAGGCGCAGACCGGGCGGCCGATCCGCTCCGCCTGGCGGCGACCCGGCGACCCGCGGCCGTTCCCGGAGCCCGACGCGGTGGTCGTCGCCCCGGCCACCTTCAACACGATCAACAAGTGGGCGGCGGGCATCGCCGACACCCTGGCCCTGGGCACCCTGTGCGAGGTCTCCGGCCTGGGCGTGCCGGTCGGCGTCCTGCCCTGCGTGAACGAGACCCTCGGCGGCCACCCCGCCTACCAGGACTCTCTGATACGGCTGCGCGGCATGGGCGTCCGGTTCGGATACCCCTACGACGGCGCGGAGGGGGAGAAATTCGGGTGGGAGCGGGCGCTGGACCTGATTGAGTGAACACTTGCCCACACCGATGTCAGGAGCGGCGACGATGCAGTATGTGAAGCTCGGCTCGACGGGTCTGGACGTGTCGCGGATCTGTCTGGGCTGTATGACCTACGGACTTCCCGACCGGGGAGCGCACGAGTGGACCCTCGACGAGGAGGCGTCCCGGCCGCTGATCCGGCAGGCGTTGGAGTCCGGCGTCAATTTCTTCGACACCGCGAACGTCTACTCCGACGGCACCAGCGAGGAGATCGTCGGCCGGGCCCTGCGCGAGTTCGCCCGCCGGGACGAGATCGTGCTCGCGACGAAGGTGCACCTCCCGATGCGGCCCGGCCCCAACGGCGGCGGTCTGTCCCGCAAGGCGATCCTGTCCGAGATCGACCACAGCCTGAGCCGTCTCGGCACCGACTACGTCGACCTGTACCAGATCCACCGCTTCGACCCGCACACCCCGGTCGAGGAGACGATGGAGGCGCTGCACGACCTGGTGCGGGCGGGCAAGGTCCGTTACCTCGGGGCGAGTTCGATGTACGCCTGGCAGTTCGCCAAGATGCAGCACACGGCCGAGCGGCACGGCTGGACCAGGTTCGTGTCGATGCAGAACCACTACAACCTCCTCTACCGGGAGGAGGAGCGCGAGATGCTGCCCCTGTGCGCGGACCAGGGCGTCGGCATCCTGCCCTGGAGCCCGCTGGCCCGGGGCCGGCTCACCCGCGACTGGGGCGCCGAGACCGGCCGCAGCGCCACGGACGGCTTCGGCGGCTCCCTCTACGCGGAGGGCGACCGCAGCGTCGTCGAGGCGGTCACCCGCGTCGCGACCGACCGGGGCGTCCCGCGCGCGCAGGTCGCCCTCGCCTGGCTCCTCCACCAGCCCACGGTGACCGCCCCGATCGTCGGAGCCGCGAAGCCCCAGCACCTCGAGGACGCGGTGGCGGCGCTCGAACTGACCCTGACCGAGAAGGAGTTGGAGGAGCTTCAGCAGCCCTACACGGCCCACCCGATCGCCGGCCACTGAAGCTCCCCGGCGCTTTCGCGGACTCCGTGCGGACTAAGTGCGGGCTCCGTGCGCGCTCAGTGCGGGCCCTGCGGTGCGAATTCGGTGCCGCAGGGACCCGCCCCCTCGCTGACGGCCAGCGGTACCGGCTCCCCGCTCATCGACACCGTCCGGTAGAAGGGGCCGATGCGGCGCGCGGAGCGGCCCACGTAGTGCCCGATGAACGACCGGCGGAACCGGTCGGCGCTGCGGTTGGGCTGCGAGCCGTGCACCAGGCTGCCGTTGAAGAACAGCACGTCGCCCGGTTCCATGTCGACCGGCGCCGCCGTGAGCCCGGGCGGCGGCGGCACGTACTCGCGCGCGAACGACAGCTCCGCGTCGGCCTCCTCCGGGCAGTACAGGTCCATCCGGTGGGTGCCGGGCACCACTTCCAGGCCGCCGTTGTCCCGGTCGATCACGTCACAGGCCAGCCAGGCCGCCACGCAGGTGCCCGGCTCGACCCGCAGATAGAAGTTGTCCTGGTGCAACGCCTGCCCCCGGGCGCCGGGCGGCTTGAAGTAGAACATGCTCTGCGCGGCCAGCACCTCCTCGCCGAGCAACTCCTCCAGCACGTCCCGCAGTCGGGCGTCCAGCAGCACCCGGCGGGCGAGGGGACTGATCTCGTGCGGGTTCATCGCCCTCGGGTAGGCGTGCAGCGGATCGGCGGCTCCGGGGCGCGGTTCGAAGTGCCCGGGCACCGGCCGTCCGCTCGCGTGCAGCGCCGCGAACTCCTCGCGCAGCCGGGCTACTTCGTCGGCCCCGAACAATCCGCGGACGACGGTGAAGCCGTCCTCCCGGTACTGCCGCAGCCCGGCCCGGGTCAGGATGGGAGTTCCGGCGGCGCCGATGTCCGTGACTGTCATGCGTGCCCTCCTCGATCGTCAACTGCCCTCGACACCGCCAAACTAGGCCGACGCACCCCACCGCGAGGATGTCCATGCGTGCTGACGACCTGCCCGGGACTGCCGGGTCCGGGGCTCCCTCCCCGCCGCCCGGTCTGGTGGTGGTCGCCCACTTCGACGAGGGCCCCGGGTACGGCATCAGCCGGCCCCGGGGATCGGACAGTTGGCTGTTCGTCTGGACGACGGACGGGCAGGGCCGGCTGCGGCAGGGCGGGAGCGAGGCGCGGGCCGGCGCCGGGGACCTGGTCGTGCTCGCGCCCGGCGTCCCGCACTCCTACGGCATCGAACCCGGGGCCCGGAACTGGCGGTTCTGGTGGGCCCACTGCCAGGCCCGCCCGTCCTGGACCCCCTGGCTGCGCCCGTACGACACCGGCGACGGCCTGTACCGCGTCGGCCCCGTCCCCGCCGCGCTGCACGACCGGGTCGGGACGGTCTGGCGGCGTATGAGCGCCGACGCCCGGTGGACCGGCGGGGAGGAGCCGGCCGGCGGGGACGGGATCGTGGTGGCCCAGGGCGCCGTCGCGCGGGAACTCGCCCTGTGCGCGCTGGAAGAGGCCGTCCTGCTGGCCACCGCCTCGGCGCGCGCCACCGCGCCCCCGGCCGGCCTCGACGACCGGGTCCGCCGGGCGCAGGCGCGGATGGCGGCCGACCCCGGCGCCCCGCACACCGTCCGCTCGCTGGCGGAGGAACTCGCGCTGTCCTCCTCGCGTTTCGCCCATCTGTTCACGGAACAGGTCGGCCAGGCCCCGATGCGAGCCCTGCGCGAGACCCGACTGCACCATGCCGCACGGCTGTTGGAGGCCACCGACCTGCCCGTGGAACGCGTTGCGCGGGCCTCGGGCTTCGCGAGCGCCTTCCACTTCAGCCGCGTCTTCCGCGCCCGCTACGGGACACCCCCGGGCGCCTACCGGGACGGAATGCGCTCGGTAATTACCGACCCGAAAGGGACATGAATAAGGGCACCAAAAGGGACACCGATACAGTGACCGCCCCACCGGGGCTCGGAGGCGGCAGCGGGACCTCGAACCAGGATTGACGTTTCGTCAAAATTCTTCGGCGCGCACACTATGCACGAAACCGCGAGATCTCTTGTTCCTCCTGGTCCGGCTGTGCAAAGGTGGGCGTGTCGGCGCACGGACAACGTTTTTTCCACCGTGTGCACGAGACACCTCACGTTCACACCCCCCTCGCTTCAAAAGAGCCGTCCCCCCACGGACGTCAGAGGTGCCGAACCTTGTGCGAGTCGATCCCGCCTCGTGGGCGGGGTCGCATACCCGATGGTATGGACTTTATGCCGCATGCCTCCGGAAGGAATGCAGACCGTGAATGACGCAGGCCTGTCGAATTCCCCTTCGGCGCGCCGCTTCGACGCGACGGATGAACAGCTGAGCTCGGAGCTGAAGAAATGGACGGGAGCGTCACCCGCGCTGCATCCCGTCGGTGAGCTGCTGGATCGCCACTGGGAGGCCGCCTTCGCCTACGCACGGCTGTGCACCCAGGGCGAGCGCGCGGCCGGCATGCTCACCACCGCCGCCTTCACCAGACTCTTCGGCGAGACCCTGCGGCAGAACGGGCCGACCGCCGCATGGCGCCCTCACCTGCTGGTCACCGTGCGCCGCGTCGCCGCCGAATGGGACGCCGACGGCCGTCGAGACCTGCTGCATCCCGCACTGCGCTCCGAGGGCGAGGACGGCGACCGCGCGGCGGCCCTGCTGCTGCCGCCCGTGCACCGGCGCATGCTGTCCCGGGCGTTCCAGCGGCTGCCCGAGTCCGCTCGCTGCCTGCTCTGGCACATCGAGGTCGAGGCCGAGCCGCTGGTCGTCCCGGCGGGCCTGCTGGGCCTGGAGGAGGAAGGCGCCCGCGTCGAACTGCGCCGGGCCCGCGAGCGGCTGCGCGAGGAATGCCTCCAGGTACACCGCGAACTCGCCACCGACGACGAGTGCCACCGCTACCACCGGCTGCTGGACGTCACCTGCCGCCGCGGCGGCGTCGACGTCGACCCCGATCTGCGCGGCCACCTGGAGCAGTGCCGGCACTGCGCCCACACCGCCGACCAACTGCACCAGTTCGAAGGACTGCTCGGCGCGGCCCTGGCCGAGGGAATCCTGGGCTGGGCCGCCGCGGCCTACGTGGGCATCAGGGTGGCCGGCGAGGACGACTCCGCCGACCCGGCCGCGGAGCAGTCCCACGGCTATACGGGCGAGGCCTTCGACGGCACCCAGGCGATCGCCGCCCGCGCCGCCGGGGCCGCCGCCGGCTCGGTCTCCCGCGGCGGACTGCGGGCAGGCGCGCTCGCCCGCATCGGATCGCACTCCGGCGCGGTCGTCCGCACCGGTGCCACGCCCGGCGCGGACGCCCCTCCCGGATCGCGTCGCTTCGCCCAGAAGGCGGCCCGCCGCGCCCGCCGCCGCAACCTCGCCGCCGCCGTCCTGACGGTGAGCGGTCTGGTCGTCCTGCCGCTCGCGGTGTGGGCGGCCCTCGGCTCCGGGGACGGAGCCGCCCCGACCGCCAACAGCGACACGGCGACCCCGGCCCCGGGAACGGACACGGCCACCACCGACCCGGTGCTGAGCGGCGCCGGCGAGGACGCCCAGGGCACCCTGCGCGGCCGGCTGCACAACGTCGCCTCCGGACTGTGCATCGGCATCGCCGGCGACAAGGCCGTCAGCGGCACCGAGGCCACCCTCGCCGCCTGTTCCTCCGTGGCCGGCCAGCAGTGGTCGTACGAACCGGACGGTCTGCTGCGCAGTGCCGCCAACGCCGACCTGTGCCTCGACTCCAGCCTCGGCTACTCGGTCCGGCTGGCCCCGTGCGCGGGCGCCGACCAGCCCGATCCCAAGAACGTCCGCTACGACTTCACGCTCCAGGGCACGCTCGTCCCGCGCTCCGGTCAGAACCTGGCGCTGGCGCCCGCCGCCACCGACGGGTCGGGCGCCCTGGTCCTGAAGAACCGGGCCGACAGCGCCGCCCAGCGCTGGGTGATCGACACCTCGCAGCCCGACCCGCAGATGCAGTTCGTCAACTGGGGAATCGACGCCGACGCCTCCGGCACGCCGGAGCCGACCCCCACGCCCAAGGCGGCCAAGCCCCCGACGCCCACGGCAACGCCGTCCGCCACCTCGACGACCAAGGCGCCGTCGAGCTCGTCGTCCGGCTCGAACAGCACGTCCTGCTCGTACTACTCCTGGTACTACTGCTCGTGGGACGGCCAGTCGGGCTCCTCCGGCGGCTCCGGGTACGGCTACGGCGGCTACGGCTGGGGCAACGGCTCCGGGGGATACGGCTCCGGCTCCGACGGCGGCCGGCACTGACCCGAGCGGTCAGCCGCCGACCACCTGGAGCGAGGCCCACAGCGCCACGACGGCCGGGATCAGCGCGGCGGGCACGCTGAGCAGGCCGAGGCGGGTGAACTCCCCGACCTCGACCCGCTCCGCGCGCTCCTGCACCACCCGCCGCCACAGCAGCGTCGCCAGCGATCCGGCGTACGTCAGGTTCGGGCCGATGTTCACCCCGAGCAGCACCGCGAGCACCGCCCCGGACCCGGCCGGGGCGGCGAGCGGCACCAGGACCAGCACCGCGGGCAGGTTGTTGATCAGGTTCGCCAGGACGGCGGCCAGCGCGGCGACGCCCAGCAGCGTCAGCAGGCCCGAGCCGTCGGGCAGGACGTGCCGCAGCGCGTCGGCGAGCCCGTTGTCGACCACCGCGCGCACCACGATCCCGAGCGCCAGCACGAACGCCAGGAAGCCCGGGGCGGCGGCCCGCACGACGGCGACCGGAGTCACCCCTCGCCGCACCAGCGCCCGCCCGGCCATGACCAGGGCGCCCGCGAACGCGGCCCACGCCGGTTCGATCCCGACGGCCGAGGCCACCACGAACCCGGCGAGCGTGCAGCCGACGGTGACCAGCGCGAACAGCGGCAGCTCGGGCGCCGGGCCGTCGTCCACGACCGGCTCGGCGGCGGGCAGATCGTCGGCGAAGAAGCGCCGGAAGACCAGGTACTCGGCGCCGACCGCGACCACCCACGGCAGCGCCATCAGAGCGGCGAACCGGGTGAAGCTCAGCCCGCTCGCGGTGAACGCCAGCAGGTTGGTGAGGTTGGACACGGGCAGCAGCAGCGAGGCCGTGTTCGACAGGTGCGCGCACGCATGGACATGCGGCTTGGACCGCACGCCCATCCGGGCCGCGGTGGCGAACACCACCGGCGTCAGCAGCACCACCGTCGCGTCCAGACTGAGCACGGCCGTGATCACCGAGGCCAGCACGAACACCGCGACCAGCAGGCGCCGCGGGCGGCCCGCGGCCCGCCGGGCCATCCACGCCCCGCACGCCGTGAACAGGCCCTCGACGTCGCACAGATGCGCCAGCACCAGCACCGCCGCGAGGAAGCCGACGACCGGCCCGAGCCGCTCGACCTCGGCCAGCGCATGCTCGGGCGACACCGCCCCGAGAACGATCGCCACCGCCGCGGCGGGGACGGCGACCAGGGCCTCCGACCGCCCGGCGGGACGCAGCACCGCCCACCCGAGCGCGGCGACGAGCAGGACGACGGACAGTGATGCGGCGAGCGAGGTGTTCAGGGCGGTACTCCGGGACGGGATCTGGTGGTGCCCGCCCATCGATGAGGTCCGGGTGCTCCTCCATCAGAACACGGAAGGGTAAGAGCCCCGGACACGGTGCCGGGCGCCCGCCTCACTCCTCCTCGAACAGCGACAGCTCCGCCCAGATCGTCTTGCCGTCGGGGGTGTGCCGGCTGCCCCAGCGCTGGGTGAGCTGGGCCACCAGGAGCAGCCCGCGGCCGCCCTCGTCCCAGGTCTTCGCCCGGCGCAGATGCGGGGCGGTGTGGCTGTCGTCGGACACCTCGCAGATCAGCGTCGTCGTGTCGTGGATCAGCCGTAGCCGGATGGGGCGGGAGCCGTACCGGATGGCGTTGGTGACCAGCTCGCTCACCACCAGCTCGGTGGTGAACGACGCCTCGCTCAGCCCCCAGTTCGACAGCTGCTCGACGACCTGTTTGCGGATCGGCGCGACCAGCGCGGGGTCGGGCGGGACCTCCCAGGTCGCGACCTGGGAGGCGGGCAGGCCCCGGGTGCGCGCGAGCAGCAGGGCGACGTCGTCGGCGGCGCCGCCGGGCGGGAGCAGGGTGCCCAGGATCCGGTCGCAGGTCTCGTCCAGGGAGTCCGACGGCGCCGCGAGCGCCTCGGACAGCAGCCGTCGAGCGGCGTCCACGTCCCGCTCCCGGGACTCGATCAGACCGTCGGTGTAGAAGGCGAGGACGCTGCCCTCGGCGAGCTGCAGCTCGGCCGACTCGAACGGCAGTCCGCCCAGGCCCAGCGGGGGACCGGCGGGCAGCTCCACCTGCCAGGGCGTGCCGCCCGCCCGGAGCAGCACCGGCGGGGGATGCCCGGCCCGCGCCAGGACACAGCGCCGCGACACGGGGTCGTACACCGCGTACAGACAGGTCGCGCCCATCTCGCCGGGGCTGCCCTCGACGCCGGCCTCCTCGGACAGTCTGACCACCAGGTCGTCCAGGTGGGTCAGCAGCTCGTCGGGGGCGAGGTCGATGTCGGCGAGGGTGCGCACGGCCGTGCGCAGCCGGCCCATGGTGGCGGAGGCCTGGACGCCGTGCCCGACGACGTCCCCGACGACCATGGCGACGCGCATCCCGGACAGCGGGATCACATCGAACCAGTCGCCGCCGACCCCGGCGCGGGCGGCCGGCAGATAGCGGGAGGCGGCGTCGACGGCGGCCGTGCGGGGCAGGGTGCGCGGGAGCAGGCTGCGCTGCAGGGCGAGGGCCGTCTCGCGCTCACGGGAGTACCGGCGGGCGTTGTCGATGCACACGGCGGCCCGGGCCGTGACCTCCTCGGCCAGCAGCACGTCGTCCGGGGTGAACGGGTCGGGCCGGCGGAACCGGGTGAGGACGGCGACGCCGAGGGTCACGCCGCGCGCCCGGATGGGCACGGACATCGTCGCGTGGACGCCGAGCTCCCGCACCCGGGCGGCGCGCGCGGTGTCCCAGGTCAGCCAGGCGTCCAGCTCGCCGCCGGCCACCGTGCGGACGATGCTGTGCCCCGCGACCAGCGAGTCCGCCTGCGGCGACCCCGCCGGGTAGTCCTGCGCCTGGCCCGGATCGGCCACGGCCTCCGGGGTGCCGGGGCTGACCGAGTGGTGCGCGGTGCGCCGCAGCCGCAGCGGCGGTGCGAACCGGGCCGGGGGTTCCACGCCGTCCTGCGGGTCGAGCAGGTCGATGCTGACGAAGTCGGCGAGCGCGGGGACGCAGACCTGCGCCAGTTCCTGAGCCGTCCGGGTCACGTCGAGGGTGGTGCCGATGCTCAGGCTCGCCTCGTTGACCAGCCGCAGCCGTTCGCGGGCCAGGTAGTGCTCGGTGAAGTCATGGCCGGTCAGACAGACGCCCTGGACCCGGCCGGCGGCGTCGGTGAGCGGGGCGATCCGGGTCAGATGGGCGGAGGCGTTCTGCAGGCCGCTCGGGCGGAGGTAGTTCTCGATGTCCCGCGGCCGGCCCGTCGCGAGCACATCGCCCAGCTGTTCCTCGAGTTCGGTGTTCTCTCGGCGGACGCCGATGTCGGTGATCCTGAGACCGTCGACCGGGTGGGCGGGCAGGTCGATCAGCTCGGCCATCCGGTCGTTGATCCAGCGCAGCCGCAGTTCCCGGTCGCAGACCAGCATCGGGCAGGGGGACTGTCTCATCGCCGCCGAGGTCAGCGCGTCGTCCGGCGGGTCGAGGTCCGCGGCCGCCGGTGGGACGACGGCCTGCCAGCCGTGCGTCGGCCGGCGCAGGGCGAGCAGCCAGACGGACACGGCGTGGCCGTCGCGGTGCCGCAGGGTCAGGGAGCCGCTCCATCGGGGGCCGGCCGGCGCGGCGAACGTGCTCGCGGGGGCCTCGGTGCCGGCGTCGGCGTCGGCGTCGGCCAGGAAGTCGGCGGCGGGGCGGCCCACTGCCTCGGCCGCCTCGTACCCCAGCAGCCGGCGGGCGCCGGCGCCCCACCGGACCACGTTCCCCCGGTCGTCGATGACGGCCCGCGCGGTCGAGGCATCGTCGAACGGATCCACCGGGCTCATCGTCGCCACTCCATCGCCCTTACGCACAGTGAACAAGTGCATAACTCGGGCTCCAGCCTAGTGCGTGGAGGTTGTGCGCGACCGGGTGCCCCGCCTGACGGTCGGGGCGGCCGGGACAGAAGGCGCTTTCCGTGCCCTTGACGGGCAGGAGTGGCCCGTCGTCAGATTCTGTTTGTTATCGATCAGTTGTGAGTACTTCTGGTTCCTGATGAGGGAGAGCCGACCATGACGGTCACTCGCAGATCGGTCCTACTCGCCTCCACGGCCGCACCGGCCGCCGGAGCGCTCCTCGGCACCCCGGCGGCGCAGGCCGCCGAGGCCGTCGCGAGCGCCCCCGGCCGTCGCACGGTCCCGCTGCGCGACGGCTGGCGGTTCGCGCTGGCCAACCCGGGCGGGATCACCGACCCGACCGGGCAGTACGCGGACGCCGCCGCCCCCGGCTACGACGACTCGACCTGGCGTGCGGTGGCGGTCCCGCACGACTGGAGCATCGAACAGACGCCCACCACGCAGCACGGCACGACCAGCGGCACCGGCTTCTTCCCCGGCGGCCTGGGCTGGTACCGCCTCGCCTTCACCCTGCCGCCCGCCGACGCCGACAAGCGGATCTCGATCGAGTTCGACGGCGTCTACATCTGATCTTGGCCAGTGCTCCGTCCTTCAGGGCGGGGGTGAAGGGCATCCTTGGCCCGGAGGCGCGAAGCGCCGGAGTGTTCTGCGTCTCCGGGGTGACGGTCAGACGGGGCGCTGCTGGTTTTCGATGTACTGCTTGACGACGGTCAGGGGTGCCCCGCCGCATGATCCTGCGAAGTAGGAGCCGGACCAGAAGTGTCCGCCCCACAGGTACTGGCGGACATGGCTGTCGTACTCCTGGCGGAGCCGCCGGGAGCTGACGCCCTTGAGGGAGTTGACCAGCTTGGAGAGCTGGGCTTTGGGCGGATAGTGCACGAGCAGGTGGACGTGGTCCTGTTCGCCGTTGAACTGCTTCAGCTCGGCCTCGAAGTCGGCGCAGACCTCCCGCATGATCTCTTCTGTCCGGGTCAGCATGGCGTCGGTGAACGCTCTCCGCCTGTATTTAGTGACGAAAACCAAGTGAACATGCAGGTTGTAAACAACATGGCGACCGGTTCTGACATCGGGATGAGGGTTCCAGCGGGGTGACATAAACCAACGCTAGGGTCTCGATCGTGAGTCACAACATCCTGGTCAAGCGGCAGTTCGGGCACCGTGCCCGGCTTGCGCTGTCGCCTGCCGGGGTTCGCGCGGCGGATGATCAGGCGCACGCGGCCCGCACGATGTGGAACCTGCTGCACGCGTGGTGGCGGATGATGCCGAAGGAGAAGCGGACCCTCGCGAACGTGGACGCCGCAATTCGCCAGGCCCGCCAGGACATCGACTTCTTGGCCGTCCTGCCCGCGCAGGCCGCGCAAGCGGTGCTCAAGACGTACTTCCAGGCGTGGAAGAACTGTTGGGATGGCCGCGCCGACGCCCCGAACTTCAAGGGCCGCCCCCGCACGGTGATGTCCGTGGACATTCCGCAGGGCCTGGACCTGAACATCACCCGCGTGCACCGCCGGTGGGGCATGGTCAACATTCCCAAGGTGGGTCGGGTCCGGTTCCGGTGGACCCAAGACCTCCCCGTCGGCAAGCGTGCGGGCGCGGAGAACCGGATCACCGGGGCACGGCTGGTCAAGGACGCGCTCGGCTGGCACATCGCCTTCCGTGTCCAGACCCTGGAGGTCAAGCCCGATCCGCACCAGGGGCCGGACGTCGGCATCGACGTGGGCGTCATCGTGCCCATCGCCCTCTCGGACGGCGAAACCTACGAGCACGGCGAATGGCTGACCGGCAAGGAGCAAGCCAGGCTCCTGCACCTGGAGCAGCGTGCCGCGCAGCGCAAGCGCCACCGCAGGCCCGGCGAGTGCACCAGCCGCCGACTGCACCGCACCTACGACCAGATCGCAGGACTGCGCGCGAAAGCCAAGCGCCGGGCCCTGGACTGGCAGCACCAGACGACCACCGCCATCGCCCGCACCTACGGCACCGTCGTGGTCGAAGCGCTCACCATCACGAACATGGTCAAGTCGGCCAGGGGAACCATCGAGGAGCCGGGGAAGAGCGTCGCCCAGAAGTCCGGGCTGAACCGCTCCATCAGCCAGGAGGCCTGGGGTCGTACGGTCACGATGCTGACGTACAAGACCGCCCACCTCGGCGGCACCTTGGTCAAGGTCCCCGCGCCCGGCACCTCCAGGCGCTGCTCGGCGTGCGGCTTCACCACACCCGGGAGCCGGGAGTCCCAGGCCGTGTTCGTGTGCAGGAGCCCGGGCTGCGGCTGGTCGGGCAACGCCGATCACAACGCAGCACGGAACGTCTTGCACCTGTACCGGATGGGCCTCGCGCTCGTCCCGGCTGCCGGGAGGGCAGTCGTCAGGCGCGCCAAGCGCGTCAAGCCCGCTGCCGCGAGGTAAGCAGGAATCTCCCGGCTTCAGCCGGGAGAGCACTTCAAATGGACTCCTACGTCTGCTGCAACGGTGCCGAGGTCGGCCGCCACCCGTACGGGTACACCGGCTTCGCCTTCGACCTCACCGATCTGCTGCACACCGATGGCGTCACCGAGGACGTGATCGCGGTCAAGGTGCAGAACAGGCTCCCGAGCAGCCGCTGGTACTCCGGCAGCGGCATCTACCGCGAGGCCCGCCTCGTCGTCACCGAGCCGGTGCACGTGGCCCGCTGGAGCACCCACGTCACCACCCCCGAGATCACCGACGACCGGGCCGTCGTCCGGGTCGCGACCACCGTCGCCGACGCGTCCGGCGCCGGCGCGGACGTCGAGGTCGTCTCCCGGATCCTCGCTCACCTTCGCCCCCGTGCGCGGCTCGAAGTTGCGCCTGACCCTGACCAGCAGCGCACCCGGTGCGGTCCAGGGCGCCGTCCGCATCAGCAGGTGGGAGGCATAGCCGACCCGGTCGGAGAGGGGCAGGCGGTGTTCGAGGCCGAGAGGAACCGACCGGACACCGCCTGCCCCCCAGCCCGCGTCGGCTGCCTCAGCCCGCCTCGAACGTCACCTTCGCCGTGTCCACCGTGCCCGCGCTGCGGCCGGGCGCGCTCTGCCAGGACCAGTACAGGTTGGTGTGGGCTATCACCTGCTCCGGGGCCGGAGCGCCGTACGCACTGAGGTCCTCCGTGGTGTGCGCGTCGCCCACCAGCGTGGCGTCGTACCCCCGCACGAGGGCGCCGTGCAGGGTCGAGCGGATGCAGGCGTCCGTCTGCGCCCCCGTGACGACGACCCGGCCCACCCCGCGCTTGGCGAGCACCGACTCCAGCTCGGTGTCCTCGAAGGAGTCGAAGTAGGTCTTGTGGACGAGCGGTTCGGAGTCGAGCCGGACCAGATCCTCGACGTACTCCCAGTTCTCGCTGCCGCGTTCGAGGTCGTCGCCGGAGTGCTGCACCCAGACCACCGGCACGTCCTGCGCGCGCGCCGCGTCGATCAGGGTGCCGATGTTGGCGATCACCTCGTCACGCCGGGGCGTGCCCGCCACCAGGCCCTTCTGGACGTCGACGACGAGCAGGGCGGTGTTCGGCCGGTCGGGCAGGGTGGTCATGGCGGTTCCCCGTTCCTCTTCGTGCGCTCGATGAGTACTCCTGCCGCCCACACTAGGACGCACCACTGACAACGGCCTCGAGGTCATCTCGTCCCACCTGTTGACGGAGTGTCATGACTGCAACAAACATGTCCTGTGACCCTCCCTGGGAGCGCTCCCACTGGACCGAGGAGCCCGGACGTGAAACGACGCAGAACCGCCCTGCTGTCCCTCGCGGCCCTGCTGGGCGCGGCGCTCACCGCGCTGCCCGTGCAGCAGGCCGGCGCCGACGAGGTCGAGCAGGTCAGGAACGGCGGCTTCGACACGACCGCCGACCCGTGGTGGACCAGCAACGTCACCCCCGCTCTCACCGACGGCCGGCTCTGCGCGGACGTGCCCGGCGGCACCGTCGACCGCTGGGACTCCGCCGTCGGCCAGGACGCGATCACCCTGGTGAAGGGGTCGTCGTACCGCTTCTCCTTCAGCGCCTCCGGAGTGCCCGAGGGGCACGTGGTGCGGGCGATCGTGGGCCTCGGGGTCTCCCCGTACGACACCTGGTACGAGGCGACCCCGGTGCTGGACGCGGCGGGGGACTCGTACTCCTACACCTTCACCTCGCCGGTCGACAGCGCACAGGGGCAGGTCGCCTTCCAGGTCGGCGGGAGCGCGGATCCCTGGCGGTTCTGCCTGGACGACGTGTCGCTGCTGGGCGGGGTGCCGCCGGAGGTCTACGAGCCCGACACCGGGCCGCGGGTACGGGTCAACCAGGTCGGCTATCTGCCCGCCGGGCCGAAGAACGCCACGCTCGTCACGGACGCCGCCGCGAAGCTGCCCTGGCAGCTGAAGAACGCCGCGGGGGCGACGGTCGCGCACGGCTGGAGCGTGCCGCGCGGCCTCGACGTCTCCTCCGGGCAGAGCGTCCACTCCATCGACTTCGGCGCCTACCGCAAGCGCGGCGCCGGCTTCACGCTGGTCGCCGACGGCGAGACCAGCCACCCCTTCGACATCGGCACGGCCGGCTATGAGCGACTGCGGCTGGACGCGGTGAAGTACTACTACACCCAGCGCAGCGGCATCGAGATCCGGGACGATCTGCGCCCCGGCTACGGCAGGCCGGCCGGCCATGTGGGCGTGGCGCCCAACCAGGGCGACTCGGCCGTCCCCTGTCAGCCCGGCGTGTGCGACCACACCCTCGACGTCACCGGCGGCTGGTACGACGCCGGCGACCACGGCAAGTACGTCGTCAACGGCGGCATCGCCGCCTGGGAGCTGCTGAGCACCTACGAACGCTCCCTCGTCGCCCGCACCGGTCGGCCGGCGGAGCTCGGCGACGGCACGCTCGCCCTCCCCGAGAGCGGCAACCGGGTGCCGGACATCCTCGACGAGGCCCGCTGGGAGTTGGACTTCCTGCTGAAGATGCAGGTGCCGGACGGGCAGCCCCTCGCCGGCATGGCCCATCACAAGATCCATGACGCACAGTGGACCGGTCTGCCGCTGCTGCCGAGCGCCGACCCGCAGAAGCGCGAACTGCACCCGCCGACCACGGCCGCGACCCTCAACCTGGCCGCGACGGCCGCCCAGGCGGCCCGCCTCTACCGGCCCTACGACAAGGCGTTCGCGGCGAAGGCGCTGACGGCGGCGCGCAAGGCCTGGGCGGCGGCCCTCGCCCACCCGGACGTCCACGCCGACCCGGCCGACGGCAACGGCGGAGGCGCCTACAACGACGACGACGCGACCGACGAGTTCTACTGGGCGGCCGCCGAGCTGTATCTCACCACCGCGGAGCAGCAGTTCGCCGACCAGGTGCTGAACTCCCCGGTGCACACCGCCGACGTCTTCGTCCCCAACGGCTTCGACTGGTCCCGTACGGCCGCCGCCGGCCGGCTCGACCTCGCGACCGTCCCGAACAGGCTGCCCGGCCGGGACAAGGTGCGCCGATCGGTGGTGCGGGGCGCCGACGCCTACCTCGCCACGCTGGCCGCACAGCCGTACGGGATGCCCTACGCGCCCACCGGCAACCGCTACGACTGGGGCTCCAGCCACCAGGTCCTCAACAACGCCGTGGTGATCGCCACCGCCTACGACCTCACCGGCGCCTCGAAGTACCGGGACGCGGCCGTCCAGAGCATGGACTACGTCCTCGGCCGCAACGCGCTGAACATCTCGTACGTGACCGGCTACGGCGACGTCGACTCCCACAACCAGCACAGCCGCTGGTACGCGCACCAGCTCGACCCGAACCTGCCGAACCCGCCGGCCGGGACCCTCGCGGGCGGAGCGAACTCGAGCATCCAGGACCCCTATGCGCAGAGCAAGCTGCAGGGGTGCGTGGGCCAGTTCTGCTACATCGACGACATCCAGTCCTGGTCGACGAACGAGACCGCGATCAACTGGAACGCTGCGCTGGCCCGGATGGCCTCCTTCGTGGCGGACCAGGGGTAGCCGGTTCGATCAGGAGTGGGCAAGGTCGAACACCTTCCGGTACCGCGCGGTCATCATGTTGACCTGGGGATATTTACGAGTAAGTACCCGCGAGGTACCGTGAAGGGCATGCCAGCCCTCAATGTGGAGTTCAGCGATCGCGAGCTGGAGGACCTGCGGCAGATCGCCAAGGAACGCGGTACGTCGATGAAGGCACTCGTGCGAGAGGCGGCCGCGGCCGACATCGCGCGGCACCGGGCGCTCCAGGAGGGCGCGGAGGCCTTCCGCAGGTTCTTCGCGTCCCATGCCGACGAATTCGCCGCCGCCTTCCCCGACGACGAACGTTCCGCCCAGGGCGAGGGGCGGGTCGCCTGACCGATGACATCCGTCATCCACATCGACGTGCCCTGGCTGCTCCAGCGCCACGAAGAGGTACTCCCCGAGCAGCCCACCATCAACGACTTCTCGGCACTGGTCGCCGCCGTCGCCCGACACCGGGTCGACCCGCCGAAGCTCGGCGTGGACTCGGATCCGGCCTGGCGGGCCGCCGCGCTGCTGCACACGCTCACCCTGCTCAAACCCCTGCCCTCGGCCAACGCCCGGTTCGCCTGCGCGACGGCGGTGGCGTACATGTTCACCAGCGGGGTCGGCATCGATCCGCCGTACGGCGCGCTCGTCGACCTCGCCCGGGACCTGATCGACGGCAAGACCGACGTCTACGGGGCGGCGGACCGGTTGAGGTCCTGGCAGATATAGGTCTGCGCGGTGGTCTGCGCGGTGGTGCGGCAAGCGGTTCGGGCCGCCGGCCCCGGGCGGGAGGAGCAGGGCCGGCGGCCGTTTCGCGCAGGAGAGCCGCCGTCCTGCGCGGGGCCTCCGAGGAAGTGGCCGGTTCCAGCCAACTACCTGGGCCGGTGTGCCGGGAGCGTGCGCGGCACTCCGCTGCGTGCGCGTGTTTCACACGGGGCGCAGGGGCGGATTTCGGCCGGGACGCCGCGACCGGTTCTCGGGGCCGCCGAAAGGCGCGATGAGCGGTGGGAGTTGGTTCCGCTTATCGACTTTCCCTCAACAAAGCGCAGCTTCAGCCGCCGCCTTGTTGTGCACGACTTAGTTGTGTAAAGGTGAAGGACCCGTGCGGGGGGTCGAGGCCGGGCCCCCTGCGTTCGTCGGCGGAGGCGAACTCACGCTCCCTGCCGCACCGAACAGGTACGTACCAAAGGAACTCGCTCAGTGCCCACCGCTCAACCTCCTCTTCCGCCGTATCCGCCGCCGGGCGCGGGCCCCGGAGAGTCCGACGAGTCCCTCGCCGCCGGGATACGCGGTGGCGCGGACAGCGAGGTCGCCCAGTCCACCGCCCTGCTGATCGCCCGGCACTGGCGGCCGGTGCACGAGTACGCGGCCATCTGCCTCGCCTCCTCCGGGAACGTCGCGTCCATGCTCACCGCGGGCGCCTTCCACCAGGTCCTCGACCGGCTCAAACTGGGCGAGCCCGGCACCGCGCTGCGCCCCCGGCTGCTGGTGACCGTGCGGGACATGGCCGGGCTGTGGTCCGCCGACGAGGGGCTCTCCGGCGTGCTGCCGGTGCTGCGCAAGCCGGCCGGCGCCCGGGGGATGCGGGCCGCGAAGTCCATGACCCCGGAGAACCGGGTGCTGGCGGAACGCTCGTTCCAGGGCCTGCCCGCGGTCGCCCGCTGCGTCCTGTGGCACGTGGAGGTCGAGGCCGAGCAGATCACCGTCGCCGCCGGGCTGCTCGGCATGGACACCGACGCCGTGTCTGCTGCCCTCGAACAGTCGCGGGACAAGCTCCGCGAGGGCGTCGTCCGCGCGCACGCGGAACTCGCGCCGAGCAAGGACTGCCGCTTCTACAACCGGCTCCTCGACGTGCCGATCCGGCGCGGCGGCGATCTCCTGCCGGATGTGCGCAAGCACCTGGACGAGTGCCGCTACTGCCGTTCCGCCGCCGAACAGCTCGGCCACTTCGAGAGCGGTCTCGGCCTGCTGCTCGCCGAGGCGGTGCTCGGCTGGGGCGCGCGCCGCTACCACGACACCCGTCCCGGCCGCACCAAGCAGCAGACCGTACGGCTCAAGGGTTCTGCCCGGCACCGCGGCGGGGGCGGCACGCGCGGGAAGCGCGGCGGCAACCTGCTCTCGCGCATTCCCTCGCCCCGCCGCCGGACGTCCGGGGAGGCCCGCTCGCCGCGTTCGCCGCGCACGCTGTTCACCGGCGTCGGCCTGGCCTCGGCCGGGCTGCTGACGACCCTGCTCGCGGCCGGTATGTGGTCGGACGGCGGCGGCGCCGACCCGGCCGCCTCCACCAGCGGCAGCGTCCCCGATGTCGACTCGCCGTCCGCCACCGCCGGGTCGACGGCCCCCGACACCGCCCAACTGCCCACCGCACCGCAGCAGACGCGGCTGCGCAACGCCGCCGCCGACCTGTGCCTCGACATCAGCGGCGAGGCCCAGGCGGGCGCCGCCGTCGAACTGGCCGCCTGCTCGTCCGACGACACGCAGTTGTGGTCGTACAGCGACGACGGACAGTTGCGCAGCGCGGCCCACCCCGACCTGTGCGTGGACTCGCACGTCGACGCCGGCGTGGTCATGCTCGGCGCCTGCGCGGACGCCACCGACGCCCGCGGCGACGACGTCCGCTACGACCTCACGGTCCAGGGCGAGTTGTTGCCCCGCTGGGACGACGCACTCGCCCTGGCGACCGCCGGCGAGGTCGCGGGCTCCGACGTCGTCGTCAAGGTCCGCGACCACTCCACGGGCCAGCGCTGGCTGACCGACACCCCCACTGCCACTGCCGGCTCCCTCGCGGTCACCGGCACGGACGCACCGCCGTCGGCCCAGCCGATCGACCTGGTGGACGGAACGGCCTGAGCGACGGACCCGGGGTTCGGCGCCGGCGTGTGGGTCGCGTCCGAACCCGTCCCGTCCTGTCCGCACGGCGTCGGCCGGAGCTCACCGCGTGTCGTCGGCCAGGTCCGCCGGGCCGACGGTCGACGGAACGGCGTGGCCGGACAGGGCCAGGGTGAGGTCGAACTCGGCGAGCAGGCACCGGATCACGTGCTCGACGCCTGGTTGACCGTCCAGGCCGAGTCCGTAGACGTAGGGCCGGCCCAGCAGTACCGCCCGCGCGCCCAGGGCCAGTGCTTTGAAGACGTCGTCGCCGGTGCGGATCCCGCTGTCGAACAGGACGGTCAGCCGGTCGCCCACCGCCGCCGCGATCCGGGGCAGCGCGTCGGCGGCCGCCACCGAACCGGCCACCTGCCGGCCGCCGTGGTTGGAGACCACCACGCCGTCCATCCCGGCGTCGGCGGCCAGTCGGGCGTCGTCGGGGTGCAGAACGCCCTTGAGGACGATGGGCCCGTCCCAGTTCTCCCGCAGGAACGCCAGGTCCGGCCAGGTCTTGGCGGGGTCCGCGAACAGGCCGACGAAGTGCAGGACGGCCGCGTTCGGATCCTCGTGCACCGGCTTGGCCAGGCCCGCGAGGAAAGCGGGGTCGGTGAAGTAGTTGGCGGTGCCCACACCGTGCAGGAACGGCAGATAGGCCTGGTCCAGATCGCGCGGCCGCCAGGCCAGCATCGGGGTGTCCAGGGTGACGACGAGCACTGTGAACCCGCTCGCCTTCGCCCGGCCGAGGAGACTCCGGGTCACCTCACGGTCCTTCGACCAGTACAGCTGGAACCAGCGCTCGGCGTCCCCCATCGCCTCGGCGACCTGCTCGACGGGTGTGCTGGACGCCGACGACAGGATGTACGGCACCCCCTGGGCGGCCGCGGCCCGGGCGGCCGCGGACTCCGCCTCCGGGTGCATGATCGACAGCACGCCCACCGGCGCGAGGGCCAGCGGGGCGGGCAGGGCGCGGCCCAGCACCTCGACCGACAGATCCCGCTCGTGCACGTCCCGCAGCATCCGCGGCACGATCCGGCGGCGCTCCAGGGCCGCCCGGTTCGCCCGCGCGGTGCTGCCGTCCCCCGCGCTGCCCGCCACATAGCCGACCGGACCCGGCCCGAGGCGCTGCTCGGTGAGCGCCTCCAGCCGGGTGAGGTCCGTGGGCAGCCGGGGCACCGCGCCCGTCATCCCGTTGAGATAGATCTCGTACTGGAAGTCTCCCCAGTGCTTGGCCATCCCGTCCGTCCCGCCTCTCGTCGTCCCATGGTCGAGCGTGCGTCGCAGGGCGACCATACCGGCGGGTAGGCGCGGGGGAGTTCAGCGGTTCAGCGGTGCGACGGCTCGGCCGCGCGTTCGTCGGCCCGTGTGCCCGGACCGGTGATCGGCGGCACCGGCACGTCCACGGTCCGGGCCAGCCGCGGACCCTGCGGCCCGTACACCGCCCGGGGTTCGGGGAAGATCCGCAGCAGCGTCAGATAGAGCACGGCGGCGACGGCGAGGGACAGCGGCAGGCCGATGTCGATGCCGTTCGCCAGGTCGCCGAGCGGGCCGACGAACTGGCCCGGGATGTTGGTGAACAGCACGCCGAGGACGGCCGACACCCACCAGGCGGTCATGCCCCGCCAGTTCCAGCCGTGCGCGAACCAGTAACGGCCGCCGCGCTGCCGGTGGTTGAAGACCTGCAGCGCCTCCGGGTCGTACCAGCCGCGGCGGGTGTAGAAGCCGAGCATCATGACGACCATCCACGGCGTCGTGCAGGTGATGATCATCGTGGCGAACGTCGAGATGGACTGGACGAGGTCCAGACCGAACCGGCCGACGAAGATGAAGACGATCGACAGCACGCCGACCAGCACCGTCGCCTGCACGCGCGAGAGCCGCGGGAACACCGAGGAGAAGTCCAGGCCGGTGCCGTAGAGGGAGGTCGTGCCGGTGGACATGCCGCCGATCAGGGCGAGCAGGCACACCGGCAGGAAGAACCAGGTCGGCGAGATCGCCAGCAGCCCGCCCACGAAGTCGGGGGCGGCCGGGTCCACGTACTCGGGGACCTTCGTCGCGATGATGCTCGCGGTCGTCAGACCGAAGAGGAAGGGCAGCAGGGTCGCGATCTGGGACAGGAACGCGGCCCCGATCACCCGGCGACGCGGGGTCGTGGCCGGGATGTAGCGCGACCAGTCGCCGAGGAACGCCCCGAACGACACCGGGTTGGACAGCACGATGAGGGCCGCGCCGAAGAACGACGGCCAGAACAGGGCGTCGGTCGCCGCGTCCGCGGAGTCCGTGAAGACGCCCGCGTACGACGGGTCGAAGTCGCCGGCGAAGGCGATCGCGCCGAGCAGGAACAGCAGGGTCGCCGAGGTCACGGCGACCTTGTTGACGAACAGCATGAACCGGAAGCCGTACACGCACACCGCGAGGACCAGCCCGGCGAACAGGGCGTACGCGACGGCGTAGGTCAGGTCGCTGCGGGAGAGGCCGAAGAGCCGGTGGGCACCGCCGACCAGGGCGTCGCCGGAGCTCCACACCGAGATGGAGAAGAAGGCGATCGCGGTCAGAAGGGAGAGGAACGAGCCGACCACCCGGCCGTGCACACCGAGGTGCGCGGAGGACGAGACCGCGTTGTTGGTGCCGTTGACCGGGCCGAACACCGCCATCGGGCACAGGATCAGCGCGCCGACGACGACCCCGAGGAGGGTGGCGGCGAGCCCCTGCCAGAAGGAGAGGCCGAAGAGGATCGGGAAGGCGCCGAGGACGCAGGTGGAGAAGGTGTTCGCGCCGCCGAAGGCGAGCCGGAACAGGTCGAGCGGGGTCGCGGTGCGCTCGGCGTCGGGGATGCGGTCCACACCGTGGGTCTCGACCTCGGTGAGGGACGGGGGAGGCGTGGACGGGGCGTGTTCGGGGGACGGCGGGGTCAAAGGGGGCTCCAGCAACGGGGCGGTCGACGGCGGAGCGCGGGGTGGCGCGGTAGGAGAGACGGCCGTCTCGTCGCGGGGGTGGGCGACGCGGGGGATGCCGTCCTGATCGGGGTCTGCCGAAGGTACGGCGCTGGGACAGACCCCGACCAGAGGACGAATCATCCTTCTTCGGTGTCACGAGTGGATGAATCAGCCACCTCCTCCGACCCTGAGTCCCCGGCCGTGTCCGTGTCCGCGCCCGTTTCCGTGTCCGCGTCCGGTCCCTGGGCGCGTACCCGCTGGACGTGTTCGAGGGAGTCCCGCAGTTCGGTGAGCCAGTCGTCGGTGTGGCGCTGGACCAGCCGGACGCACCAGGCGAGCGCGTCGCTGCGGCTGCGGGCCACGCCCGCGGCGATCAGGGTGTCGAGGACCTGGCGCTCGGGCTGCCGCAGCCGGGTCATCACGGGCGCGGCCACATGGGTGAACAGCGCGCGCTCTCCGTCGCACACCACGCCCCAGGACACCTTCCGCCGGAACCGGTGCTCCGCGTCGCGGGCCACGGCCATGCGGGTCTCACGGGTGCGCTCCCGGAACTCCTGGATGCGGGCGGCGACCGCGGCCTCGCGTTCGGCGGCCGGGGCGTCCTCGGCCAGCCGGGGCGCGGGGATGCGGCCGACGACGGTGATCTCCTCGCGATCGACCGTCACCTCGGTCAGCTCGTCGAAGAGATCGTCCGGCAGTCGGCCCGCGAACCAGCCCCTCAGCTTCTCGTTCTGCTCTGCTGTAATCATGTAATCAACATTACTCCGTCCCTGGGCAGCCGTGACGGCCGCAGAGCGGAATGTTTCAGGCCGATTAACGGAGCTATGAAATCCGGTCATCGAGTCGACCGAACGGATCATGAAGCGCTTGTTTCCGGCGTTGGAACGTTCGAATTCCGTAACTTCGCGCCACTGATTCAATACGCAAGGTTACCGAAACCGGTGGGGTCGATGTGAGATTCGGCGGCGGACTCGGCAGACTCGCGCTCGTCGCGTCCGGCACCCATCGGAGCCGGAGCGGCACACCCTCGAATCGAGCGGAAGGATGCACACAATGCGGAACACCGCGCGCTGGGCAGCGACCCTGGGCCTCACGGCCGCCACCGTCTGCGGACCCCTCACCGGGTCCGCGCTCGCCGCCCCGGCCGCAGCGCCGACCTCCCTCTACGCCCCGTCGGCGCTCGTGCTGACCGTGGGCCACGGAGAGAGCGCCGCCACCGTCGACGCGGCCCGGGCCGTGACCCTGAACTGCGCGCCGAGGCCCTCCGGCACCCACCCCGCCGCCGCCCTCGCCTGCGCCGAACTGCGCGCCGTCGGCGGCGACCTCGACGCCCTTGCGGGTCCGGGCGGCGGCATCTGTACCAAGCAGTACGACCCGGTGGTCGTCACCGTCGACGGCGTGTGGCAGGGCAAGCGCGTCTCCTTCGAGCGCGCCTTCGCCAACGAGTGCGTGAGGAACGCTGCCGCGAGCAGCCTCTTCGCGTTCTGAGAGCCGGGATCGCCCGGTCCCCGTGGGGAAGGCCGAGGCAGGCTCGTGACGTGGGGAGTGCGAGCCGCTGACCCGGGACCACGGCGATCCCGCACCAGGAGGCCGGCGGGTGGTGTGGGGCCGCCCGCCGGCCTCCGGCACAACAAAGGCGCGCCACAGGTACAGCACGGGCGCAGCGCAGAGGCAGTGCAGGCGCAGTGCAGGCGCAACACAGAGGGGCCGCCGTCCATCCCGGACGGCGGCCCCTCTCCCTGATGCGGCTCTCCTCGAAAGTCCGTCACATATGGACCACCGGCGCCGCGTCCGCGTCCACCTGCGGCACCCCGCGGCGGAAGAGCGCGAACGCGATGGCCGCGCCCGCGGCGAAGAAGCCGGCCGACCACCAGAACGCGGTGGTGTAGCTCTCGATGGTGGCCTGCGCCTGGACCAGCTTGTTCGTCGGGTCCTTCCCGGCGAGGTAGTCGGTCGCGGCGCTCGCGGCGAGGGTGTTCAGCAGGGCCGTGCCGATCGAACCGCCCACCTGCTGCATGGCGTTGACCGTGGCGGAGGCCACGCCCGCGTCCTCGGCGGCGACCCCGGCGGTGGCCAGCTGCATGGCGGGCGGCATGACCAGGCCGAGGCCGGCGCCGATGACGATCAGCTGCGGCAGCACCGCGCTCATGTAGTCGGAGCCGACGCCGATCCCGGTCAGCCAGCCCATGCCGACCGCGGCGATCGCGAAGCCCAGCGGGATGACCGCCTTGGGGCCCAGCTTCGGCACCAGGACCGTGGTGCCGAGCTGCGCCGCCACCATGAGCGCCGCGACCATCGGCAGGAACGCCACACCCGTCTTCGTCGGGCTGAAGCCGAGGTTGAGCTGCAGGTAGTAGGTGAGGAAGAGGAACACGCCGAACATGCCCGCGCCGGAGATCAGCACGGCGAAGAACGAGGCCGCGCGGTTGCGGTCGAACAGGATGCGCAGCGGCAGCAGCGGGTGCGCGGCGCGCGTCTGCCACCAGGCGAAGGCCGCCAGCAGCAGCCCGCCCACGATCAGGAAGCCCCAGGTCTGCGGGGAGCTCCAGTCGTGTGTCTCGGCGTTGGAGAAGCCGTACACGACGGCGAACAGACCCGCGGCGACCAGAATGGTGCCGGGCACGTCCAGCTTGGAGTTCGCGGCGTCACGGTGGTTGGAGAGCAGCAGCCAGCCGCCCGCGAAGGCGACCACGGCGATGGCCACGTTGACGTAGAGCGTCCAGCGCCAGTCGAGCGCGTCGGTCAGGATGCCGCCGAGCAGCAGGCCGACGGCGCCGCCCGCGCCGGCGATGGCGCCGTAGACGCTGAACGCCTTGGCGCGCTCCTTGGCGTCGGTGAACGTGGTGTTGAGCAGCGAGAGCGCGGCCGGCGCGAGGAGCGCGCCGAAGGCGCCCTGCAGCGCGCGGGCGGTCACCAGCATCTCGAAGTTGGTCGCGGCGCCGCCGAGCGCGGAGACGGCGGCGAAGCCGACGACGCCGACGAGGAAGGCCGTCTTGCGGCCGAAGAGGTCGGCTATCCGGCCGCCGAGCAGCAGCAGGGAGGCGAACGCCAGGGCGTACGCGGTGACGATCCACTGCCGGCTGCCGTCGGAGAAGCCGAGGTCGGCCTGGGCGGAGGGCAGGGCGATGTTCACGATGGTGGCGTCCAGCACCACCATCAGCTGGGCCAGCGCGACGACCGCGAGGATCCACCACTTCTTGGCGGATACCGCGGACGGATCCTGTTCGGCGCCCGTAAGGGTGCCGTCCGTGAGGGTCTTCGGAGACATGGGGAACCACTCCAGGGACGTGAAGGCAAGGAACCCGTAAACGAAACGGTTTCGTACAGATAGAGGCTAAACCAGTTTCAGCGAAACGGCAAAGTTTCGTTAGTGGAGCGCGGCGAGGGGAGCTCGGACATGCGCAGCGGTGTGTTCGACATCGACGGCACCGGTCTGTACCACGAGGTGCGCGGCAGCGGCCCGGCGCTGCTGATGATCAGCGGGGCCGGGGGAGACGCCGGCTACTACACGGCCGTGGCCGAGGACCTCGCCGACGCCTTCACGGTGATCACCTACGACCGCCGGGGCAACTCCCGCAGCGGCGGCGCGGGCGACGGGCCGATGCGGCTCACCCAGCAGGCCTCCGACGCCCGCGCGCTGATCGACGGCCTGGCCGGCGGCCGGGCCCTGGTCTTCGGCAACAGCGCGGGCGCGATCATCGGACTCACCCTGGCCGCGGCGCACCCGGAGGCGGTGGCGGGCCTGATCGCCCATGAACCGCCCGCCGTGAACGTCCTGCCGGACGGCGACCCGGAGCGCGGCTTCTTCCCCGAGGTGGCCGCGCTGTACGCCGCCGGCGGCGGGCCCGCGGCCGGGCGCCGGTTCGCCGAGACGACCCGCGGCGAGGGCGCCTACCGCTGGCCCGCCGACCTCTGGCAGCGCTTCCTGGCCAACCAGGACCACCTCTTCGGGACGGAATGGGCGGGCTTCGGCGCCTTCCGCCCCGACGAGGAGGCCCTCCGGGCGGCCCCGTTCCCGATCCTCCTGGCCGCCGGCGCCGAGGACCGCGGCACCTACTACGCCCGCCCCTCGATCGAGATCGCCCGCCGGATCGGGGCGCCCTGGGCGGAGTTCCCCGGCATCCACATGGAGTTCCTGCGCGACCCGGCCCGCTTCGCGGCGGCCCTGCGGGTCACGGCGACCCAGCAGCTGACCTGCGCCGGCGGCCGGGTGCCCGGGCTGTGGGCGGGCGCCCCGCAGGAACCGTGAGCCCGCCGCGTCCGCCGCGCCCTCGCGATGCGCAGACCCCGATCCCGCGTCGCGACCGACTACGTCAGCTGCCGTCGTACCAGCTCGTGCAGTCGGCCTCCGGTGTCCGCGAGGAGCTGGGCCGGCGGGCCCTGCTGGGCGACCTTGCCGTTCTCCATCACCACGACCCGGTCGGCGTCCAGCACCGTCGACAGCCGGTGCGCGATCACGACCCGGGTGGCGTTGAGCTTGCGGGTGCTCTCGATGACCGTGCGCTGCGTCTCGTTGTCGAGGGCGCTGGTCGCCTCGTCGAAGAACAGGATGCGCGGCCGGCGGATCAGCGCCTGCGCGATCATCAGGCGCTGCTGCTGGCCGCCCGAGACCGACCCGCTGCCCGAGACGATCGTGTGCAGCCCCATCGGCATGCGCTTGATGTCCTCCGCGAGGCCCGCCAGCTCGGCGGCCGCCATCGCCTCCTCCGGCGTGTAGGCCTCGGTGCCGCAGATGACGTCCAGCAGCGAGCCGGTGAACGGCTGGGCGTGCTGCAGCACCACCCCGCACTGGCGGCGCACCGCCGACTGGTCGAGGGCCGCGAGGTCCTGGCCGTCGTACAGCACACTGCCGGACACCGGTTTGTCGAAGCCGATGAGGAGCCGCAGCAGCGTCGACTTGCCGCAGCCGCTCGGGCCGACGATCGCCACGAACTCGCCCGGCCGCACCTCGAAGGAGACGTCGTCGAGGACCAGAGGACCGTCGTCGGAGTAACGGAAGGAGAGACGGCGGGCTTCCAGCGCGCCGGTCAGCGGGCCGGGGCGGGTGTTGCCCGTGCGGACCTCGGGCGTCGCCTCCAGCACCGGCCGGATCTCCTCGAACAGCGGCAGCGCGGCCACCGCCGAGACGAAGGCGCCGGTCAGCGAGGTCACCGAGGTGAGCAGCATCGTCATCGACGTGTTGAAGGTGAGGAAGTCGGCCGCCGACAGTGCACCCCGCGCCGGACCCGCCAGCAGCATGAACATCAGCAGCGAGCACAGCGGCAGATACACCGCGCCCAGCACCGTGTTGAGGTTCTTGATCCGGCCCAGGCCCTGCTGCAGCTCGCGGCTGCGCGCGAACTGCGCCGCCCAGGCCGCGTACGCGTAGTTCTCGGCCGCCGCCACCCGCAGCTTCGGCAGTCCCCGAAGCGTCTGGAACGCCTGGTTGTTGAGCTTGTTGGAGAGCACCACCAGCCGTCGCTGCCAGCGCACCTGCCACAGCCCGAGGCCCAGGAACACGGCGGCGATGACGACCAGCATGCCGATCGCCGCCAGCGCCATCGGCACGCTGTACCAGAGCAGCAGCCCCAGGTTCATGGCGCCGATGGTCAGGGACTGCGCGACCGACGGACCGAGTCCCGCCATCAGCCGCCGGATCGCACTGATGCCCATCGCGGCACTCGCCAGCTCACCCGTCGACCGCTCGGCGAAGAACTTGGTGGGCAGGCGCAACAGCCGGTCCCAGACGGCCGGTTGGAGCGTCGCCTCGATCCGGCCCTCCAGCCGCAGGATGGTCAGGTTCTGCAGCAGCATGAACGCCGCCGCGACCACGCTGCTCACCATCACCGCCAGACACACCTGCACGATCAGCCCCTGCTGGGCCTTCGGCACGTACTCGCCGAGCACCTTGCCGGTCGCGATCGGCACCAGCGCCCCGATCGCCACCGTCACCAGCCCGCTGAGCAGCAGGTTCGTCAGATCGCCGCCGGTGCCCCGCATGCTGAACCGCAGCAGCCCGAGCGGACTCGGCCGGCGTTCCGGCAGCGGCCGGTAGAACATGACGGCCCGCGGCTCGAACTCCGCCGCGTTGGCCTTCTCGACCGGCGTCTCCCGCCCGGTCGCCGGGTGCACCGCGACATAGCCGCCGCGCCGCCACAGCAGCGCGACCGGCGCCCCGGACAGCGCCCGGTGCCCGACCAGCGGGCCCGTGTTGTCCCGCCACCAGCGGCCGTCGAGCCGTACGGCGCGGGCGCGCACCCGGGAGGCGAGCGCGACCCGCTCGACCGGGTCCAGCCGGTCGCTGTCGGCGCCCATCTGCGAGGGCTCGGCGAGGGTGATCCCGGCGGCCTGGGCGACGAGCTTGCAGGCGGCGAAGGTGGCGTCGGCGTCGGCAGCCGTCGTGCGCTGCCCCGACTTCTTGCCGATCGACGCCAGCAGCGTCCGGTCGGCCTGGGCGCGGACCGCCTCGCCCGCCTTGATGCCGGCGGCCGTGCGCGTCTCGTGGGTGCGCTCCAGTTGCTCGATCCAGCGGTCCAGCGTGGTCAGCAGCCGGTACTGCTGGTCGACCATGCTCTGCCACACCGCGGGGTCCATCAGCAGGTCGGCGGCCGCCTCGGCCCCGTACAGCGACCCGTACTGCACACTGCCCGGCGGCACCTGCATCCAGAACACATCGTCGTCCGTCACTTCCGCCGCCCGCTCGGTGGCCATCGGCGCCTGGAAGAGGATGGACAGACCCCGGCCGACACCGAGGGCGAGCGCGTACTCCAGCGGGCTCGAAGTCGGCGGCACGTACTGGGGGTTGCCGTACTCGTCGTAGGACCAGGTCTGGGTGTTCGCGGGCTGGTACAGCTCGCGCAGACCGATGCGATGCACCACGCAGTCCCGCAACGGACGGGCCACCAGCGTGTGCTGCGGGCCGGTGACCGGGCCGAGCAGCAGCGCGCCCGCCTCCAGACGGCCCAGGTGGTGCCAGTGGCCCTGCTGTTCGGAGTCCACCGCGAACAGGTCCAACGCACCCGACGCGACCAGCCACAGCACCTGCGGACCCTCCAGATCGAGGCGGCCGAAGCCGGCGCAGTCGATCCGCGAACCCATCTGCCCCAGCGCGGCGAGCACGACGTCGCCGCCGTCCTCGGGTACGGCCGTCATCTCAACGCTCCCTGACCAGGGCCGCGTACGAGCCGCCGCGCGCCACCAGTTCCTCGTGCCGCCCGCGCTCCACGACCGTGCCGTGCTGGAGCACGACGATCTCGTCGCTGTCACGCACCGTGCTCAGCCGATGGGCGATCACCACACACGCACAGCCGCGCCGGCGCAGGTTGTCCATCACCGCCTGCTCGGTCTCCGCGTCCAGCGCGCTGGTCACCTCGTCCAGCACCAGGATGCTGGGCCGGCGCACCAACGCCCGTGCGATCTCCAGACGTTGGCGCTGCCCGCCGGAGAAGTTGCGGCCGTCCTGCTCGACCTTGCTGTGGATGCCGCCGGGCCGCCGCAGGACGACGTCGTAGAGCGCCGCGTCCCGCAACGCCTCGACGACCGCGTCGTCCGGGATCGACGGGTCCCACAGCGCCACGTTGTCGCGGACCGAGCCCTCGAACAGGAACACCTCCTGGTCGACGAAGGAGACCGAGGAGGCGAGCGCCCCGCGCGGGATGTCCTCCAGCCGCTGCCCGTCGATGCGGATCACGCCCTCCCAGGGCGCGTACAGGCCCGAGATCAGCCGGGACACCGTCGACTTGCCGCTGCCGGAGCCGCCCACCAGCGCCACCTGCCGCCCCGGCCCGACGGTCAGGTCGAAGCCGGTCAGCAGCGGTTTGTCCAGCGGGCTGTAGCCGAAGGTGATGTTCTCCAGCTCGACGTGACCCTGGAGCCGGCGCGTGGAGTCGGCGCCGCCGCGCCGGTCGTAGAGCGGGTCGGCGCGGAAGTTCTCCACGTCTTTGAGCCGGGCCACGTCCGCCGCGAAGTCCTGGATCCGGCCCGCGACGCCGTTGAGCCGGGTCAGCGGCGCGGTGAAGCGGGTGACCAGCGCCTGGAAGGCGACCAGCAGGCCGACCGAGATATGGCCCTCGATCGCCCGCATGCCGCCGATCCACAGGATCAGCGCGCTGTTGAGCGAGGCGAGCGTCGGCGCGACCACGCCCAGCCAGGCGCTCGGCACCCCGAGCCGCTGCTGCTCCTCCAGCGTGGTGGCGTGCTGCCCGGCCCACTTGCGGAAGTAGCCGTCCTCGCCACCGGTCGCCTTCATCGTCTCGATCAACTGCAGCCCGGTGTAAGCCGTGTTGGTCAGCCGCGCGTTGTCCGCGCGCAGCTTCGCCGTACGGGTCGCGCGCAGCCGGATCACGATCCGCATGGCGACGATGTTGAGCAGGGCCACGCCGATGCCGACGTACGTCAACTGTGGGTCGTAGGTGTAGAGGAGGACCGCGTACAGGACGACGACCACCGCGTCCACGCCCGCCGACGCGAGGTCGCGGGACAGCGTCTCGGCGACCGCGTCGTTCGACTGGAGCCGCTGGACCAGGTCGGCCGGGCTGCGCTGGGAGAAGAAGGTCACCGGCAGCCGCAGCAGATGCCGCAGGAAGCGGGCGCTGGAGAGGGTCGAGGAGATGATGCGGCCGTGGTGCAGGTTGGCCTGCTGGAGCCAGGTCAGGGCGACCGTGAGCGCCACACAGGTGCCCATCGACGCGAACAGCACCTCCAGCAGCGAGGTCTGTCCGCCGATCAGGAACATGTCGATGTAGGTCCGGCTCAGCGCCGGCACGGCCGCGCCCACCAGGACCAGCAGCAGGCTCGCCAGCACGGCCGCCGGCATGGTGCCCGCGGTGCCGCGCAGCCGGGCGGGCATCGCGCCCAGCACACCCGGCTTGCGCCCGCCCCGCTCGAAGTCCGCGCCCGGCTCCAGCACCAGCACGACCCCGGTGAAGCTGCCGTCGAAGTCCTCCATCGGCACGAACCGCCGGCCCTTGCCGGGATCGTTGATGTACACGCCCCGACGGCCGAAGCGACGGCCGAGGCCCTCGTAGACGACGTAGTGGTTGAACTCCCAGAAGAGGATCGCGGGGGACTTCACCTGGGCGAGGGCCGCCAGGTCCATCTGCATGCCCTTGGCCGTCAGGCCGTAACTGCGGGCCGCCTTCAGCAGGTTGCTGGCGCGCGACCCGTCGCGGGAGACACCGCACGCGATGCGCAGCTCCTCCAGCGGGATGTGCCGTCCGTAGTGGCCGAGGACCATGGCGAGGGACGCGGCCCCGCACTCCACGGCCTCCATCTGGAGCACGGTGGGCGTGCGGACCGTCTTCACCCGGCTCTTGGGGACCGTGCGCCGGGGCGGGGCGGCCTTGCGGCGGCTGCGGGTCTGCTCGGTCGCGGTCACGGGAGCAGCCAATCGACGGGACGCTGGTCGGTCAGCCGGATCGAACCGGTCGCCATGGTCATGGAGGTGAGCGCGAACGGCGGCCCGTCCGCCGAGGACCACTTGTAGCCGCTCTTCGTCGCGGCGGACCTGTCGAGGCGGACCAGGACCGCCACCGGGCGGCCCTCCTTCGTGAACTGCCCGCCCAGCTGACTGTCGCCGAGGAACGCGGCGATCTGCTGCGCCGACTGGGCCGTCCGGTCCACGGACTTCACATGGCCGCGCAGCACGCCGTACTCCTGGGACGGCACGGTCTGCACGGTCAGATCGACGGCCGCGTCCTCGGGGATCGACGCGGCGTTCTCCGCGGGGACGTACACCGTCGCGTACAGCGGGTCGTCGGCGTCCGCGACCTTCTCCACGGCGGCGACGTTCGCGCCGGTGGCGATGATCTGCCCGATCGTGGCGGCGAGCGCGGTGATCCGGCCCGCGGCGACCGTCCGCACCACGGCGTCGCCCTCGGCCGTGCGCACCCTCAGCACGGGGGAGTCGGCGGGCAGCCGCTCGCCCTCCTTCGCGAGGACCGCCGTGACCTGCCCGGCGGCGGGGCTCTGGAGGATGTAACTGCCCTCGCCGTGGGTGAGGACGGCGGGCGCGCTCACCGTGGACGTGACCGAACCGGTCACCGCCCACACGGACGCGGCCGCCAGGACGACCACGGTCACGGACAGCACCAGCCAGCCCTGCGGGCGCGCGAAACGCACCGGCAGGTCGAGTTCCTCCGGCGACTGGAGCTTGGCGAGGGCCTGTTGGCGGAACTGCACGGGACTTCCCTCGGGAGTTCGGAGCACCGATGAGTCCCGGAGCCGGGTGACGGCTCCGGGACTCAAGGGGTCACAAAGGGCGCGATCAGAGACCGGCGACCAGGTTGGTGACCGGGGCCGTGTTCAGGCCGGTGACACCCGTGACGGTGCCGACGACCGTGTCGACCAGGCCGGAGACCGGGGCGATGCCGTCCACCAGGCCGGTGACGGTGCCGAGGGCGTTCAGGGACAGACCGCCGGAGACGTTGTCCAGCTCGGCGTCGGAGATCTCGACGGTCTCAACCTGGGGGGTGGAGTTCATGGTGGAACTTCCCTTCACATGGATATTTCATAAGGGGGGAGCGGCCCCCTCTGGGGACAGACGACGGCCGCGGCCGAGAGCGCCGGACACCCGTTTCCGGGAGGCCCCGACGGCCCTGCGGTGCGATGGATCAAAGCAGGTCCGCCGCCGAGGCTTCCAATCAAACCCCTGTCCCACCTGGGCACTTGCGGCACAGGAGGGTGGAACCGTGCAGGCCCGAGCACGGCTTGTCGGCGACTTCTTCACACCTCGGGAGGGAATCGCTCGGATGAGCGCGCTGCGCCCTCGCGGCGAATCCGACACTCCCGCCCCAATGACATGCCCGGGGCCGTCGAGTTGTGCAGAACCCCGGCATCCAGTGACCTGCTTGGGCATTCGATGTGCAGATTCTCTGAAACCAGGATTCCGCCCCCCGATCCGAACGGAACGTCGCCGACCGACCACGAACGGTGTCGGTTCGGAAGTATCGACGTGAGCACCGAGTGATCACCGGCGAGATCCAGCCATCCGAATCGATCACCACACGCCGGAACGAGGTGGGCTGCCGGACCGTCTTCCTCAGTTCGACGGCTCGCGGACGAGAGGTTTAGGGGGTCGTCATCGCCATTTGGGCGGTTGTCCGCCCGGCGGCCGGGTCGGGCGCGGGTCATGGCCGATTCAGCGTTTCGCAAAGGAAGTTGGCAAACGCGATTGAACGCACCACGAGCCTCCTGCGTACCCATGACCAACCAGGCGCCGCTGTACGGAGCTGCCGGACACCGGCAGCAGACCCCGTCCCCCAGGAGGTCGAGTTTTTTGAGTCACAAGCGAGTTACGAAGCGCAAGGTCATCATCGCCGCAGGCGCGGTGGCGGCGCTCGGAGCAGCGGCCATCCTGCTTCCCCAGGCCAACGCCTCCCAGGACGGCGGCTCCAACGACGCCACCGCGGTGAAGACCCTGAAGGCAGGCGACGCCTCAGACCTGGCCTCCCAGCTCGCCGAGCTGCTCGGTGAAGCCTTCGCCGGTTCGTACTACGACAGCGAGGGCCAGCAACTGGTCGTCAACGTCATCAATGTCGAGGGCGACGACATCAACATCGACGGTGACGAGAACCAGGTCATCGTGCAGGCCAAGAAGGCCGGCGCCAAGATCCGCCAGGTCGACAACAGCACGGCCGAACTCGAGGCGGCCGCGGCGACGCTGAAGAAGGAAGCGACCATTCCGGGCACCGCCTGGGGTGTCGATCCCAAGACGAACAAGATCCTCGTCACCGCCGACTCCACGGTCACCGGCACCAAGTGGGACCAGCTCGAGTCGACCGTGAAGACCCTCGGTTCGGGCATGGCGACGATCCAGAAGTCGGCCGGCACGCTCACCACCAAGGTGGCCGGCGGCGACGCGATATTCGGCGGCGGAGCGCGCTGTTCCCTCGGCTTCAACGTGACGGCGGGCGACGGTTCCCCGGCCTTCCTGACGGCCGGTCACTGCGGTGTCGCGGCCGAGCAGTGGTCCGACGCGGAGGACGGCGAGCCCATCGCCACCGTCGACCAGGCGACCTTCCCCGGCGACGGCGACTTCGCGCTTGTGAAGTACGACGACCCGGCCACGGTGGCCGCGAGCGAGGTCAACCTCGGCGACCAGACCCTCCAGATCACGGAGGCCGCCGAGGCGACGGTCGGCACCCAGGTCTTCCGGATGGGCAGCACCACCGGTCTCAACGACGGTCAGGTTCTGGCCCTCGACGCCACCGTCAACTACCCCGAGGGCACCGTCACGGGCCTGATCCAGACGGACGTCTGCGCCGAGCCCGGCGACAGCGGCGGCTCGCTCTTCACCCAGGACGGCCAGGCGATCGGTCTGACCTCGGGCGGCAGCGGCGACTGCACCGTCGGCGGCGAGACGTTCTTCCAGCCGGTGACCACCGCCCTGGAGGCGGTCGGCGCGACCCTCGGCGACGGCGGACTCGGCGCCGGTGACGAGGTCGGCGGCGAAGAGGCCGGCGCGGGTGCCGTGGACGAGAACGGCGATGGCATCGACGACAACACGGGCGAGGCCATCGAGGGCGGCGGCGAGGAAGCCGGCGCGGGCGCTGTGGACGAGAACGGTGACGGCATCGACGACAACACGGGCGAGGCCATCGAGGGCGGCGGCGAGGAAGCCGGCGCAGGCGAGGCCGGCGCAGGCGAGGCCGGCGGTGACGCGGTCGGCGGCGAGGAAGCGGGCGCGGGCGACCACCAGCAGGGCGCCGGCAACGAGGACCAGTCGGGCGTCGAAGAGGGTGCCGAGGGCACCGAGACCCACTGATCGCTGATCACCGACTGATCAGCAACTGATCACCGACGACTGATCGGACGCACGGTCGAACGGTCCGGCCCTCCGGCGGGAGGGCCGGACCGTCGTGTTCTCCGCCGCGTCCCGCCTCATGTCGCCGGTGGCGACGCCCGCAGCAGGAGCAGAGCGACGTCGTCGATCCGTTCCTCCGCCGCCGCGTAGTGCCCCACCAGCTCGTCGGCCAGCTCCTCCAGCGGACGGTCCCCGGCCTCGCCGAGCCGCGTCCCCAGCTCGGCGACCGCGTCCTCGATGTCCACCCCCGGCGTCTCGATGAGCCCGTCCGTGTAGAGGGCGAGGACGCAGCCGGGGGAGAGCTCGACCTCCGTCGTCGGATACGTCGCCGAGTCGTCGATGCCCAGCAGCGGGCCGCCCGCCAGATCCAGGACGCGCACCCGGCCGTCCGCCCGGCGCAGCAGCGGCGGCGGATGCCCGGCCCGGGCCATGACCGCCCGCCCGCGGGCCGGGTCCAGCCGCAGGTACAGACAGCTGGCGAACAGCTCCGAGCCCAGGTCGATCAGCAGCCGGTTGGTGCTGCGCATGACCTCCCCGGGCTCCTGACCCACCGTCGTGTACGCGCGCACGGCCGTGCGGATCTGCCCCATCAGCCCGGCCGCGGTCACGTTGTGTCCCTGTACGTCGCCGATCACGGCCACCGGCAGCGGCTGCGAGGGCACCAGGTCGTAGAAGTCCCCGCCGATCTCCATCCCCCGGGTGGCCGGCAGATAGCGGGCGGTCGCCTCGATGCCGGGCAGCGACGGCAGCGAGTGCGGCAGCAGCGCCGCCTGGAGCCCGTGCGCCAGCTTGTGCTTGACGTCGTACAGCAGGGCCCGGTCCAGGGCCTGCGCGATCAGCCCGGCCAGGCTGGTCAGCACCGCGCGCTCGTGCGTGGAGAACGTGTGCGGTTCGGCGTAGGCCAGCACACAGGCGCCGACCGGCCGGCCGGAGGCGATCAACGGCAGGAAGGCCCAGGCGGCGAAGCCGTCCGGCCCGGTGTGCTGGGCCGGATACAGGTGATTCAGCTGCTGCCAGGACTCGAAGAACGCCGGGACGCCGTGGGTGACGGCGTGCCCGCCCGGATTCGGCTCGCTCAGCGGCATCCCGTCGAACCGCTCCACCGTGTGCGGGTCGGGATACCCGTGGTGCCCGAGCACATGCAGCCGGCCGGCCCGGGCGCCGAGCAGCGCCAGGGCCTGACTGCCCACCGCCGGCGCGATCTCGTCCGCGACCAGCCCCACCACGTCCTGCACGCTCACCGTCTCGGTGAGCGCCCCGGCCAGGCTCAGCGCCTGCGACATCGACACCAGCCGGGTCGGCGCGTCCCCCGACCGGGGATCGGCCGGGCCCATCTCCGACACGGCCCGGGCCCGGCTGATCCGGACGCTGAGCCCGGTGGTGCTCGGATACATCCGGAACGACAGCCACTGCGACGGCGGGCGCAGCGCCACGAACGAGGTGGCGTCCTGGCTGATCAGCGCGGCCCGATAGCGCTCCTCGTACATGGGGTCGTTGAGCCACGGCATGGTCGCCCACAGCTGGGAGCCCAGCAGCCCGCTCACCGGGACGCCCAGCAGCTCGGAAGCGGCGGCGTTGGCGAAGCCCACCCGCCCGCTCAGATCCAGCGAGCACAGCCCGTACGGCAGCCGGGCCACCATCCGCGCCGCCTCCAACGTGCCGAGCGTGTCGGCGATCCCGCTCAGCGGCCCCGCGTCCACCACATCGGCCTCGGGGCGCAGCGGGAGGTTCTGCGCCGCCGCGCGCTCCAGCCGCAGCGCGAGCCGGTCGCAGGCCGCCGTCAGCTCCTGACGCTCCCGGTCGGACAGCTCCGTGGGGTGGGTGCCCGGCCAGGTGACGAAGACCGCCCCGTACACCCGGGACGCGGTCGCCACCGGCAGCGCGGCCAGCGCGAACGGATACGGCAGGACGACGGCGATCCGCGGATAGCGGCGGGCCATGTCCTCCTCGCCGCCCACCCACACCAGCCGTCGTTCGCGCGCCGCCTCGGCGACCGGGATCGGCGCGCTCAGCCCCACCCGCTCCCAGGGCGCCGCGAAGGCCCGGGGCAGCCCCGCCACCACCGCCATCTCCAGCACCGGCTCGTCGCCCCGACGCAGGTAGACGGCGCCGGAGTGCGCCCCGACGTCGTCCATCATCGACGTCAGCGCCAAGGAGAGCAGCGGCCGGCCGACCGGTGCCCATACGGCCGCCGGAGCCTGGCCGGATGTCTCCTCCGGCACGGCGACCACCTCCTCGCCCGGCGCAGCGCGGGTCCCGGGCTCCAAATCTGCCCCCTTGCGGCCCAGTGCGCACGGCGAGTGGCCCGCCCGCCCGAAAGCGGCCGTGCGCCCCGCCCTGTCGACCTCCGTGAAACAGGCGCAGGGGCTGCGCACCGGCCCCTTTGGCGCTGTAATTGCGGACGTGGTCAGTGAGGGTGCCGGGGAGCGCGGAGCGAGACCTCGGCGTGCCGGGATCGCCCTCAAGACGATCACCGCCGATCCTGCCTCGCCCGAACGGGTGCGGCGCACGCTCGAACAGGCGCTCGTCTTCGCGGGCGCGGCCCTCGTCGCCGTCTACACGCCCGGCGAGGACGGCGAACTGCTCCGCCTCGTCGAGTCGGCCGGCGTCCCCAGGACCCTGTACGGGCTGCGCGAGAGCTATCCGCTCGACGGCCGTTCGCCCGCCGCCGACGCCCATCGCACCGGGCGGCCGGTGTGGCTGGGCCCGGCGGAGCTCGCCGACTGCGCGGAGTCGCGGCGGATGCCCGCGCGTGACGTCCACCTCGCCGCCCTGCCCGTCCGGGGCGGCGCGGGCGGCTGTCTGCTCGCCGTCGGCGAGCGTCCCGGCGGGTTCGACGCCGACGACCGCAGCTGTCTGGAACTCGTCGCCGCGGCCGTGGCCCTCCCCGCCCCGGCCGCCGCCCCGGTGGAGGGCGAGGAACTGCGTGCCAACGCCTTCAGCCTGGCCATGGACACCGGCCGGGTCGAGGTCGGCGACGAGATCCTGGACCTGTTCCCGCTGAGCCGGGCCGAGTTCGACGGCCGGGTGGAGACCCTGCTGGGGCTCGCCGTACCCGAGGACCTGCCCTCGCTGATGTCCGTCGTCGAGGCCGACCACATGTCGATCGGCGAACGCGAGCTGGAGTTCCGGGTGCTCCAGCCCACCGGGCCGCCGAAGTGGCTCAGGCTGCGCGGCCGGCTGCTGCCCGGCCGCGACGGCCGCCCCGCCCGGCTCGTCGGCACGGTCGCCGACGCCTCCACCCTGCGCGACGAGGTCACCGACGTCGCCCGCGTCCAGCGGCTGGCCGCCGCGCTCGCCACCGCCGGCACGGTCCGCGATGTCAGCCAGGCCGTCGTGGCCTCGCTGCGGAGGCCGCTGCGGGCCGATCGGATCGCGCTCGCCGAACTGGAGAACGAGCGGCTCGTGGTCACCGTCCTCGATCCGCCCGAACCCGAGTCCTGGCCCGAGCTGTGGCAGCAGGAGTGGCGCTCCGAGTGGCCCGACGCGCCCGTGCGGGCCATGCCCACCCTCGCCGCCGCCCTGCGCGAGGGCCGCGCCCGGATCTGGCCCGCCGGCACCGCCCTGGAACCGGCCCTCGCCGAGGTCGGACCGGGCGGCCTCGCCGTGCTCCCGCTGTCCGCCGGGGGCCGTATGGCGGGCGCCTGTCTCATCGGCTGGGACGAGCCGCACGAGTTCGGCCCCGACGAACGCGCCCTGCTCACCGCCTCCGCCGCACTCGCCGGACAGGCCCTGATGCGCGCCCACGCCTTCGACGCCGAGCACGAACTCGTCGGCATGCTCCAGCGCCAGCTGCTGCCGCGCCGGCTGCCCAGACTCGCCGGCGCGGTCGCGGTCGCCCGCTACCTGCCGGCCACCGCCGGCCTCGACGTCGGCGGCGACTGGTACGACGTGATCCCGCTGCCCGACCACCATGTCGCGCTCGTCATCGGCGACGTCCAGGGACACAGCGCGGCCGCCGCCACCCTCATGGGCCAGATGCGCACGGCCCTGCGCGCCTACGCCGCCGAGGGCCACCCGCCGGACGTCGTCGTCTCCCACGCCAACCGGCTCCTGCTCGAACTGGAGACCGACCTCTTCGTCACCTGCTGCTTCGTCGACCTCGACATGGAGGAGGGCACCGCCTGGTGCGTACGGGCCGGTCATCCGCCGCCCGTGCTGCGCCGCCCCGACGGCTCGACCGACATCGCCGAGACGGACGGCGGCCCACCGCTCGGCGTCCTGGCCCGGGCCGAGTTCCCGATGACCCCGCTACGGCTGGCGCCCGGCACCGTCATCGCGCTGACCACGGACGGGCTCGTGGAATCCGCCGACCTGGACATCGACACGGGCCTGGACCGCCTGGCCCGCGCCCTGTCCGCCGCCGACCCCGCCCACCTCGGCCTCGTCGCGGACAACCTCCTCGGCCACGCCCACCGCAGCGACGACGTCGCCCTGCTGCTGATCCGCTACGACGGCATGGCCGTCAAACCCCTGCGCGAGGGCTGGACGGTGTGGCGGGTGCCGGAGGCGGCCCGGCAGGCCCGCCGCTTCACCCGCCGCACCCTGCGCGCCTGGGGCGTCACCGACCCGGCGATGGACGCGGCCCTCCTCGTCGTCTCCGAACTGGTCACCAACGCCCTCGTGCACACCGACGGCCCGGTCCGCCTCGACCTCACCCTGATCGGCCGGCGGCTGCGCGTCGCCGTCACCGACGCCTCGCCCCGCAGCCCCGTGAAGCCGACCGCCCTCGGCTGGGAGGCCACCGGCGGCCGCGGCATCCTCCTCGTGGAGGCAATGTCCGACACCTGGGGGACGGTGCCGGTCAGCGGCGGCAAACAGGTGTGGAGCGAACTGCCGCTGGAGTGATCAACCGGCCGGTCACCTCCGTCGGATCGTGATCCTGCCGAGCGCCCGGTACAGCGCCCGGCGCACCCTGCGGGCCGCGCGCCGTGCGCTGCCGGGCTGGGGCGCCGGCACCACCAGGACACCGTCCGCGTCGATGTGCAGCGCGAAGGGCAGCGGGTGGAAGCGCGCCCCGGGCGCGCCGGGAGTGAGGCACACGGTCGTCAGCCAGGTCCCGCCGGTCAGCTCGTCGATCGGCAGGACGGCCGCCAGCCGTCCGCCCGGCGACAGCGTGCCGGAGACCTCGCGGGAGCCGCCGGACCGCGCCCCCGTCAGCCGCAGCAGCGCGGCGGCGGCCTCGGGCACATGCAGGGGCAGCACGATCTGGAGCCGTTCCTCGGCGACGGTGACGTCCCCGGCCGAGACCCGGCCCAGGCCGAGCCGTCCGCTCGCGTGACCGACGTCCAGCGCGAGGCTCGCGTGCCGGTCGGTCCAGTAGGGCAGCACCACGCGGCCCCCGACGACCCCGGCCGGCGGGGCCGGACGGCCGTGGCCATGGCGGGGCGCCGGCCCCAGCCGCAGCTCCTTGGTCCAGCCGCCCAGGTCCACCCGGACCCACACGTCCCACAGGCCCTCGCCGGCCGGGCTGCCGCTGACCGCGGTGGCGGGGTCGACGGTGGCCGTCGCCCGCAGCACGAGCCGCACCCGACTGCCGTCGCCCGCCGGAACCGTCTCCCGGACCACCTCCGCCGGCTGGAAGTACTGCGCCGCACTGGCCCGCTCGCGCAGCAGCAGGTCGGGCACGGCCCGGTCGAACCGGCCCACGGTGTCCGCGCCGAGCCATCGCACCGCCTCGGCCACGTCGTGCGGCGGCCACCGCGGGGAGCCCCCGGCCGACGGGAACGTCATCGGCCCGCCGTCGTGCATCAGCTCGGCGGTGAAGGAGATCCGCAGCACGCCGCTGCGCCATTCGACGTCCTCCGGGTCGACGGCGAGCGCGACGCCGGTCTCCCATTCCGCGAACGCGACGACGTCGTCGTAGCGCGCCTCGGCGGCCAGCGCGGCGACCACCCGCCGGGTCGGCTGCAACGGCGCCGCGACACCCGGCCCGAACCGCTCGACGACCACCGCGTGGATCTCGTCGAACAGTTCCCTGCGGTAGTCCTCGGGCAGGTCCAGGAAGCGCCGGCCGCGCAGCCGCTCCACCATCTCCACGCGCAGCCACCGCCGGAACAGCCGGTCGCGCAGCGGGCCCGGTTCGGTGTACCGCTCGACGACGTCGAGGGCCTCCCGGAGGTTCTTGAAGTACCCCGCCGGGTCGAACGGCCGCAGACTCGCGTTCCCGCCGTCGTCCCGTCCGACGTGGTAGTAGCAGACGTAGTCGCCGAGCACGCAGACGTTGTCCGCGCGCAGATAGGCCTCGGTGACGAAGACATGGTCCTCCAGCCGGCGCCGCCCCTCGGGGAAGCGCAGCCCGATGCGGTCCAGGAACGCCCGGCGGACCATCTTGTGCGGGGTGAGGCTGTCGATGAGCGGCGCGTTCTCGACGGTGGCGCGCGGCCGGTTCGTACGGAACAGCTCCACCGGCACCCGGCGCCCCCGGCCGGCCGTCTTGCCGACGACCACGTCCGCGTCGTTGGCGACGCCGTAGCCGTACATCCGCTCCAGGGCCTCGTCCCCGAGGTGGTCGTCGCTGTCGACGAACATGACGTACTCGCCGTGGGAGGCGTCGATGCCGACGTTGCGGGGCTTGCCCGCCCAGCCGGAGTTCTCCTCGTGGATCACCCGGACCCGGGGGTGCTCGGCGGCCAGCGCGTCGAGCAGGGCCGGGGTGGCGTCGGTGGAGCCGTCGTCGACGAAGATCACCTCGTACTCGTCCGGCGGGAGCGACTGCCTCAGCAGCGAGGCGACGCAGGTCTCGAGGTAGGGACCGGGGTTGTACACGGGGACGATGACGCTGACCTTGACCGGCATCGGGCTCCTGGCCCCCTTGCTGGATCGCTCTGCCGTGCGCGGGGCGGCGGGTGCGCGTGGCCCGATGCTAACCCCGCCGACCGCCCCTCACCTGTCCGTAGTCTGAGGCCGTGCGCCTTCTTCTGATGTCCGACACCCACCTCCCCCAGCGCGCCAAGGAGCTCCCCGCCCCGCTGCTCGACGAGCTCCCGCGCGCGGACGTGGTGATCCACGCCGGGGACTGGGTCGACACGGCCACCCTCGACCTGCTGGAGAGCCGCAGCCGCGCCGTCGTCGGCGTGTACGGCAACAACGACGGGCCCGACCTGCGCGCCCGGCTGCCCGAGATCGCCTACGCCGAACTGGGGGGCCTGCGCTTCGGCGTCGTCCACGAGACGGGCTCCGCCCAGGGCCGGGAGGCCCGGTGCGCCGCCCGCTTCCCCGACCTGGACGTCCTCGTCTTCGGCCACAGCCACATCCCCTGGGACACCACGGCCCCGGGCGGACTGCGGCTGCTCAACCCGGGCTCCCCGACCGACCGCCGACGTCAGCCGCACCGCACCTTCATGACCGCCACCGCGGCCGACGGCCGGCTCACGGACGTGGTCCTGCACCGGCTGCCGTAGAACCGCGGACACAGGACCGGGCCGCCCCGGCCGAGTGGGCTCGGAGGCGGCCCGGAACTTGCGAGTGTGCGTTGCCTCAACGGACCTCCTTCCTTCGCGAGACGAAGGGAGGACATGCATGCCTGTCCTTCTGGCCGCCTACCCCGCTCCACGCCCCCTACACCCCCTTTCGGCCGATATTGGCCGATCAGCGGTGGATGGTCCCCGCCGTGGCCGTCAGCGGGGCGCCGCTGCCGCCCCAGCGCAGCGCGACGATCTCGGCGGCCACCGACACGGCGACCTCCTCGGGCGTGCGGGCCCCGAGGTCCAGCCCGACCGGTGAGCGCAGCCGGGACAGCTCACGGTCGGTGAGCCCGGCCTCGACGAGCCGCGCACGCCGTTCGTCGTGGGTGCGGCGGCTGCCCATCGCCCCGATGTACGCGGCGGGCCCGCGCAGCGCCACCTCCAGCAGCGGCACGTCGAACTTCGGATCGTGGGTCAGTACGCAGATCACCGTGCGCCCGTCGGTGTCCGTGCCCCGCAGATACCGGTGCGGCCACTCCACGATCACCTCGACGCCGGGCGGGAAGCGTTCGGGCGTGGCGAAGACCGGGCGGGCGTCGCACACCGTGACCCGGTAGCCGAGGAAGTCGCCGATGCGGGCCACGGCGGCCGCGTAGTCGATCGCGCCGAACACCAGCATGCGCGGCGGCGGCGCGAAGGAGTGCAGGAACACCGAGACGGCGTCCTCCCGTCGCTCACCGCGCGGCCCGTAGTGCCGGACGCCGGTGACGCCGAGGGCGAGCTCGCCGCGCGCGTCGGCCGTGACGGCGGCGTCCAGTCCGTCCGTGCCCAGGGTGCCCGAGGTCCGGTCCGGCCAGACGGCGAGGGCGGCACCGCGCGGTGCGGGACCGTCGGTGACCGTGGCCACGGTCACCGGCTCGCCCGCGGCCACCGACTCCGCGACCGCGCCGAACGACGGGTCCAGGCTCGCGGTGACGGGACGCACGAGCACCGTGATCTCGCCGCCGCAGGTCAGCCCGACGGCGAAGGCGTCCTCGGCGCTGTATCCGAAGGTCTCCAGCCGGGCCGAGCGGTCGGCCACCACCTCCTGGGCCAGTTCGAACACCGCGCTCTCCACACAGCCCCCGGAGACACCGCCGACCACCTCGTCGTCCGGCCCCACCGCCATCGCCGCGCCCGGATCGCGCGGCGCGCTGCGGCTGACGGCGACGACGGTGGCGAGCCCGAACGGCTCGCCTGCGGCGTACCACCCACTCAGCATCGGGAGAATTTCGCGCACGATTGAACGGTAATGCGTTGACCAGTGAGGAGTCCTGTTGAACGGGACCGGCCCGGTGACTGACGGAGTATGAACTTACTCGGGGGTCAGAAGGTATTGACGGTGTCTGGAAATCACCGGACTGTAGTGGACATGCCGAATATCCGGGCACGTCTGCTCGCTGTTCTGGTAGTCCTCTGCGGACTCTGTGGCTTCCTCACGGCGGCGGGCTCCTCGGCCGCCACCGCCGCCACCCTCCCCGGCTCCCTCTCCTTCGACGGCACGGCGCTCACCGTGTCCGGCGGCCGCTTCGTCGACGGCAACGGCCGCGAGGTCGTGCTGCGCGGCTACAACGTCTCCGGCGAGACCAAACTCGCCGAGAACGACGGGCTGCCCTTCGCCTCGGTCGCCGACGCCAAGAAGTCGGCGACGGCCCTGCGCGCCCTCGGCGGCGGCAACTCCGTCCGCTTCCTGCTCTCCTGGGCCTACGCCGAACCGGTGCGCGGCCAGTACGACACCGCCTACCTGGCCGCCGCCACCGCCCAGATGGGCGCCTTCCTGGACGCCGGCATCCGGGTCTACCCCGACTTCCACCAGGACCTCTACTCCCGCTACCTGTTCAACGAGGGCAGCTGGTACACCGGCGACGGCGCTCCCCAGTGGGCGGTGGACCTGGGCGGCTACCCCGCCGAGTCCTGCGGCATCTGCTTCCTCTGGGGCCAGAACATCACCCAGAACAGCGCGGTGAAGGAGGCCCAGTACGACTTCTGGCACAACGCCTACGGCCTCCAGGACTCCTTCCTCTCCATGGCGCAGCAGACCATGGCGTACGTCAGGCAGAACCTGACCGCCGAGCAGTTCGCGGGCGTCCTCGGCTTCGACCCCTACAACGAGCCGTACGCGGGCAGCTACGACTCCGGTCAGGCCAGCCGCACCTGGGAACGCGACCTCCTGTGGCCCTTCTACGTGAAGTTCCGGGCCCGGATGGACGCGGCCGGCTGGACGGACAAGCCCGCCTTCGTCGAGCCGAACCTCTTCTGGAACGGCAACGTCAGCAAGGAGGAGGGCGGTCTCCTCGACGCGGGCACGCTCGGCTCCCGCTACGTCTTCAACACCCACTTCTACGACCAGAAGGCGATCTCCGGGATCCTCATGTGGGGCAACGCGGAGAACGGCCAGTACGTCACCGACTTCGGCACCGTCCGCGACCGGGCCGCGGCGGCCGGGACCACGGCCGTCGTCAGCGAGTTCGGCCATCCGCTGAACGGCAGCACCGCGGGCAAGGCGCCGACCGTCCTGAAGGCGATGTACCAGGCACTCGACTCCCGGGTGAAGGGCGTGACCTGGTGGACCACCCCGGCCGTCTCCGGCCCGGTCCTCTCCGGCAGCCAATGGCAGTGGGACATCTACAACGGCCGCCACCACGAGCTGATGAACGACAACCCCGACAAGCTGCTCACCACGGGCGACGCCTGGAACGACGAGGACCTGTCGGCCGTCCGTCTGGACGACAGCGGCACGGCGACGCTCCGTCAGGACGCCCGTCTCCTCGACCGGATCTACCCGAGCGCGACCTCCGGCACGACCGTCGCCTTCACCTATGAGGACCGCTCCCGCGACGGCTCCACCACGCTCACCTGGAACCCCGTCCCCAGCACCCTGCCGAACGTGGCCTCGCTGGTCGGCTCCGGGCAGTACAGCGTGCTGGTGTGGCGCTCGAACGGCGGCACGGCGCCCACCGAGCTGCACCTGCCCGCGTCCTTCCCGACCGCTGCCACCACGGTCGTCTCCGACCTCGGCACGGTGTACGGCCCGCCCGCCTACTCGTCCACCACGAAGATCGCCGCCGCCGTCGAACCGGGCGGCACCGGCAGCCGCCGTCTGCTGCTGAGCACGTCCGACACGGGCGCCGTGCACTACGCCCTGGTCACCAACGGCGCGACCGCCCCGTCCGCGACCCTGCTGGCGGCGGCCCGCACGGAGCTGGCGGCCTGGGTGGCGCAGAAGGTGGGGTAGAACGGCCGTCGGCCGGCGCTCTGTCCCGCGCCTCACGTCAGGATCGAATCTCGACCCTGACGTGAGGGCGTGAGGGCGTGAGGGCGGGTGGACGAGGTACTCCGTGAGGCAGGTCGCGGCCTGCGCCGAAGCGACGGAGCCCACCTTGCCCACCCTGCATCGCCGCATCGCCGACGAGTGGGACACCGGCCGCGAGGCGGCCGGTGTCCCACTCGTCGGCTTCGGCAGTATGGCGGAGTGTCAGTTCACCGTTCCGGCCCAGTCGGCGGCCACATGGCCCAGCCGGACCCGCTGCGGATGATCTCCCACCGGCACCGACACGATCTTCTGCCCGGTGCCGAAGTCGATCGCGGTGACCTGGTCGGCGCCGCTCTCGGAGATGACGCAGCTCTTTCCGTCGCCGCTGACCGTGGCCCAGTAGGGCTTGGAGGCGGTGACCAGCGGGCCTTCCTGGAGCGTGGTGCGGTTGACGACCGTCGCGTAGTCGTCCATCGTGCCCGCGACGCACAGCTTGCTGCCGTCGGGGCTCATCGAAATGCCGTGGTGGCGCGAGTCGTTGACGAAGGTGGTGCGGTCGTCGCTGGTCGCCGGGTTCTTCGGCAGGGTCTTCGTCCGGGTGATCCGGTCCGTGGCGAGGTCGTACTCGAAGAAGCCGTTGAAGAACGAGACCTGGAAGTACAGCTTGGACTCGTCGGGTGAGAAGACCGCCGGGCGCACCGCGTCGGAGTAGTCGGTGAGGCCGATCGCGTCCAGCCGCTGCCGCATGTCGATGATCCTGACCTGCTGGTAGGTGTTCGCGTCGACGACGGTGATGCGCCGGTCGCCCTTCGTGAAGTCCTGCCACGGCGCGTCCTGCGAGGTGTTCACGTCGCCGATCGACATGTTGTAGATGTACTTGCCGTCCTTGGTGAAGATGTTCTCGTGCGGCTTGTCGCCGGTCTTGAACGAGCCCAACTGTTTCCCGGTACTGATGTTCAGGACGTGCACGGTGTTGGAGATCGACGCGGAGACCGCGACCCGGAGCCCGTCCGGCGAGACGGCCATGTGGTCGGAGCGGTAACCGGACACCGGGAAACGCCAGTTGATGTTTCCGGTGGCCAGGTCGATCGAGACGACGTCGGCGAAACTGGGCCGGGAGACGACCACCGATGCGCCGTCCGGAGTGGTGTACATGTCGTCGACGAACTGGTCGTGGCCCTCGCCGACGCCGTTGCGGATGGCCTGGAAGTAGATCCACTTGATCGGGTCGGCGTTGATCTCCGCCATCCGCGCGGCCTTGTCGGGGATCACGTTGATCCGGCCGACCTTCGCGAAGTCACCGCTGGAGTTGATGACGTCCGCGGTGCCCTCCCAGTTGTTGCCGACGAAGAGCACCTCGCGCAGGGCGGCGGCGCTGGAGGAGTCGGAGGCGGCGGTGGCGGCGGTCGCGGGGGCGGTGACGGTCAGGACGAGGGCGGCGGCTACGGAGCAAAGGCGCCTGGTTCTGAAATCAGGCATGCTGCTCTCTCCTCTGGGGGTGGCGGGTGTGAGGGCAGGGCGGAGGGTCGCGCGCACGCCTGCCCGAGTCTGAACACGCTTGAGTTCAGAGTTTGCTTACTGGAGAGTAAGGAAGGGGTGCCCTGCGCGGCAAGATTGCGGACACGACAAAATCGGGGGTGGGGGAGCACGGAGCGACGAGGGAGGGTCAGTGACGGGCAGGCTCAGGGCGCCGACCGGCCGGTACGCCGGCAAGACCGCCGAACAGCGGCAGGCCGAGCGACGCGCGAGGTTTCTGGACGCGGCGCTGGAGATGTTCGGCGGCGCCCCCGGCTACCGCGGCACCACGGTCGCGTCGCTGAGCGAGGCGGCCGGCCTGTCGACCCGCCAGTTCTACGAGGAGTTCTGCGCCCTCGAGGACGTCCTGGCGGCACTGCACCTCCAGGTCAACGACTGGGCGGAGGCGGCGGTCGTGGCCGGTGTTGCGGGCGCCGAGGGCCTGCCGCTGGCCGAGCGCGCCACCGCGATCTTCCGCGCCTACGCCGCCAACGTCACCGCCGATCCCCGCCGCATCCGCATCACCTTCGTCGAGATCGTCGGCGTCAGCGCTCGCCTGGAGGAACAGCGCCTGGCCCGCCGCGCCCGCTGGATCGAGCTGATCTGCCGCGAGGCGATGGCCGCGGCGGACCGCGGCGAGGCGGCCGTCCGTGACTACCGCCTCCCGGCCACGGCGTTCATCGGCAGCGTCAACGGCCTCCTGCACGACTGGACCGCCGGCTGGGTGGAGGCCACTCTGGAGGAGGCCGTCGACGAACTGGTCCGGCAACTGCTGGGGATCCTGCGACCGCCCGGGTGGGCGCCGGAGCCGACGCCGACGCCGGGGCCCGGGGCAGCGTAGGCCCGGCCGGTCGTCAGGCGAGGCGTCCCACCGCCTCCACCACCCGCGTCACCCCGTCCTCCTCGCGCACCCCCGCCCCCAGCTCCCGCGCCCGCTCGCGGTACCCGGGGTCCCGAGTGACCCGCACGAGCGCGTCGGCGAGGGTGTCGGCGGTGAGTCGGCGCAGCGGCACCGGGGCCGGGGCCACCCCCAGGGCGACCAGGCGGTCCGCCCAGAACGCCTCGTCGAACTGGATCGGCACCGGCACCGCGGGCACCCCGGCCCGCACCCCGGCCGCCGTCGTGCCCGCCCCGCAGTGGTGGACCACCGCTGCCGTCTCCGGGAAGAGCAGCGAGTGCGGCACGTCGTCGACGGTCAGCATGTCGTCCCCGTCGGCCGCGAGGCCCGCCCAGCCGCGCTGGATCACCCCGCGCAGCCCCGCCCGCCGCAGCGCCCGGACGACCTCGACGCTCAGCCGCCGCGGGTCGGGCACGGTCGCGCTGCCCAGGCCCACGAAGACCGGCGGCGGCCCCGCGTCGAGGAACTCCCGCAGGGCGGGCGGGAGTCGACTCTCGCGGTCGTAGGGCCACCAGTACCCGGTGACGCCCAGCTCCGCCCGCCAGTCCGGGGGCCGGGGCACCACCAGCGGGCTGAAGCCGTGCAGGACCGGCCGGCCGCGCCGGCCCCGGGCTCGCAGGCCGGCGATCGGGCGGCGTACGGCGGGCAGGCCCAGCCGGGCCCGTACGGTCGGCAGGACGGGGGCGAAGATCTGCTCGACGGCCAGCTCGACGCCGTGCCCGGCGAGCCGGTTGGCGGCGGCTCCCCAGGAGCCGCCGCCCAGCAACGGCGGCGCGAACTCCCGTGTGGGGGCGACCGGTTGGAGGGCGAGGTCCAGGCTCGGCAGGGACAGGCCCTCGGCGATGGTGTGGCCCAGCGGCGCCACCGAGGCCGCGAGCAGGAGCGCGTCGGCCGCGCGGGCGGCGATCATGAGGTCGTCGGTCATGCGCCCGACCAACGTCCGCGCCATCCGGGCCACCCGCAGCAGCTTGCCCGGACCGGTGCTGCTGCGATGCAGTCCCCGGCCCTGCTCGGACTCCAGTTCGGCCCGCGGATCGACGGGCAGCGGGTGGAAGCCCACCCCCGAGCCCGCCACCAGCGGCGCGAACCGCTCGTGCGTGACCAGGGTGACCTCGTGGCCCGCGCGCACGAGCGCGTGCCCCAGCCCGGTGAAGGGGGCGACATCGCCCCGGGAGCCTGCCGTCATGATCGCCACTCGCACGACGGACAGTATGGGGGCGGGGAGCCCGGTGGGGGTGAACGACCCTACGAAAGCAGCCACTTCCTCTTTGAGAGCGGTCACATCACTTCTGTCCCAGCCGTTGACTTCACCCTCCGGCGGCTCTACTTTCGGCGCGCAATACGTTCGATTCATCGACCCTCGTTCGATATTTCGTACCTCGGAGCCGCCGCATGTTTCCCCCAACCCCCCTCCGTCCGGGCCTCGCCCGGCGCTGGAGATCAGCCGCCGCGCGGGCCCTCGCCCTCCTGCTGACGGCCACCGCCGCCCTGCTCTTCGTCCAGCCCGGCCCGGCCCAGGCCGCGACCTCGCGCCAGATCTCCGTGCCCACCGCCCCGATGGGCTGGGCCTCCTGGAACAGCTTCGCCGCGAAGATCGACTACAACGTCATCAAGCAGCAGGTCGACGCGTTCGTCGCCGCCGGGCTGCCGGCGGCCGGGTACAACTACATCAACATCGACGAGGGCTGGTGGCAGGGCACCCGCGACAGCGCGGGCAACATCACCATCGACGAGTCCGAGTGGCCGGGCGGCATGAGCGCCATCGCCGACTACATCCACAGCAAGGGCCTCAAGGCCGGCATCTACACCGACGCCGGCAAGGACGGCTGCGGCTACTACTACCCGACCGGGCGCCCCGCCGCCCCGGGCAGCGGCAGCGAGGGCCACTACGAGCAGGACATGCTCCAGTTCTCGCAGTGGGGCTTCGACTTCGTGAAGGTCGACTGGTGCGGCGGCGACGCCGAGGGCCTGGACGCGCCGACGACGTACACCGCGATCAGCGCGGCGGTGACGAAGGCGACGGCCACCACGGGCCGCCCGCTGACCCTCTCCATCTGCAACTGGGGTTACCAGAACACCTGGAACTGGGCCCCGGGCCTGGCCCCCATGTACCGGACCAGCACCGACATCATCTTCTACGGCAACAACCCGTCGATGACGAACCTGTTGTCCAACTTCGACCAGGGCCTGCACCCCACCGCCCAGCACACCGGCTACTACAACGACCCGGACATGCTGATGGTCGGCATGACCGGCTTCACCGCCGCCCAGAACCGCACCCACATGAACCTGTGGGCCATCTCCGGCGCGCCGCTCCTGGCCGGCAACGACCTGACCACGATGACCACCGAGACGGCGAACATCCTCAAGAACCCCGAGGTCATCGCCGTCGACCAGGACGCGCGCGGCCTCCAGGGCGTCAAGGTCGCCGAGGACACCACCGGGGCGCAGGTGTACGGCAAGGTCCTCGCCGGCAGCGGCAAGCGCGCCGTCGTCCTGCTCAACCGCACCTCCGCCGCCCAGAACATCACCGTGCGCTGGTCGGACCTGGGTCTCACCAACGCCTCCGCGACCGTCCGTGACCTGTGGACGCGCGCCGACGTCGGCACGTACGCCACGAGCTACACCGCGAGCGTTCCGGCGGGCGGCTCGGTCATGCTCACCGTCAGCGGCGGCACCGAGGCGTCGGGCAGCACGTACGCCGGCACGTCGAGCTTCTCCGGCGTGGTCGCCGGCAGCACCGGCCTGAAGGTCGTCGACGTGGCCTACACCAACACCGCGTCCACCGCCCGCACCGCGACCCTCAAGGTCAACGGCCAGACGACGACCACGGTCTCCTTCCCGCCGACCGGCTCCAGCCAGGGCACGATCACCCTCCAGGTCGCCCTGTCCAAGGGCTCGTCGAACACCCTGACCTTCACGAACGCCCCGACCCTCGCCGACATCACGGTCAAGCCGCTGCCCGGCATGAACGGCAACCTGGTCGTCGGCACCCAGTCCGGCCGCTGCCTGGACCTCTACAACAGCACCATCACCAACGGCACGCAGGCGGAGATCTGGGACTGCAACGGCGGCTCCAACCAGGCCTGGACGTACACCTCCCGCAAGGAACTCGTGGTGTACGGCAACAAGTGCCTGGACGCCTACAACCTCGGCACCACCAACGGCACCAAGGTCGTGATCTGGGACTGCAACGGCCAGAACAACCAGAAGTGGAACGTCAACAGCGACGGCACGATCACCAACGTCAACGCGGGTCTCTGCCTCGACGCCAACGGCGCGGGCACGGCCAACCGCACCCCGATCGTGCTGTGGACCTGCGGCACCGCCGACAACCAGAAGTGGACGCTGACCTGACAGTCCGGTCCGGTTCGTTCTGTTCCGTTCCGTCCGGGCGGGCACGCGCGCGTGCCCGCCCGGATCGCGTGTGAGGGCTGATCCGACCGGGCATCCCTTCCTCCTGCCGAGGTGCGGGTACAAGGGGGAGCCATGTCGGACACGAGTGAGGCCGCAGCGGACGTCGGGACGGTCCGGTCCAAGGGCGGACGGGCCCGGCGGGCGGTGTTCCGCCTCGTCATGGTCGTCCTGATCCTGCTGCTCGCCGGACGCACCTACGAGGAGACGGCCGTCGCGCTCGCCCGCTCGAACGGGTCCCTGGACACCGCCGCGGCGACCGTGACGGAGGTGACCTCGCGCACGGTCTCCGGATACTCGGGCGGCGGCCAGGACGGCGGCAACGGCACGTTCCTCAGCCACACCGAGTTCACGGTCCGACTCGCCCTGGGCGAAGGGAACAAGACGGTCGACCAGGTCGAGGAGCGGGCCGCGCGGGACCTCTGGGAGGGTCGGCGGGTCCAGGTCGGCCTGTGGCACGGGCGGGTCGTGGAGATCGAGGGCCGCAACGTCTGGCGAGGCTGGCACTTCGGGGCGCTGGACGTCACGCTGATGGTGCTGATGCCGTTGATCACCGGCTACCTCGTCTCCCTCGCCGTGCTCGCCGCCGCCTTCCTCACGGCCCGGGCCGGCCGGGTCCGGCTGGGGCGCGACGATCGTTTCGGCCCCTGTGCGCTCGGTTGGGCGGTCGGCATGTTCGTGCTCCTCGCGCTCCTCATGCGCACGGCCTTCGGAGACGTCCCCCCGTACTGGCCGGCCTTCCCCGTCGGCGCCGGAGCGACGGTGGCGCTGGTCCTGCTGAGCGCGGTGATCCGCCGCCACGCACGCACCCCGACCGAGGACGCCCCCGTCGGCGCCGACGACACCCTGGCGCAGGCCTGACCGTCACCTGTCCTGCGGCGGGGCCGTCGGGTCCGTGCCGCCCAGGAACGCGCTCGCCTGCTGCGCGAGCCGGGTCGCGCCGATCGCCTCCGCCCAGCGGGTCACCTCCGTCGCCAGTGCCTGCGCGGCCGGCTCGTCTCCGCTGTCCCGGGCCAGGACCGCCAGCAGCAACTGCTGGGACAGGGTGCCGGGGACGGTGCCCGCCCGGGCGCCCAGAGCCGTGGCGCGGCGCCAGCGGTCCAGGGCGCGGGTGCGGTCCCCGCAGTCGTGGTCGTGGTCGCCCAGGTGGCGCAGGGCCTCCCGGGCCAGCAGATCGTCCGCGCCCGCCTCGCCCGCCCGCAGCGCGGCCTCGTAGTGGACGGGCGCGGCGGTGCGCTCGGCGAAGTGGTTGTCGGTGATCAGGCCGAGGTACAGCGCCGCCCAGCCGCGCCGCCGGTCGTCCGGTGCGCCGTCGCGCAGGGCGCGCGCCCTGCGGCGCAGCGCGGCGAGCGCCTCGGGATCCTTGCCCACGGGCCCGAACCGCAGCGTGCCGTCGACGAGGAGCAGCCGGGCGTAGTCGTGCCGCAGCCGTACGAACTCCAGATCCCAGGCACCGCCGGGAGTCGTGTGCGTCTCCTTCTCCGCGACCGCGACCGCGACCCGTTCCGCCGCGGTGTCCGTCCCGCTGAACCAGTCATGTTCCAGGGCGACTTCGGCGGCGGTCAGCGCGACGCGCGCACGCGCGTCCGGATCCGTGACCGACAGTGATTCGAGGAGAAGCGCGGCGGTCTCCCAGCGGCCCGCGCGGCTCAACTCACGTATAGCGCACAGGAGTTCGTCGACAGGAAGGCAAGCGGTGGCAATCGGCATGCGAGGGACGGTAGTTATGAGCAAAACCATCCACAAGAAAACTACTGTGACGGACAGCGAAGGGGCAGGGCATGGAGGACTCGGTCGACCGGCATGTCGCCGTATGGGCGAAGGAACTCGACTGGATGGACCCGGTCAAGGAGCAGATCGTCGCGCGGCTGGCGGTACTGGCCCGGTACCTGCAGCAGACCCGCCGCGACGCCCTCGACACGGACGGGCTGTCCCACGGACAGTTCAAGATCCTGCTGATGCTGCGCCGCCAGGGCCCGCCCTACGAGAGCAGTCCGTCCCACCTCGCCGACCTGCTCGGCCTGACCCGCGGAGCGCTCTCCGCACGGCTCGGCCCCATCGAGGACGCGGGCCTGATCGTCCGCACCCATGAGAGCGGCGACCGCCGACGGGTGCGGGTACGGCTCACCGACGCCGGCCGTACCGCGTTCGAACGGCACGCTGCCTCGGAGGAGGCGGGTGAGAGCGCGCTGCTCTCAGCGCTGTCCGCAGCAGAGCGAGAGACACTCGCCGACCTGCTGCGAACACTGGTACTGGCAGCGGAGACCGGGCCGGACGCGACCGCCCCAGCCCCGCCCGCACCGCGAAGGTCCAGGTCAGCCGGGAGGTGACCTGGATCCCCGCGGTCTTCCTTCCTACTCGTCCCATGCCTGGATCAACGTCTGGTCGACGATCTTGCCGTCACGCAATGTGATCATCGACTCGGCGAGTACGCGCACACCGTCCGCGTACTGGCAGGACTCGCTGTAGGCGGCACGGTCGCCCTGGACGATGCACTCCTCCAGTTTGTGGGTCATGTCCCGGCTGTAGACGTCTTCGAGCAACTGGGCGATCTCGTCCCGGCCGTGCAGCACTCTGGGGCGGCTGGGCTGGGTGTTGTGGTCGATGACGCGCAGTTCGGCGTCGTCGGCGTAGAGCGACAGCAGTGTCGTCGCGGTCTGTCCCTCGACGCCCCTGCGCAGGGTCTCGGTGTCGAAGGCGGAGCCTGCCGCGGTGCCCATGGTGACCTCCTTCGAGGGCGCGGCCCTGGGGAGGACGGGCCGCCGGGCCCTCACCTTCGAGGCTCCTCCGGCCCGCCGCACTCGGCAAGCGCAGGCGACCCGCTCCACCCGTCGGGTGAGCGCGGCCGCCCGCCCGTGTCCACGACAGCGCCCGCCGCGTTGCTGAGGGCATGATCTCCACTCGACGCATCGCCGCCATCGCCGCTCTCGCCGCCGGGGTCACTGGCCTCGCGGCGCCCATGGCGAACGCGGCCGAAGGCCCGGACGCCGGCCGGCTCAACCCGATCACCACGCTGGACACGCTCGCCGCGAGCCAGATTCCCGCAGAGCACCGGGCCGCCTTCCCGACGGTCTCCCAGCAGGTGCGCGAGGTGAAGAACGTGAGCCAGTTGCACAAGCTGAACGAGCTGCACCAGGTCACCGACCTCGCCGGCCCTGTCACCGGGCTGCTGCCCTCGGTCGAGTAGCCGAGCGTCGCACCTCCACCCACGGGGCCGTCCGGACGACCGGGCGGCCCCCGCGCACGTTCAGCCCTCGTCGGCTTCCTTCAGGCCGGTGGCGCCTGCTGATCTGCCGGGCGGGCAAACCCGTAGGCGCGCTCGACCTTGGCCACGTGGAGCGCGAACGAGGTGTACCAGTGCTCGCGTCCGTCCGCGCGGGCCAGGGTGTGCTCCGCGTGATTCCGCCACGCGGCGATCGAGTCCTCGTCCTGCCAGTACGACACCGTGATCCCCAGGCCGTTCGCACCGCGAGCGGCATCGACACCGAGGAATCCCGGCTGGTCGGCGGCGAGTTTCATCATCCGCTCGTCTCTCTCCGCATAGCCGTTGTCGCCGGCCGTCCGTACGGCGGTGAACACCACGGCGTAGTAGGGCGGAGCGGGCAGCGAGGCGGGCGCAGGATCGGTCACGGAGGTCCTCCAACTGACGACACCGGCAGGATCGCCTCGAACGATCTCGCGTACCCGCCTGAGCCCACAACCCGCGTCACTCGACCGTCGCGAGAAACTGGGTCGCCGCAAGCTCCGCGTAGAGCGGACCGCCCGCCACGAGCTCACGGTGGGCGCCCGACGCCTTCACCGTGCGCAGCGGGCCCAGCACCCGCTCCAGCGAGGCCCCCATCACGCCCACCGCGTCCTGAGCGCGCCGGCTCGCCCGGTTGATGCGCGGCACGATCACTCCGAGGACCGTGCCCGCGCACAGGATCACGGCCGGCGTGACCCCCAGCAGCACCGGGTCCACCAGCCCCATCATCACGACCGTGGCGGCCGGTGTGAGACCGCCGGTGCCGAGGCCCACCAGCGAGTCGGTGGTGACCTCGCGCAGCAGCGTCGTGTCGGAGGTGATGCGGGCCATCAGATCGCCGGGCTCGCTCCGGTCGACGGCCGTGATCCGCAGGCGCAGCAGATACGGTCGTGGCCCAGGTCGTCGATCAACTCCCTTGCCACGAGCGGCAGCAGCAGCCCGGTCGCGCCGGTGACGAGCGAGAGCACCGCGCCGGCGAGCAGGGTCCAGCGGTGTGGCCGCACCTAGATGATCGATTCCAAGGGATCGGTGCCGATGTTCACGCCCCGGCACTCCTGCTGCCCCTCTCGACCGGGATCCACAGCTGGGAGTCGGTCTCCGCACCGATCTCCACCGGCTGCGTCCTCAGGAGCTCTGGGCCTGTCCGGCTCATGTACGGGTTCGAGGGGAACCACTGCGTGAACACGTCCCGCCACAGCTCCTGGAGGGCGCTCGGATAGGGCCCGTGGTTGTCGAAAACCGCCCAGGTCCCGGCCCGCACGTCGAGGGCGTCGAGCCCCTCGGCCGCCACCTCGGGACCGGTCACCACGCCGATCCAGTAGTCCACCTCGGCGCCCTCTTCCCGGCTGTCGGTCAGGTACACCGCCGCCGACAGGATCCCGTCCGGCTCCTGGCCGGCCAGCTCCTTCATCCTTACGATTGCCTGCTTGTCCAAGCTTTCCAGGCGCGCCGCGGCGGCCGCGTTGACTCCCTCGCGCACGAGCGGGAGCCGGGCCATCTTGCCAACGACCCGAAACGACTCCTTCTCCACGATCCGGTAGCGCATGGTCGTACTCCCTTCGACGACAACCCGGAAGGAGATGCGCGGCTGTGCCGTGAGCACCGCACCCGTGCGCCGGGCTTCGCCCGGCCCGATGCCGTGTACCGACCGGAATGCCCGGGCGAACGCCTCGCCCGAGCTGTACCCGTACCGCACCGCGACATTGAGCAGGTCCCCGGCCAGTACCTCGGCCCCGGCGAGCGTCATTCGTCGCCGCCGCACATAGACCGGGAGCGGCATCCCGGCGAGCGCGGAGAACAGCCGCCGGAAGTGGTACTCCGACACCGCGGCGATCCGGGCTATCTCGGCTATATCGGCCTCCCGGTCGAGGCAGGCCCAAGGTGGTCCAGCGCCTGATTCAGCCGCTCCAGCACGCGTATCCGTCCTTCCTTCTTGCGTCTCCACAGAGGAACGCCCACCCTGCTAAACAGCCGCAGGAGCCACAGCGGCCGGCACCCGAGTCCAGGCCGGAGCCGTTCGCCGCGTGCGGCGCCTTGATGGTCATCGGCGCTGCGGTCTGGGGCGCCGACCGGGCCATCAGCCGACCGCGAGGCGAAGACAGGAGCGGTGACCGAGGGGTCCGGCGGCCCGATCGCGCGCTGTCAGGCTGCCTTGCTGGAGTAGAGAAGATTTGATCGCGCCCCGCCCGATAAAACCAGTACGGGAATTGTTGGGCAGGAAGCCCTGGCGTTGCATGAGGCATACGCCCATGACTGATGTTAAGGGGTTTTGCGAGCCGCGGTTTGAGGCAGTCCGGGCAGCCCTTGCAGCTTTGCTCAGCAAGGACGACGTGGGTGCCTCGGCGGCAGGGCTGTTTCAAAGTCCGAGTGATGCTGCGAAGTCGCAGGTTGCGGTGGCGTGACGACTGTCGGTCGACCCGTTCGCCTATGTCCGTCCGGACGGCCCGCACACGGCCTTCGCCTTCGGCTTCCCTCATGGCCGGCTGGATCCCGCAGGAGTCAGTGGCGGTCGGGCAGGGGCGAGGCCGCGGCGTGGAGGAGGAGTTCCGCGCCCAGGGGGGTGAGACTGTGGTGGCGGGTCCTGCCGGTGCGGTGGGTGGTCACCAAGCCGGCGCGCCGCAGGACCGTCGCGTGTTCGCTGGCCGAGGCGATCGACAGGCCCACCCGGCGGGCGAGTTGGCTCGTGGACGCCCCCTCGGCGATCACCTCGAGCACAGCCGCGCGGCTGTGCCCCAGAAGCGCGGCCAGCCCGCCATGGGGACCGTAGAGCCCGGTTGTCAGAGCTCGGGGAGGGCCGTCGCCGGCAACGTCGTAGTACAACGTTGGCTGCTCGGTTGCCCGCTCTTCGTCCGGGTCGCAGGGAACGTAGGACATGAAGGCGGCTGGGGCGAGCAGCAGCCCCCGCCCGCCAAGGTGGAAGTCCAGGTCGTCCGGGGAATCGATCTCCAGGTGTGGCGGGCGCCAGCGCATGCGAGGGTGCAAGGTGCTCAGCACCTGTTCCAGGCCGCCGTCCCGTAACTGCCGTGCGCGCTCCGCCAGGTCGGCCGCGATCGTGGAGGCCAGGCCGCGCCAGTACGGTGCGACGGCGATGCGGTGGTAATCGCGGATGGACTGAGCAAGCCTGGCTGCGGTACCCCGGTCACCGTCGGCCAGCTCGCGGGCCCACCCGGGCAGGCTCCGGTGCTGGGCCACGTACTCCAGGTCCGCGCGCAACTCCTGTCGGGGCGTAGCCAGCAGCCGATCCAGTTCCTCCTCCAGCGTGTGCAGGCCCTGCTGAGGACGGAGGAAGCGGGGGACGGGGTGGGAGGAGGAGGTCGGTGTCAGCCCGCTCAGCAGTGGCGGCGCGGACGGCTTCAACGCAGCCCTGACGGCACGGCGCCACAGGTCGAGTTCAGAAGTCCCCGTACGGTGCACAAGCCGGCTGGCACTGAAGGCAGTCACGCCGAGGGGACTCGGTACAGCTGCCAGCCGGGTACGCGCCAGGTCACTAAGCGTGAAGTGAATACGCAACACCGTATAGCCCTCCGCAGTACGTCCGGACGTACTGCGGAGGATCCCAGGTTTCGGCGAGGGCCGAAACGTATTTTCCCGGTCGCCGACGGCCGGGATCGTGTGAATACGCGGACCCGTGGACGCCGCGGTGGGCCTTTCACATGTGTTCCGGACCGTCCTGGCAGGTCGTCCGGTCCCTTGACCGGAACGGGACGTGACAGGCGGAACAGCGGCCCGCTGCTTGAAGCGAGTACTCACCCAAGTGATCAGGAGGCAGATATGCGAGGCAAGTTCCGGCGCCGTGGCGCCTTGATGGCGGCCGTTGCAGCACTGAGTGCCGGGGGGGCTGGTGTTGGCGACGGCGGAGAGCGCGTCCGCAAGCTCGCTGATCACCATGCAGATCGGTGCGGCCGTCTTCAACGGCACCAATCTGGCCTCCGGTACGGTCGGAGTTCCGGACCTCTGGAGCGGTGACATGCTTCTGGCCGACTGCTGGAGCACCGGTCAGGACTTGGGCAGAGGAAACATCTGGTATCACACCATCGACGAGCGCTACAACCACCTCGGCGGACTCGAACTGTTCGTCACCGGATGGACGTACGCGCCGTACGTGGACAACAGCGCCGCGGCCGCCGGGTCCATTTCCCACTGCTGACCGGATGCCGTTCTGCTGCCATCGGGCGCGCGGCCTTCAACACCATGGCTGGTCATCGTGCTGATGCGTGGAACCGAGCGCGACTCAACGATCCGCACCGGCCACGGACCCGACAACATGGCCACCCTCCGCAGCTTCGCGATCAACCACCTACGGGCAGCAGGCCACCCCAATATCGCCGCCGGGCTCCGCAAGATGTCCTACCAGCCCTTCCACCGCCCGCTGGATCTCCTCGGCCTGGCCTGACCAGCAACGATCCAAGACCGTCAGACTTTGCAACAACCCTGGCCTCGGCGGCCGTCTAGCTGATTCACAGCATAAGCACCGCAAGGCAGCGGCGCGGCCGACCCGGGCGCCACCGACCACTGATCTCGTCGTTCCGGCGACGAGATCTTCCAGAGGAGAGACTATGACCAGGTATCTCAGAGCCGCGACGGCTCTCGGCGCCATCAGCCTGTTCGGCCTCGGCGTCACCGCCGCACCCGCGTCTGCTGCCGGGTTCGGGCCGATCAAGCACTCCGTCACGGGCAAGTGCATCGACGTCAAGGGCGGCTCGACGCAGGTACACGCGTTGATCCTGCAGTGGGGCTGCCACGGCGGCAGCAACCAGGCATGGCTCAAAGTCCCGGTGAGCGGCGGCTTCCAGTTACTCAACCAGAACAGTGGGCTGTGCCTCGACATCAGCAGCAACACGGCCCAGGTACCGAACGGGACCGGGCTCCAGCTCTTTGGTTGTGACATTGCAGCCGTCTGGCAGCTCAAGGACCCGTTCGGGAACGCAGGGCAGCTCCAGCACGTGGCCAGCGGCAAGTGCATCGACCTCGACTCGGGGAGCGCCGCCGACGGGGCCAGGATCCAGATGTGGGACTGCTTCACGAACAACACGAACCAGATCTGGACGATGCCCGCCTGAAACACCCCAGGCCAGGCGCCCGGCGCCAATGACTGTTCCAGCAGACCGGACTGCGAGTGGGAAACCGGGCCTCACTAGCTAGATTCCAAGGGATCGGCTGCGCGCATAAGGGGAGGGAGCCCAACCTCAGTGTGTGAAGACAGAGTTGGACTCCCTCGCCACCGCACTCTATGTGAAGACCGACGACCTGCTGAAGGAATCACCGCATCTGGCGCCCTGGCGTCCGGCGGTCGGGATCGCTCCGCAACTGACCGATGCCGAGCTGGTCACGCTCGCCATGGTGCAGGCCATGCTGGGCTTCACCTCCGAGGCCAAGTGGCTGCGCCACGCCCGCTCCCACCTGCGGCAGCTCTTCCCCTACCTGCCGAAGCAGCCCGGCTACAACAAGCGCCTGCGCAAGGCCGCCGAGCTGCTGCGGCGGGTAACCCGGCTGCTGGCCACCGACACTTCCGTATGGAGCGACGACGTGTGGATCGTGGATTCCACGCCGGTGGAGTGCGGACGCTCCCGCGAGACCGTCAAACGCTCCGACCTGGCCGGATGGGCCGAGTACGGGTACTGCGCCAGCCACAGCCGCTTCTTCTGGGGCCTGCGCCTGCACCTGGTGTGCACCCTGCAGGGCCTGCCGATCGCCTTCGCCCTGACCGGGGCCAAGGCCGACGAACGCGAGACCCTGCTGGACCTGCTCGCCGCCGAACCGCACCTCGTCGCCGCCCGGCCCGGACAGACGCTGATCGGCGACAAGAACTACTTCGGCCGCGACTTCGAGCACCAGTTGGCCGAGCAGGACATCCGGCTGCTGCGGCCGGCCCGCAAGGGCGAGCCGGAACGCCCCGGGGCCCCGCTGTTCAAGCCGTTGCGGCAGGTCATCGAGTCGGTCAACGAGACCTTCAAGGGCCAGCTCAACCTCGAACAGCACCGAGGCCGCACATAGGCCGGCGTGATCGCCCGCGTCATGCAGCGCATCCTCGCGCTGACCGCCGCGATCTGGCACAACGACCACACCGGCCAGCTCGTCCTGCGCTCACTGACCACCTACGACCACTAACCCCTTGGAATCGATCATCTAGTCGAGCAGCAGCCGCCACGGGGTCGGTCGGCGGCGGTCCGTGCGATGGCCACGGGGCTCCTCGGGGAGTGCGTCGGAGCCCCCAGGCCACGTCGACGGCCTCGCCGGCCGACCGGAAGGAGGGCTTCCGGGACTGTCCGCCGTGCCCTTACCGATCAGTCACGCGTAGGGTCGGACCTGGGACGGACGACGCCGATGAAAGGGGCAGCCTCATGCCGCAGGAAGTGCGCGGAGTGATCGCGCCGGGGAAGAACGAGCCGGTGCGGGTGGAGACGATCGTGATCCCCGACCCCGGTCCCGGTGAGGCCGTGGTGAAGATCCAGGCCTGTGGGGTGTGCCACACGGACCTGCACTACAAGCAGGGCGGGATCAACGACGAGTTCCCCTTCCTGCTCGGGCATGAGGCGGCGGGCGTGGTGGAGTCGGTCGGCGAGGGCGTCACCGACGTCGCTCCCGGTGACTTCGTGATCCTGAACTGGCGTGCGGTGTGCGGGCAGTGCCGGGCGTGTCGGCGCGGCCGCCCCTGGTACTGCTTCGACACCCACAACGCCAAGCAGCGGATGACCCTGACCGACGGCACCGAGCTGTCTCCGGCGCTGGGCATCGGAGCCTTCGCGGAGAAGACCCTGGTGGCGGCCGGCCAGTGCACGAAGGTCGACGCGTCGGTGTCGGCGGCGGTGGCCGGGCTGCTGGGCTGCGGGGTGATGGCCGGTATCGGGGCGGCCATCAACACCGGCAACGTGGGCCGCGGCGACACGGTCGCGGTGATCGGCTGCGGTGGCGTCGGAGACGCGGCGATCGCCGGCTCGAACCTGGCCGGCGCCGCGAAGATCATCGCCGTCGACATCGACGACCGCAAGCTGGAGACCGCCAGGAAGATGGGCGCGACGCACACGGTCAACTCCAAGAAAACGGACGCCGTCGAGGCGATCCGTGAGCTGACCGGCGGGTTCGGCGCGGACGTCGTCATCGAGGCCGTCGGCCGCCCGGAGACCTACAAGCAGGCCTTCTACGGTCGTGACCTGGCCGGCACGGTCGTCCTGGTCGGCGTGCCGACGCCGGAGATGAAGCTCGAACTGCCGCTCCTGGACGTCTTCGGACGCGGCGGCGCGCTGAAGTCGTCCTGGTACGGCGACTGCCTGCCCTCCCGCGACTTCCCCATGCTCATCGACCTGCACCTCCAAGGCCGCCTGGACCTGGGGGCATTCGTCACCGAGACCATCCAACTCGACGAGGTGGAGCAGGCGTTCGAGCGGATGCACCACGGAGACGTCCTGCGCTCGGTGGTGGTGCTGTGATGACCGCACGCATCGAACACCTCGTCACCTCGGGCCAGTTCAGCCTCGACGGCGGCACCTGGGACGTCGACAACAACGTGTGGATCGTCGGCGACGACCACGAGGCGATCGTCATCGACGCCGCCCACGACGTCGACGCCATCCTCGCCGCCGTGGGGGACCGACGGCTGACGGCCGTCGTCTGCACCCACGCCCACAACGACCACATCTCCGCCGCGCCGGCCCTCGCCGACGCGACCGGCGCCACGATCTGGCTGCACCCCGACGATCTGCCGCTGTGGAAACTCACCCACCCGCACCGCGAGCCCGACGCCCACCTGGCCGACGGCCAGGTCATCGAGGCCGCCGGCGCCGACCTCACCGTCCTGCACACCCCCGGGCACGCGCCCGGCGCGGTCTGCCTGTACGAGCCCGGGCTCGGTGTCCTCTTCACCGGCGACACCCTCTTCCACGGCGGCCCCGGCGCGACCGGCCGCTCCTACTCCCACTTCCCGACGATCATCACGTCCATCAAGGACCGGCTGCTCGCCCTGCCGCCCGAGACGAAGGTGCTGACCGGACACGGCGAAGCGACGACCATCGGCGCGGAGGCGCCCCACCTGGAGGAATGGATCGCCCGGGGGCACTGACCGATAAACCGCGCGCACCGCGCCCGAGGCCGACCGTAGTCTCACGGGCATGACCACCGCACTCGTGACCCTGCACGACACCCGCGTCCTGCGCTGCGCCCCCGACGGGCCGGCGCTCGACGGCGAGCGCGCCGCGCTCGATCTCATCGGCGACGCCATGGGACACGACGCGGGACTCGTCGTGATCCCCGCGGAGCGCTGCGGGGAGGAGTTCTTCCGGCTCCGGTCCGGGGTCGCGGGCGAGGTCGTGCAGAAGTTCGCGAACTACCGGATCCGGCTGGCCGTCGTCGGAGACATCTCCGGGCATCTCGCCGAGAGCTCCGCCCTGCGGGACTTCGTGCGCGAGTCGAACCAGGGCCGCCAGCTCTGGTTCGTGGCCGACGACGGCGAACTCGACACCCGGCTGCGCCCCACCGGGTGACTTCCCGGGAATGGCGACAATGGATGTCCGGCTTCCACGCGACCCTCGACGAGAACGGACACCGAGGGAACACGTGAAGGAGGCCGGACATGTCGGCGCCGCTGCAAGGCACTCTGGAAGGCAAGATCGCACTGGTCGCGGGGGCGACCCGGGGAGCGGGACGGGGCATCGCCGTGGAACTGGGCGCGGCCGGCGCGACCGTCTATGTGACCGGACGCAGCACCCGTGAACGGCGCTCCGAGTACGACCGTCCCGAGACGATCGAGGACACCGCGGACCTCGTCACCGAGGCGGGCGGCCGCGGTGTCGCCGTGCCCACCGACCATCTCGACCCCGTACAGGTCCGCGCCCTCGTCGACCGGGTCGCCGACGAACAGGGCCGCCTCGACGTCCTGGTCAACGATGTCTGGGGCGGCGAGAACCTCTTCGAGTGGGACACCCCCGTCTGGGAGCACGACCTCGACAACGGGCTGCGGCTGCTCCGGCTCGCCGTGGAGACCCACGCCGTCACCAGCCACCACGCCCTCCCGCTCCTGCTGCGCCGGCCGGGCGGCCTGGTCGTCGAGATGACCGACGGCACCAACGACTACAACCGCGACACCTACCGCGTGAACTTCTTCTACGACCTCGCCAAGTCGTCCGTGCTGCGGATGGCCTTCGCCCTCGGCCATGAACTCGGCCCGCGCGGCGCCACCGCCGTGGCGCTCACCCCGGGCTGGCTGCGCTCGGAGATGATGCTCGACCATTTCGGCGTCCGCGAGGACAACTGGCGCGACGCCGTCGAGCGCATCCCGCACTTCGCCATCTCCGAGACGCCCCGCTATGTCGGCCGGGCCGTCGCCGCGCTCGCCGCCGACCCCGAAGTGGCTCGCTACAACGGTCGATCCCTCTCCAGCGGCGGCCTCGCCCCGGTGTACGGCTTCACCGACCTCGACGGCAGCCGCCCGGACGCCTGGCGCTACATGGTCGAGGTCCAGGACCCGGGGAAGCCGGCGAACACCACGGGCTATCGCTGAGCCGTACTCGTAGCAGCGCTTAACAGTACCTGTAGATCTTTTCACTTGTGGTGCAGGGAGCTCGTCGGGCAGCGTTCACCCGTGCAGACCCCCACCGAGCCGACCGCCTCACCCTGGCGCGTCCGCGACTTCCGCGTCCTGTTCTCGGCCACCGCACTGAGCCAGCTCGGTACGAACGTGAGCTATGTCGCGGTGCCCCTCGTCGCGGTGAGCGCGCTCGACGCGAGCCCCGGGCAGATCGGCGCCCTGGCCACCCTGAGCACGGTGGCGTTCCTGTTCATCGGGCTGCCGGCCGGGGTCTGGGTGGACCGGCTGCGGCACCGCCGCATCCTGACCGTCGCCGACCTGACCCGGGCCGTGCTGTTCTCGTCCGTGCCCGTCGCCTGGCAGCTCGACGCGCTCACCCTCGTCCACCTGTACGCGGTGGTCCTGCTCAACGGGTGCGCGACCGTGTTCTTCGACGTCGGCTCGCAGAGCGCGCTGCCCCAACTCGTCGGCCCCGCCGCCCTCGTACGGGCCAACTCGGCCGTCGTCAGCCTCCAGGCGGTGGGCAACATCGCCGGACGCGGGGCGGGCGGCGGACTCGTCCAACTGCTCTCCGCGCCCGTGGCCGTGGTGTGCGCGGCGGGTGCGTACCTCGTCTCGGGGCTCCAGCTCTTCGCACTCCGCCGGGGCGACGACACGCCCCACCCGCCGCCCGGGGCCAGGCTGCACGCCCAGATCGCGGAGGGCGTCCGGCATGTGCTGGCCAACGCGGAACTGCGCGCGCTCGCGCTCACCGCCGCTCTCACCAACCTGGGCTCGCAAGTCATCACCACCATGCTGCCGATCCTCTTCGTCCGTGAACTCCACCTCTCCGCAGGTGTGTTGGGGCTGTTCGGGGCGGCGGGCGGGGTCGGTCTGCTGCTCGGCGCCTGGTGCGCCCGTCCGCTGGCCGGGCGCCTCGGGCACGGGCGGGCGCTCGGCGTCGTCGGCCCGGTCCTGGCGCCCGCGGCCCTCCTCGTGCCCCTGATCGACCGGGGGCCCTGGCTGTGGCTCGCCGGGGTGGCCTGGGTGCTGATCCTGTTCAAGACCGGCGTGGACAACGTCCTCGGCGTGAGCCTGCGCCAGCGGATGACGCCGGACGCCCTCCTCGGCCGGATGAACGCCACGTTCCGTTTCCTGCTGACCGGGGCGCTGGCCGTCGGCGCCGCCCTCTCCGGCCTCATCGGCGAACTGGCCGGCGTACGGGCCACCCTCTGGGTGGGTGGCGCACTGCTGGCGGCGAACTTCCTGCCCGTCTTCCTCTCACCGGTCCGCACCCGGCGCGAACTCCCGCCCCAGCAGTTCCCCGGCCTGCCCGGACCCGGCCTGTCCGCAACCGCCGCGATTCGGACGGCCGCCGACGACCGGACGAACAGATAGTTCACTGTTTTGTCACAGCTTGAGTCTGTCTACAACCGGTGCCCGTACAAGACGGTCTAGAAGGACGAGATCGCCACCACTGTGCCAGGGAGAGGGCAACCATGGGGGACATACGCAGACGAGGAGCCGTCCTGCTCGGCGTCACCGGCCTGGTCGCGCCGCTGACGCTCGCGTTGGGTGCGGGACCGGCGCAGGCCGCGAGCTGTACGACGGCGGCCGGGCCGTACCAGAAGCAGGTCGAGAAGTTCCTCGGCCGGCCCGTCGACGGCAAGCAGTCGACCGCCGACTGCAAGGCCATCCGGGCCTTCCAGAACAAGCACGGCATCACCCCGAACATCGGCTACGCCGGGCCCGTCACCTGGGGCGTGATGGACCTGATGAACAAGCAGAAGGCGGTGGGCAACAAGCCCAACAAGGCGGGCACGTGCCCGACCAACAAGGGCCGCATCGCCTGTGTCAACCTGACCCTCCAGCTGAGCTGGATCCAGGACGGCAGCAAGCTCGTCTACGGCCCCGTCCCGGTCCGCACCGGCCGTAACGGGTACGAGACCCGCACCGGTCTGAAGAAGATCTACTGGCGCAACCTGAACCACGTCTCGACCATCTACAACGTGCCGATGCCCTACAGCCAGTTCTTCGACGGCGGTCAGGCCTTCCACTCGGTCGGTCTCAGCATGTGGAACCCGCCGGGCTCGCACGGCTGCGTCAACATGACCTCGACGGCCGCCAAGAAGTACTGGTCGCTGCTGAAGACCGGCGACGACGTCTTCGTCTACGGTCGCAAGCCGGGCACCTGACGGCGCCCGGCCCCGACGGCCAGGATCTGTCCGCGGTCTCAGCTCTGCGGCGCGTCCCCGAAGTCCGGGATCGCAAGCCTCGCCCCACCCTGCCGCGCGGACTCGTGCGCGACGATGCCCGGCAGGGTGTAGCGGGCGGCCACCCACGCGTTCACCGACGGCAGCGAGCGCGTGTTCACCGCGGTGACGAAGTCGTCCACCAGGAAGTGGTGGCTGCCCTCGTGCCCGTTGTGCAGATGGTCGAACTCCCGCGGCAGCCGCGCCCGGTCGTGCACCGGCGCCGAGCCCGAGGTGAAGGCGGCTCGCAGCTCCGGCGCGATGTGCTGCAGCGACGGGTCGTCCGGTGACATCGTGGGCTTGGGCTCGAGGAGTTCGCTGATGTCCTTCACCCCCTTCTTGTCCTGCCAGAACGCCACCGTGGCGAGCTGCTCCATGCTGGCCTCCGTTCCGAAGAACCGGAACCGCGACTCCCGGATGTGCGACGGATAGCCCACCCGCCGGAACTCGTTCGTCCGGAACGAGCCGCCGCCCGCCACCTCGAACAGCGCGGTCGCGTTCGAGAAGTCGTTGCCGAACTGGCTGACGTCCCTGTCGAAGACCCCGTCCCCGCGATCGTCCTCGACCCCGATCGCGGACACGCTCACCGCGTGCGTCTGCCAGGCGCCGAGCACCCCGCCCACCGAGTGCGTGGGGTAGAGCAGCGGGGGATAGCTGGCGGTCGCCTTCCAGTTCTCGCCGCCGCTGTACCGGTACGCCTCGTAGAACCCCAGGTCCATGTCGTGGACGTAGTCGCCCTCGGCGTAGAAGAGCCGCCCGAAGGCGCCCTCGGCGATCCGGTTGCGGGCGTGCACGGTCGCCGGGTTGTACTGACTGGTCTCGCCCATCATGTACGTCAGTCCGGTGGCCCGAACCGCGTCGAGAATCGCCGCGATCTCGTCCCGGGTGATCGCCATGGGCACCGCCGAGTAGACGTGCTTGCCGGCGTTCAGCCCCTGGACCACCAGCGGGCCGTGGGTCCAGCGCTGGGTGAAGATCGCGACCGCGTCGACCGCCTTCGACTCCAGCATGGCCTCGTACGAGGGGAAGGTCCCCGACAGCCCCTCGGCGGCCGCGAGCTGTTCGGCGCGCTCCGGGAGGAGATCGGTGACGAAGACATCGCCGACGCCCGGGTGGGCGAGGAACAGCTTGGCGAACTGGCCGGAGAACTGCCCGGCGCCGACGATGCCGAGGGAGAACGTCATGTGGGTGGAGCCCCTTCACTGGTCATCTGCTGAACGGTGCTGATCGGTTGGACTGTGCCGATCGGTTGAACTGCGCCGATCGGTGGTCTACTGGTCGAGAATGAAGTTGATCTGGCTGTTGACCTCGTCGAGGCCGCTCACCGGCGCGCCGTTGCCGTAGACGTCCTCCATCGCGGGATGCATCAGGGCGTAGACGTCGGCCGCGTAGTTGGTGATCGGATACGAGAAGGTCCGAGAGGCCTTCTTGTCCGCGACGGGCTCGGTGAACGCCGAGACGTCGAGGCCCTTCTTCTCGTAGGCGGCGACGGCGGCCTGTGTACCGGCCGGGGTGGCGGGGAAGACGATGCCGTACTTCCCGACGACCTTCTGGCAGGCGTCGGAGGCGAGGTAGGCCACCCACTTCTTGGCGCCCGCCTTGTTGTGGGCGCCCTTGGTGACGGAGTCGGCGAGCCCGTTCATCATGGTGGCCCGCTTGCCGGTCGGCCCGGTCGGGGTGAGCGCCGTGGCGACGTCCCTGCCCTTGAAGCCGGTGTAGGTGGAGATCATCCAGGCGCCGTCGAAGGAGGTCGCGGCCTTGCCGGAGGCGACTTGGACGTTCGACTGGTTCGACTGGATGTTGTAGTCGGTGAAGGGCGCCATATAGCCCTTCTCCGCCAGACCGAAGTACCACTTGAGGACGGACTGGAAGGTCTTGCTGTCGTACTGGTAGTCGGTGCCCCAGCGCGCCTTGTCCGTGTAGCTCCAGCCGGCCGAGCCGGTGAAGGGGCTCCACTGGGTCTGGCCGTCGGCGTCGCCGCCGCCGTTGGTGGCCAGCCCGTAGACCTTGACGTCGTTCTTGTCGAAGCCGGGCTCGTCGCCGCGCCTGCCGTTGTTGTCGACGGTGAGATGGGCGATCGCCTTCTCGAAGGTGCCGCCGTCCTCGGGGTTCCACGCGAGGCCGTTGAGCTGCTCCGCGGTGAGACCGGCCGCCTTGGTCATCTTCTGGTTGTAGAACAGCGCGACGGTGTCCCAGTCCTTGGGAGCGCCGTAGCGGTGGCCGTCCTGGCCCAGCCAGTTGGCGGCGAGCCCCGGTTGGTAGTCGGACTCGTCGATGCCCAGGTCGTCGAGCGGTTCCAGCACTTTCAGATCGGCGAACTGGCCGAACTTCTGGATGTGGTCGGTGAACACGTCCGGCTGGGTGCCGGCGATGAAACCGGCGGTGAGCTTGGTCCAGTAGTCGTTCCAGCCCAACTGGGTGATCTTCACCTTCAGCCCGGGGTTCGCCTTCTCGAACCCCTTGGCGCAGGCCTGGTAGGCGGGCAGCTGGTTGGCGTCCCACAGCCAGTACGTCACCGTGTCCGAGGACGATCCGGCGGAGTCGCCGTTCGCGCAGCCGCTCACCAGGGACAGGGACAGGGACAGCGCCAGCGCTCCGGCCGGCGCGGTCAGCGTACGAAGTCGCATCTCGGTTCCCTCACTTGATCCCGGTGAAGCCGATGGAGCTGACGATGCGGCGCGCGAAGAGGCCGAAGAGCACCAGCATCGGGAGCGCGGCGATCAGGGTGGCCGCCATCAGCCCCGACCAGTCGGTGCCGGTCGCCGGGGTCTGCGCGCGGAACACCGCCAGCGCCACCGTCAACACCCGTGAGCTGTCGCTGTAGGAGACCATCAGCGGCCAGAAGTAGTCGTTCCAGGAGGTGATGTACGTCAGCACGGACAGCGTGACGACCGGTGTGGCCGCCATCGGCAGGATCACCCGGAAGAAGATCTTGACCTTTCCGGCGCCGTCGAGCAGCGCCGCCTCCTCCACCTCGCGGGGGATGTTCATGAAGAACTGGCGCAGGAAGAAGACCGCGAAGGGGGTCATGAAGAGGCTGGGCAGTGCGATGCCCAACAGCGAGTCCACCAGGTGGAGTTGCTTGATCAGCACGAAGTTCGGCAGCAGGGTGAAGATGGTCGGCACCATCAGACCGGCCAGGAACAGGCCGAAGACCTGGTCCCGGCCGCGCCAGCGCAGCCGGGCGAAGGCGTAGGCGGCCATCGCGGAGAAGAAGATCTGGCAGCCGGTGATCAGCGTGGAGACGATCACCGAGTTGAGCAGATAGCGCCAGAAGTCCAGCCCGCCGCCCGCGCCGCCCTGCGCGATCGCCTCCTCGGTCGACTGGAGCCCGAGGGCCCGCTCGAAGCCGCTGGTGGTGAGGCCGACCGGTAGCGGGCTGGTGGGGTCGGCGCTCAGTCCCGCGTTGGTGGACAGCGCGGTGCGCAGGATCCAGTAGAACGGCAGCAGGGTGATGAGGGCGATCGCGCCCAGCACGGTCCAGGCGGCGGCCCGCCCGAAGGTGAGCCTGCGCCGGGCCGGCGGTGCGCCGGTCGTGGTCGTCGGCGGTGTGGTCGGCACTGTCGTCACGGCAGCCACGGTGACTCCTTCCGTCATCCGAGGTCGGTCCGGCCGGCCCGGGTGAGCCGGTACTGGAGGATGGTGATCGCGCTCAGCACGACCAGCAGGGCGACGGACATCGCCGAGGCGTAGCCGAACTGGAAGCGGCCGAAGGCGGAGCCGTAGATGTAGAACTGCAGGACGTTGGTGGCGTTCGCCGGACCGCCCGCGGTGGTCACCGCGACGGTGTCGAAGACCTGGAACGAACCGATCACGGTCATGATCAGCACCACCGCCAGGACCGGCCGCAGCAGCGGCATGGTGATCCGCCAGAACATCCGCCACTCGCTCGCGCCGTCGACCTTGGCGGCCTCGTACATGTCGTTCGGGATCGCCTGGAGGCCGGCGAACAGGAGCAGCGCGGTGTAGCCGACGTGCCGCCAGACGTTGATCAGCGCGATGGTGGGGATCGCCCAGGTCTCGTCGGCCAGGAACGGGATGCGGTCGAGGCCCAGGCCGCTGATGATCTCGTTGCCGATGCCGAGCTGGGTGTCGAGGATCCACAGCCAGACGAGACCGGCGACGACGTTCGACATCAGATACGGGGTGAGCACGACGCCCCGCAGCAGGGCCGACTGGGTGAGCCGCTGGAGCAGCACCGCGATGGCGAGGGCCGCGACGGTCTGGACGCCGATGTTGATGACCACGTACTCGACGGTGACCTTGAGCGAGTCCCAGAAGATGGGGTCGTGGATCATCCGGTCGTAGTTGTCGAGCCCCACCCACTCCGCCGGCGTCAGCAGGTTGAAGCGGGTGAAGCTCAGATAGATCCCCCGCAGCGTCGGCCAGAGCAGGAAGACCAGGAACCCCAGCATGGCCGGGGCCAGGAACAGCGCGGCGAGCCACCCGTCGCCCCGGCCCTCTCGACGCGACGGGGGACTGCTGGACGCGATGGTCATCGGGAGACTCCCTCGTCTACGGCGACTCGTTCTCGGCGCCACTTACTTTTGAGCCGAAAGAATCCAGACGTCAAGAGGTAGGAGAACATCTTTTCCCGGGGGCTCCCGGGTGCCTATAGTGACCTGGATACTTCCATGGCAAAAGAAATCGGGCAGAAGAAATCGTGTGGGAGTCTGACCCTCATGACCACAGGTACCGCCAGCTGGCTGCCGCTGAGCGCGGGGGAGCGTTCCGTCGCGATCGAGGTGCTCGTCCACGGCCCGCTCTCGCGCACCGACCTGGCGCGGCGGCTGAACCTCTCCGCGGGCAGTCTCACCCGGCTGACCAAGCCGCTGATCGAGTCGGGCCTGCTGATCGAGGCGCCCGAGGGGGGCGGCGCGGCGGAGGCCCGGCAGGGGCGCCCCTCGCAGCCGCTCGACGTGGTCGCCGAGTCCCGCTCTTTCATCGGCTTCAAGATCACCGCGGACATGGTGTACGGCGTCGTCACCACGCTCAGGAGTCAGGTCGTCGCCCGTCTTGACCGTCCGCTCGCCTCGCACGACCCCGCCGAGGTCGTCGCCGTGCTGGGGGAGATGGCGGACGAGCTGGCCGGCGCCCACCCCCGCCTCGCGGGGATCGGCATCGGCGTGGGCGGGCTGGTCCAGGACCGTGCCGTCGTGGGCGAGTCGGCCTTCCTGGGGTGGCGGGACGTTCCGCTCGCCGCACTGGTCGAGGAGCGCACGGGACTGCCGGTGGTCGTCGAGAACGACGTCGCCGCGCTCGTCGAGGCCGAGACGTGGTTCGGGGCCGGCCGCGGCCTCGACCGCTTCGTCGTCCTCACCATCGGCGCGGGCATCGGCTACGGACTGGTCCTGGCCGGCAAACGGGTGCCCTGTGCCGAGGAGGACCGTGACTTCGGCCGGCACTGGATCCTGAACCCCGGCGGCCCGCTCACCCCGGACGGCGAACGCGGCAGCGCCGTCTCGCTGCTGACCATCCCCAACATCCGCTACCAGGTCCAGGCCGCCACCGGCCGGGAGTGGACCTACGAGCAGATCCTCGCCCTCGCCGCCGCCGGGGAGCCCATGCCCGCCCGGGTCGTCGACGAGGCGGCCCGCGCCCTGGGCGCGCTGGTCGCGCAGATCGCCAACTTCGTCATGCCGCAGAAGATCCTGCTGGCCGGTGAAGGCGTCGGACTGATGGACGTCGGCGGGGCGACGGTGGAGGCGACCGTGCGTGCCCATCGGCATCCGCTGGCCGCCCCGGTAGCCCTGGAGACCAAGGTGTCCGACTTCCACGACTGGGCGCGCGGGGCCGCCGTGCTGGCCATCCAGGTGCTGGTCCTGGGGGCAGTGGAGGCGGTCACGGAGGGCTGAACCGGCCTGTAGGGGTTGACAGATGGACGTGATCAGTAACACGTCCGGTATGTCCGGTTCGTTCGTGATGACTCACGCGGCCTTCACCCCGGACGCCGTAAGATTCACACCATGTCCACCACTGTTGAATCCCTCTCCGAGCGATCGGCCGCAGAGGTGAACGACCAGATCCGAGCCCTGTGGCTCCGGTCGGGCGGGACACTGAGCGTCGAGCAGCGCGAGGAATACCGGCGGCTCGTCCTGGAGTGGGCCGCCGCGCCGCAGTCCGTCGAAGCGGCCTGACGCTCCCCGAGCCTCCCTCACCGACAAGGGCACCCCGACCGGGTGCCCTTCTTGCAGTCCGGCTCAGCCCCACGTCGCCGAGTAGTACCGCTGGTAGGCCTTGCGGTCCTGTTCGGCGCGGATGTACCGGGTCGCGACCAGGGCGACCATACTGCCGGCGATGACCAGCAGACCGGGGCCGATGTTCTTGGGGTCGGTGAGCCGGGCGGCGAGATCCACACCGCCCCCGACGCCCGTCGCCGGCGTGGTCGAGCCCGGGGACGCCGCCCCCGGGGCGAGCGCCGCCTGGGTGGGGGAGGAGGACGGCGCGGGACCGGTCGACGAGGTGGCTGCGCCGCCCTGCGCGCCGGCGGACGGCGCCGCCACGATCAGCTGCACGCCGAGCTGGGCCAGCGCCTTCGTCACCGGCTGGAAGAACGTCGTGCCCCCCGTCGTGCAGTCGCCGCTGCCGCCCGAGGTGATGCCGAGGGCGATCCCCTCGGAGAACATCGGGCCGCCGCTGTCACCCGGTTCGGCGCACACGGTCGTCTCGATGAGCCCGCTGACCGTGCCCTCCGGATAGTTCACCGTCGCGTCCAGTCCGGTGACCTCGCCGTCACGCAGCCCGGTGGTGCTGCCGCTGCGGAACACCCGCTGGCCGACGGCCGCGTCGCCGGTGCCCGTGATGCGCACCCCGTTGCCGTTGCCGACCGCCACCACGTCGGCGCCGGCGCCCGCCTTGCCGCTCGCGTACTGCACCAGCGAGAAGTCGTTGACGGGGAAGCTCTGGTTGACCGTCTGGCCCACCTGCTGCTTGGCCTGGTTGTCGGAGAACCAGGTCGAACCGGTCGGCCCGCAGTGTCCGGCGGTGAGGATGAAGTCGTTCGTTCCGTTGGTCACGTTGAAGCCGGCCGAGCAGCGTCCGGCGGTGGACAGGATCGGCAGCGCGCCGTTGATCCGGGTGGTGAACTCGCCGGTGGTGCGCTCCATGCGCACAAAGCTGCCGATGCCGGCGGCCGTGTCCGTCAGCCGCGCCCAGTCCGAGGCCGACACGGTGCTGTCGGCCTGCACGATCACCTGGTTCGACCGGTAGTCCATCACCCACGCCGTGCCGGCCACCTTGGGCGCCGAACGCAGCGTCGCCGTGGCCGACTTGAGCTCGTTCATGCTGTGCGGGACGACCTTCGCCTCGGCGCCCGCCGCCTTGACGGCGTCGGCCGTCTCCTCGTCCGTGACCGCGACGACCGGACGCCCGTCGGAGCCGAGCCAGGTGCCCGCCGTGCGCGCGGTGCCGAGCTTCTGGACGAGAGCGGTCCCCGGATTGGTGACGACGGAATCCGCCGTGGTGCGTGGCAACGCGGACGTGCCGGGCGATTCGCTCGCCATGGCCGCCTGCGTGACCATGGCCCCTCCCAGGAGGAGTCCGCCGACCGCCGCCAGCCGTGTCACTCGCCGGACGGTCCGTCGTCGTACGTGCCTCATGCATGGCTCCCGAAACCCTCAACGCGCGGACTCAACACCGCGGGGCTCTCCGGTCGTTGAGCGCCCTGACCTTCATACGTGCGGCGGCCCGCCGGCGTTCAGTGCGGGAGCGATCCCCTCAGGGTCTGCGGGCCACCCCGCCGAACATCGCGACCTCCGCCGGCTCGGCCCCGTCCCCGGTGTCCTGCGGACGCCAGCGGGAGCAGGACACCACGCCCGGTTCCAGCAGCTCCAGACCGTCGAAGAACCCCGCCAGGTCCTCGGGGGTGCGCTGGGTCAGCTTCGGCGTGCCGTGCTCGTTCCAGAACGCCACGGCCTCGTCGACATCGGGCATCGCCGGGCTGGTGATGGTGTGCGACAGCACCAGATGACTGCCCGCCGGCAGCCGGTCGACCAGCCGCCGGACCAGGCCGTACGGGTCCTCGTCGGCGCCGATGAAGATGACCACGCCCAGCAGGATCAGCGCGATGGGCTCGTCGAAGTCCAGGGTCTTCGCGGCGTGCTCGAGGATCGCGTCGACGTTGCGCAGGTCCTCGTCGAGGTAGTCGGTGCGGCCCTCGGGCGTGCTGGTGAGCAGGGCGCGGGCGTGGGCCAGGACCAGCGGGTCGTTGTCGACGTAGACGATCCGGGCCTGGGGGTCGAGCCGCTGGGCGACCTCGTGCGTGTTGTCCGCCGTGGGCAGACCGGTTCCGACGTCGAGGAACTGGCGGATGCCGACCTCGGTCACCAGGTGCTCCACCGCACGGCCCAGGAAGAGCCGGTCGGCGCGGGCGTACTCGCCGATGCCGGGGTGTAACTCCCGGATGCGGTCGCCGGCCGTCCGGTCGACCTCGTAGTTGTCCTTGCCGCCCAGCCAGTAGTTCCAGATGCGGGCGGTGTGCGGCTGGGTGGTGTCGATACGGGTGTTCTCTGTCATGGGTCGGCTCCGAGGGGCAACGGGCAGGGGCGGACGAGGGATGGCGTGCGCAGTCGACAAGCGATCGTGCGCAGTCGACAAGCAATCTAGACAGGGGAGTTGACGTCAGGTGCGGGACCGCCGGATTGCGCCGCGGCTTGGCCGAGTCGCGCCCCGCTCCGCTCGTCGCCCCACACCGCCGACGCACCGGTGTACGGGCGCAGCAGCGCGGTCAGCGCGGGGTCGCCGCGGCCGCCCAGCTCGTCGGAGGCGATGCTGCGGGCGATGCCGGCGAGGAAGTCGGCGAGCTGCACCCGCGCGTCGTGCCGCGCCACGACGAGCCGCAGCCCGGCGAGCCGGATGCCCCGCCGCCGGGCCGTGTCCTCGATCCAGGCGATCCGTTCCGGGGTGAGCATGTTCTGCCGGTCGTGCGCGAGCCGGACCGGGCGTCCGCCGTCGCTCCAATGGGCGGCCGTGTGCAGGATCGAGGGAAGAAGGGGATTGAGGACCGGGGCGAGCACGAAGGGCCCGTCCTGAATTCCGGTGCGATAGGCGAGCGCGCGGGAGCGTTCTGCCGAGAGCCGCGAGAGGGTATGTGCCGCGGGTGTTCCCGAATACCGCCGCCGCAGTTCCTCGACCGTCCGGAAGAAGAACTCGACGGGCTCGTCCGGTGCGCCTTCAGGCCGCACCCACATCAATCGGTTGGCCGCCTCCAGGAAATTCCGCCACTCCGCCTCGGTGAAGGTCCGACTTCCCTGCCGGAAGAGGGAGACGGCCGCCTCCGGATCGTCCAGCAGCAGGTCGACGACCCGGTCCACGACGAAGAACGCTTTCTCGACGAGGTGCACATGGGCGTGCCCGTACAGCGGACCGGACGGTGCGAGCAGCCATTCCAGGACCGGCCGGTGTTTCTCCCGCAGCAAGTGGTTCGCCTTGTACTCCTCGGCGGGCGAACGGATACGATCGCGGATCTTCTGCACCTGCGCGACCGCGTAATCCGCGGGAAGCCGCACACTGGCATGTGCGAAGACATCCGTGTTCCCGCCGGTGAGGTTCTCCCCGTCGGAGCCCGATTCGTCGCACGCCACTTCCAGGAATGTCCCGTTCGCGTGATCCCAGGTCACACCACAGCCCCCTATCTTGTGCCCCATGACCAGCATCCCGCACGAGACGCCGGGTGAACCGAACCCGCTGCAAGCCCTCGGTCTCGACGAGCTTCGATGTCGGACGAGCATGAAGTGGCGCACCTATCCCGCCGACGTCCTGCCGCTGTGGGTCGCGGAGATGGACGTACCCCTCGCCGAGCCGATCGTCCGCGCGGTGACGGAGGCCCTCGCGCTCGGCGACACCGGATATCCGGTGGGCACGGCCTACGCCGAGGCGCTGTCCGCGTTCGCGGCCGAGCGGTGGGGTTGGGACGGGCTCGACGTCGAGCGGACGGCGGTCGTGCCCGATCTGATGCTGGGCGTCGTCGAGATGCTGAAACTGGTGACCGGGCCCGGTGATCCGGTGGTCGTCAACCCGCCCGTGTATCCGCCGTTCTTCCAGTTCGTCGAGCACCTGGACCGGCGGATCGCCGAGGCGCCGCTCGGCGCGGACGGACGGCTCGACCTCGATGCGCTGGAGGAGGCCTACCGGCGGGCCGTCGCGGGCGGCGGACGGGCCGCGCACCTGCTGTGCAGCCCGCACAACCCGACCGGCACCGTGCACACGGCCCAGGAGCTGTCGGCCGTCGCCGCGCTCGCCGGGCGGTACGGCGTCCGGGTCGTGGCCGACGAGATCCATGCGCCGCTCATCGCCGCGGGGGCCGACTTCGTGCCGTACCTCGCCGTCCCGGGCGGGGAGAGCGGGCTGTCGGTGATGTCGGCCTCCAAGGCGTGGAACCTGGCCGGGCTCAAGGCGGCGCTGGCCGTCGCCGGTCCCGGGGCCGCCGCCGACCTGGCCCGGCTGCCCGAGGAGGTCGGCCATGGACCCAGCCACGTCGGGATCCTCGCCCACACCGCCGCCCTGCGCGAGGGCACGGCCTGGCTGGACGCCCTGCTCGGCGGCCTCGACGACAACCGACGGCTGCTCGCCGCCCTCCTCGCCGAGCGGCTGCCCGATGTCCGGTACCGGCCGGCCGAGGCCACCTTCCTCGCCTGGCTCGACTGCCGGGCACTGGACCTCGGGGACGATCCGGCCGCGGTCTTCCTGGAGCGCGGCCGGGTCGCGCTCAACTCCGGGCTCGGTTTCGGCGCCGGCGGGGCCGGGCATGTGCGGCTGAATCTGGCCACCTCGCCGGAGATCCTGACCGAGGGCGTGCGACGGATGGCGGCCGCCGCCATGTCTTGACATGCATCCGAAACGATTCGTAGCTTGGGCACCTTAATTTAGATTCGTGAAGCAAGTTCACGAATATGAACGGAGTGTGCTCATGGGGGATCTCCGACGAAGTCGCCGCCCGGCCCAGCTCATCGACCGGGGACTGAAGGAGGTCGCCGCATGAGCATCCCCGCCACCCGCATCCGCGAACTCGTCGTCACGCCCATCGCCTTCTCCGACCCGCCGCTGCTCAATTCCAACGGCGTGCACGAACCGCTGGCGCTCCGCGTGATCCTCCAACTCGTCCTGGAGGACGGCACGGTGGGCCTCGGCGAGTCGACGGGCGGCGCGCTGCGACTCGAACGGCTCGAGATCGCCGCCCGGACCGTCGTGGGTCTGGACGTCTTCGACTCGACGGCCGTCTGCGCCGCGATCGACGACGCCCTGCTGCCGACCGTGCCCAGCTCCCACGAACGCGGCTGGACCGTCTCGGCCGTCGAGGTCGCCTGCCTCGACGCCCAGGGCAAGCTGCTCGGCCGCCCGGTCGGTGATCTGCTCGGCGGCCGGGTCCGTGACGCCGTGCCCTTCGCCGCGTACCTCTTCTACAAGTGGGCCGAGCACCCGGAGCTGGACGGCCGCCCCGCCATCGCCGACGACTGGCCCGAGGCCCTCGACCCGGCCGGGATCGTCGAACAGGCCCGGCTGATGCAACAGCGGTACGGATTCAGCTCGTTCAAGCTCAAGGGCGGCGTCTTCCCGCCGGACGAGGAGATCGCCGCGATCCGCGCGCTCGCGGAGGCGTTCCCCGGACAGCCCCTGCGCCTGGACCCCAACACGGCCTGGACGGTGGAGACCGCCAAGTACGTCTCGCGCCGACTCGACGGTGTGCTCGAGTACCTGGAGGACCCGACCGCGACCATCGACGGCATGGCGGCGGTCGCCCAGAACTCGCCGCTGCCGCTCGCGACCAACATGTGCGTGATCGCCTGGGAACACCTCAGGCCGGCGATCGAGCAGGACGCGATCCAGGTCCTCCTCACCGACCACCACTACTGGGGCGGACTGCGCCGCACCCGTGAACTGGCCGCCGTCTGCGAGGCGTTCGGGATCGCCCTGTCCATGCACTCCAACTCGCACCTGGGCATCAGCCTCGCCGCCATGACCCATGTCGCCTCGGCCATCCCCAACCTCGACCACTCCTGCGACACGCACTACCCGTGGAACAGCGCCGACGACGTGATCGTCCCCGGGGTCCTGGAGCTGAAGGACGGGGAGGTGAAGGTGCCGACCGGGCCCGGCCTCGGCGTCGAGCTGGACCACGACGCCCTGGACCGGCTGCACCGCCGCTACCTCGACTCGGGGATGCGGGGCCGCGACGACACCGGGTACCTGCGGCGGTTCCAGCCGGACTACGAGCTGCTGCTGCCCAGGTGGTGAGGAGCGAGGGTGCCTAGACTGCGGGAATGGATGACAAGGCGCTCGACCGGCTGGCGACAGGCAAATACCTGCTGATCACCAGCTACCGGAAGAACGGAACCGCGGTCGCCACCCCCGTGTGGGTGGTGCGCGACGGGGATGCGCTGGGGGCCTGGTCCGTCGCGGACGCCTGGAAGGTGAAGCGGATCCGGGCCCGCGGCGACGTCCTCGTCGGCCCCTGCGACGTCCGCGGCAACCCGACCGGCGAGCAGATCCCGGCCACCGCAGAGATCTGCGACCCCGCCACCACGGCCCGCTACCGCACGCTGCTCGCCCGCAAGTACGGCGTCGTGGGCCGCCTCACGCTCTTCGGCAGCCGGTTGCGGCGGGGCCCGGACGGGACCGTCGGTATCCGCATCACGCTGTGAGCACGACAGAGAACGAAGGAAACGGGGGCATGGACCATACGGTCCATGCCCCCGTTTCCCTGTGGAGCGGCGGTTCGGTGCGCTGCTACGGCGCGTCCACGACGGTCCCCGTCAGCACCGGCCGGCCCGGCAGCGGATCGGCGTAGTCGTCGGTCAGCACGAAGCTCATGGCCTCGGCCGGCTCGGCCACCTGGTCCTTCACCGTCGGCACCGTGAACTCGACGCTCGTCTCGCCGGGCTCGATGCCCAGCCACACCCAGACGTCCGCCTCCGACAGCGCCCGCTCCGGGTCGGCCTCCTCACCGGAGTTGTCCAGCAGCCACTGCGGGTCCACGTCCTTGGTGGACAGTTCCGGGCCCGCGGCGACCGGGAGTATCCGGAGCATCGACCAGATCGGCACGTCGGCGGACTCGGAGAGGGAGATCCGCCAGGTCAGCGACTCGCCCTCGGTCACCCGGTCGGCGACCGGAGCGATGGTCACCTTCGGCGCCGGGTCGTCGTTCTCCGTCGTCACCCCGCCTCGGTAGGAACCGACGACGGCGCCGCGCACGGCCTTGACGAGGAGGTCCTGCGCCTCGTCGTAGCCGAAGCGCGTGTCGCCCTTCACCTCGACCGGAACGTCGATCGGGGTGCGGCCGGCCCGGACCGGGAGCACCTTCTCCTCGGCCTCGACGCTGTCCGGAGCGACGACATAGAAGCGGACCGTGCCGCTGCCGTGTCCGGACACCTTGACCGGGATGTGGTAGGTGGCGGTGCCGGAGTCGCCCTCCTTGACCGTGAGCCGGCCGATGTCGACGCGCGGCAGCGTCGCCGCCCGCACCGCGGGCAGGCCGGGGGACCAGCCCCAGGCGTCCATGAACCAGGCCTTCCCGGACCCCGAACGCGGAGTCAGGTCGAGGGACTTGATGTGCCTGAGGTCGAGTCCGGCGCGGGTGGCGGCGGTCAGCGGGACGCGCAGTTCACGGGCCCAGTAGGAGGCGGTGAGGTCGGAGCCCGGCAGCCCGTCGACCTGGACCCTGCCGAGCGCGGCACGGCGGCCGGCGGAGTCGGTGACGGACACGTCCAGCGCGGTGCCGGTGGTGTTCGGCGGTACGAACACCCGCAGCGCCAGGGTCTTGGCGCCGGAGAGGGAGACGGGAGCGGTGGAGGTGATCCTCGTCGGCGTGCCCGGCGCGGACCACTGCATCGCGACCGCGCTCTTGCCGCTGTCCTTCTCCAGGTCCCACCAGCCGAAGTGCGGGGACCGTCCCAGGGCGTCGGCGCCCAGACAGGACCTGTCCGGGTCGGGGTCCGCCCAGCACACCCGGCCGCCGGTCACCGTGACCCCGCCGTCGGGCACGAAACCGCCCGAGCGACGGGCCCCGACCGCATGCGTCAGCACCCGTGCCGGGTCGGCGGAGGGGGCGCGCCTGCCGGTGCCGTCGAGCAGCGGGCGCACCCGGTCGTCGCCGGCGACGAACAGCCGGGCCGCGGCGGCGATGTAGGTCGCGCCGGCCTGGTGCTGCTGGTCGGCGGTCAGCCGGGTCGCCGCGCCCTTGGAGCAGACCTGGTCGGGCTGCTCCGGGTCGTCGTAGAAGTCGTCCCAGGCCGGGGCCTCGGACTGGCCCGGGGTCCACTCGCTGTTGAAGAAGTTGTGGTTGGCGCCGACCACGTACACCGCGCTGTGCAGTGCGCTTCCGTTGCTGATGCCGCGGGTGCCGTCGAGGTAGGTCTCGCCCTCGAGGTCGGAGACGTCGCCGTCGCAGCCGGGCAGGATCGTCGCCGAAGGCACGTCGGCGACCGGATTCTGGCCGAAGATCGTCGGTCCGACGAGCACGGTTCCGCGGATCTTCCAGCGGACCGGACCCCGGTAGCCGTCCTGGTCGGCGGGCGGCGGGTAGAGGCTGTCCATGGCGGCCCGGTTGACGCCCTCGCCGCCGCGCGAGTGGCCGACCAGCAGGACGCGCGAGAGGTCGGCCTTCGTCGCGTCGGGCACCCCGGCCGGGGCGGTGTTCGGACGGGCGGACCAGGCGGCCCACTTCGCGAGGTGGTTGCGGACCAGCGAGGAGCGGCCCTGCGCGCCGGCGTCCTCGGCCAGGTAGTCCTGGCCGTTGATGCCGTTGGCGGAGATCGACACCGTGACATAGCCCTGGGAGGCCAGCAGTTGCTGGTCCTTCAGATAGCCCTTGTAGCTGGGGATCTCCTTGGTGCCGGCCGGGCAGGGCCACTCACCGGTCACGTCGTCCTCGGCGCCCGGCTTGTAGCAGGTGGAGTGGCGGCCGTGCAGGAACAGCGCGAGCGGCCGCTTCCCGGTGGCCCCCTTGGGCGCGACCACCACGGCCTGCATCTCGACCGGCTCGGCGTAGCCCGGCAGCCGTACCGGGTCGAGGTCGTACTCGCCGGTGGCGGTGCGGTACGAGCCCGGCTTGCCGGGGTCGACGGAGTTGGCCGGGGCCTGGGCCGGGGCCTGCGGGGTCGAGGCCGGGGGCAGCCCGCCCTTCGCTGAACGCCGCTCGCCCGCAGCGGAGTTGTCGGCGGGCGCGTCCAAACGGCGCCCGCTCGCCCGTACTTGCAGGTCATTCAGCGGGACGTCGCCGGCGTCGGCGAGGGAGAGCCGGAAGGTGTGGCCGTCCTTCCCCGCCTGCGGCGCGCCGAGCAGCCGGTCGCCCGCGTGGAACTCGACGCGGGCGTCACCCATGGGCACGGGGGTGGGCGACCGCCACACCAGTGTGCGGGCCGCTCCCGTTCCGCTGACCTGCCACCCCGGCGGCAGCCCGCTGTCGGCGGAAGCGGTCGATGCGCTTGTCTCGGAAGGTTGTTGGGCTTGTGCCAGTCCCGGTGTTCCCGCCAGGGCCGCGAGCGCGGCCACGGCGGTGACACCTATTCGCCGGGCACGGATCAAGGTCCGCTCCTCAACACTCGGAGTGCGGGAGCCCCCTCCGTACCGGGAGCCCCTCGCACCCCGAAGGAAGCGAAAGGGGACCTGTGGGTTGCCTGTGCCGATGGACTCTGCCCGGAAAGGACAAGAAACCGGTCACCGGAACCGACCGTGCGGTCCTGCGAGTTGATCGGCCGGGCGGCCCTAGTGCCAGGCTCGGAACGGCTCGTCGAGGAGTTGGAAGACCGGCTCGCCCCGTACCGGGTCCTTGACCGTGGAGAGCCGGACGCGGTCGCCGCTGTGGATGCCGATCAGCGGGCCCATGACCCGGCCGCGTACGACGAACCCCTCGGCCATCTCGACGAGGGACACATTGCGTGCGCCGGGGGTGTTGCGGTTGACGACCGTGGCGTGACGAACCGTGCCGGTGCCCTCGCTGCGCTCGGTGCGCAGGTCGCTGCCCTGACACACCGGGCACAGGAGCCGGTGGTACATGGCGGTGCCGCACCAGGTGCAGCGCTGGAAGAGGATCGTGTCGCCGTCGGCGCTCACACGGTCGAGGACGCCCGCCGCGGAGCCGGCGACCTGCTGAACGGCGTTTCCTGAGTAGTGGTACACGCGGGTCAACTCCCTGCACTCGGCCGGAATCCACGTGCGCGGCTCACCCGTGCACGCACGTGCCCGGTTCGCCGTGCCACCGTGCACGCCCACAGGGTATGGCACTCAGTGTCACCCGTAAAGGTACTGCGTACCCCTAATCTGAAGTTAGGGGTCAGCCCCGCCCGAGGGTCGTCTCGATCTCCTGGACCACGCGCCACAGGGGCGCCCCGCGTCGGGAGACCACCACGACGACGTCCTCCGGCCGCCCGTCGACATGCGGCGTCGGGGGGGGGGGGGGGGCGACGCCCCCCAGCCGCAAAACCACCCGGGGGGGGGCGGGGGCGG